>JAFSPF010000042.1 GCA_017443065.1 Lachnospiraceae bacterium
AGAAGGCTCGTCTTGAGCGCCTCGGCGCTTCCCTGCACATCCGCCTTGATGATGATGTTGAGCTCCTTGAGCTTGCCTTCTTCGATCTTGGAATACAGGTCATCCAGCGACATTCTCGCCTTGGTCTCGTCAATCAGATCCTTCTTATGCTGCTGCAGATAGGTATTCGCATACTGCTTTGCAATCTTGTCACTCTCATGCGCCACAAGGATTTCGCCCGCGGCAGGCACATCGGAAAGACCGAGAATCTCCACCGGCTGGGACGGCAACGCCTCCGTGACGCGTCTTCCCTTGTCGTCCATCATGGCGCGGACCTTACCGGAACAGGCGCCGGCGGAAATAAAGTCTCCGACATGGAGCGTTCCCTTTTGCACAAGGACATTCGCCACCGGACCGCGGCCCTTGTCGAGCTCCGCCTCCAGCACAAGACCGCGTGCCTTACGGTCGGGATTCGCCTTCAGCTCTAAAATGTCCGCCGTCAGAAGGATGGTTTCCAGTAAGGTATCGATACCTTCCCCGGTCTTTGCGGATACCTCCACGAATTCCGTGGAGCCGCCCCAGTCCGTTGCGACCAGCTCATGCTCCGTCAGCTCCTGCTTCACACGGTTGATGTTGGCGCCGTCCTTATCGATCTTGTTGATCGCGACGACGATTTCCACCCCCGCCGCCTTGGCATGATTGATGGCTTCCACCGTCTGCGGCATCACGCCGTCATCCGCCGCCACCACGAGGATGGCGATGTCCGTGGAGTTTGCGCCGCGCATACGCATGGCGGTGAAGGCCTCATGTCCCGGTGTATCCAGGAAGGTGATGGAGCGTCCGTTCACCGTGACGGAATAGGCGCCGATCTTCTGGGTGATGCCGCCGGCCTCCTTGTCAATCACGTTTGTCTGACGGATCCTGTCCAGAAGAGAGGTTTTACCGTGATCGACATGTCCCATGACTACGACGACCGGCGGACGCTTCTTCAGCGTTTCGGGGGCGTCCTCCTCTTCCTTCAGGAGCTCCTCGATCACGTCAACCGGGATCTCCTTTTCGCAGATGATCTCATACTCGATCGCAATGTTCTCCGCCTCTTCATAGCTGAGCTCGGAGTTCACCGTCACGATCTGTCCCGCAAGGAACAGCTTTTTGATGATGACGGAGGGCTGGATCCGCATTTTGTCCGCAAGCTCCTTGATCGTGATCTTCTCCGGAACGGAAATGACCTTGATCTGTTCCTCCGGTTCCTCGACCTTCTTGACCTCCGGCTTGATAAAGCGGCCGACGCGCTTCTGACGCGTTTCCTGCGCCTCGTCCGTCATCCGGGTCAGGTTTTTGCCGCCGCCGCGCTCCTTCCCCTGTGTCCTGCGTTTATCCGTCTCGGGACGGTCCTTTGTGCCCTTCTGGTCCCTGGATTTGTCTGTTTTTCCGCCGCGCTTTGCGCTTCCCCTGCCCTTATCGACCGGCTGCGCACCGGGCTGAGCGGGTGCCGGCGCCGCAGCGCCCGGCTTCACGGGTCTTGGCGTCTGCTCCTTCCGGACGACGCGTTTGGCATCCTGGGAAACGGCATCCGCCGTTCTGGAAACGGGTGCCTTGAGCTTGCTGTCCGCGGCACGCGTGCCGAGCGCGGTTGCCTGTGCATTTTCCTGCGTGACCTCGTCCCGTGTCACTTCCTTTGGCTTTTTGACGGCAGGCTTTTCGACAACCGCCTTGCGCACCGGCTTTGCGGGTGTTTTTTTCATGTCGCCCTGATAGCTGTCCGGCTGGGACGGAACCGTCAAGGGCTTGATCGGCACATAGGCATTCTGTGCGGAAAAACCGCTGCGGCCGGCGCTTCCGGGTCTGGCCGGACGCGCGCCCGTTCCCTGAAATCCGCCTGCTTTGGCATTTCCCGTATTCGAAACAATGATAATCTTCTTTTTCTTTTTGACGGGAACCCTGTCCGCATTGTCCGCGTCATCCGCCGCATTGACATTTTCCGTGGAAACGGCCGTGCGGACCGCATCCTTTTTCACGGTCTTATTCTCTTCGGCAACGGCCTCCAGGTCCTTTTTCTTTTTCACGACCTTCTTCTTCGGCGCATCCTCCTCCGTCGAAGCCGCCTCCTTTTTGGCGGAAGCCGTCGCGCTCTTTTTGGGTTTTGCCTCCTCCGCATCTTCCGGAGCCGCCTTCTTTTTTACCGTCTTCTTTTCGGCGGCAAAATGAGCCCTCGCCTTGTCCGCGTCTTCCTCCTCCACGGAAGAAGTGGAACGTTTGGCGGCTTCCACACCCTGTTCCTGTAAGAATACGACGATTTCCTTCGCCTCCCGGTTCAGTTCCTCCGCCAGCGCGGAAATTTTGATTTTTGCCATACTAAATTCTTCTCCTCCTCTTACATTTGCAGGGATGATATCATCTCCCGGATCTTCTTTGCAAAGCCCTCTTCCGTCACCGCAAGAACGGCGCGCTTCTCCTTTCCGAGCGCATGTCCGAGGTCAGACATGCAGCCGTATTCGATCAGCTCCGTACCGTAGGATCCGCATTTGTCCCGGAACTTTTTCTTTGTCTGTCCGGACGCATCCGACGCCACCACCACAAGCTTTGCCTTGCCGCTTCTTACGGCGGACAGCGTGAATTCCTCTCCGCTGACAAGGCAGCCCGCTCTCATGCACAGGCCAAAGATGGCATCTTCCTTCCTCATGTCTTCCGAACGGCCTCCGTCAGCGCCTCGTAGATTTCCGGCGAAATCCTGCAGTGAAAGGATCTTTCGAGGGAATGACGTTTTGCCGCAAGCGCCAGGCATTCCGCATTGTCACAAAGATAGGCGCCCCGTCCGTTCATCCTTCCTGTCCGGTCAAGCATAAAACCGGCTGCATCCCGTGTATCATTTGCGGATGTGTTTTCCCTGATACGGACGATCCGGATCAAAGAAGACTTTTCCTTCTTCTCTCCGCAGCCGATGCAGCTGCGCTCCGGAACATGCTTCACGCTTCTTCCTCTTCCTCGTCCTCTTCCTCTGCGTCCTCTGTCACGTCCTCTTCTGCGGCATCCTCTTCATACTCCGCATCATCGTCTTCGTACTCCACCTCTTCATAGGCTTCCTCATCGTCCTCCTCCGGTCCGATGTAGGAGCCGTCCTCATCGTAGTAGCCTTCCTCCTCTTCATCGTAATCATCGTCCAGATAATCTTCATAACGGAAGCCCGGCGCATCCTTCGCCTGGGTTTCCGATTTGATATCGATTTTATATCCCGTCAGCCTTGCCGCAAGACGCGCATTCTGCCCCTCCTTGCCGATGGCAAGGGAAAGCATCTTGTCCGGCACGACGACCTTGGCCGTCTGGTCCTCCGGGTCCGCAAACACCGCGACGATTTTCGCCGGCGACAGGGCGTTCTGGATCAGATTACCGGGGTTATCATCCCAGGGGATGACGTCGATTTTTTCGCCGTTCAGTTCATCCACGATCATGGAAACGCGGCTGCCGTTCACGCCGACACAGGCGCCGACGGGATCCACGTTCGGGTTGTGGGAATACACGGCGATCTTGGAACGGCTCCCCGGCTCCCTTGCAATCCCGACAATCTCCACCGTGCCGTCCTTGATTTCCGTCACTTCCTGCTCAAACAGCTTCTTCACCAGCTCCGGATGCGTTCTGCTGACCATGATGCGCGGACCGCGGTTGGAGTCACGCACCTCCAGCACATAGACCTTCATACGGTCCCTGATCCGGTAGCGTTCGCCGCGAATCTGCTCCTTTTCGTTTAAGAGCGCATCCGTCCTTCCCAGGTTCACGGAAACATTCCGTCCGATGAAGCGCTGCACGACACCGGTCACGACCTGATGCTCCTTATCGGAGTATTCGCGGTAGATCGCATTGCGTTCCTCCTCGCGGATCTTCTGAAGAATGACGTTCTTTGCGTTCTGTGTGGCAATTCGCGTAAACTCCGTGGAATCCATTTCAATGTTCACAAGATCCCCGACATTGCACGCCGGATCCGTCTCACGCGCCTCATGGAGACAGACCTCCGTCATCTTGTCAATCGGCTCGTCATCGTCATCGATGACCTCCTTTTCGGCAAACAGCCGGTATTCACAGGTCTCACGGTCGATTTCCACCCTGATATTGTATGCCTTCTTGAAGTGATTTCGGCAGGCTGTCACCAGCGAGTTTTCAATCGCCTCGAAAAGGCTTTCCTTGCTGATGTTCTTTTCCTTTTCCAGCATGTCAAGGGCTTCCATCAATTCTTTGTTCATTTTTTCCGGTATCCTCCTTTGTGGTTGAAATATAGACGCCTGTCCGTCAGCATAACGCTGATCCTTTACAAATCCAGTGTGAGCTTTACGCTCGCAATTTCCTTTCTTGCAAAAACCCTGCTTTCCTCCGCGGTCCGTACGGTAATGCTGTCCCTGTCAAAGGATTCCAGTACGCCGCGAAACAGCTTTTTTCCGTCAACGGCCTGATAGAGCTTGACGTCCACCTCGCTGCCGATCTCCTGTGCGAAATGACGGTCCTTGGTCAGCGCACGCCCGAGCCCCTTGGAGGAGACCTCCAGGGTATAAGCCTCGTCAATAAAATCCGCTTCGTCCAGCGCCTTGCTCATCGCGTGGTTCACGGAAACGCAGTGATCGATCGTGACGCCGCCCTCTTTGTCAATGAAGCAGCGCAGAAAGTATTCCCCCGCCTCGCGCACATATTCCACATCATAGACGGAAACGCCGTTTTCCAGCGCGATGGGGCCGATCATGGCCTCCGCCCGTTCCTCAATCTGCCGCTTGTTCATTATTTACCATGCCTTTCAGGCAAAAAGATAGTGGACTCGCGCCGAGCCCACTGAAACCTTTACTACCTTACCACCAAGTCCGCGTCACGTCAAGTGTTTTCGCGAAAAAAGGCGCATTTTTCCGGATAAAATGAAGCCTCCGTCACATCTTACGTCTGCTGCAGACCGAGCACCTCGTTGATTTCGTCTTCGTAAAGCGTATCCTTTTTCAGCAGCGCCTCCGCAAGGGCCTCCAGCCGGTGGATGTTTTCCTCCATCAGCTTGACACAGCGTTCCTTCAGGCTTTCCGACATCTGCACGATGTAACGCGTGCTGTTCTCCCCGGTTTCGCGGTTCAAAACGCGCATGTTCACCAGGCCGTTTTCCGACATGCCGTAGGCATCGACCATGTCCTTTAAGATGTGCGTGGCACGTTCGATGTCATTCGCACAGCCCTGCGAGGTCTGGTCCCAGTCACGGCCATGCAGCAGGTATTCCGCCACCTTTCCGCCGTAGAGCTCCATCACCTTGTTTTCCATCATGGTCTTCGTGTGCAGCTTTTTCTCAAAGGGCGCGATAAAGGTGACGCCGCCGGCGCCGGAGGTGGACGGCATGATGGTGACCTTCGTGACCTTGCTGCCGGTCAGTCTCGCGATCAGCGCATGCCCCGCTTCATGGTAGGCGATCGTCTTTAAATCCTCGGGATCCGTTTCGTTATGATCCGTCTGGTGGCCGTGCATGAGCCGTTTGTAAACGGCCACCTCTATGCATTCCTTGTTGATATAATCCAGTCCCTTCTGCACGGAAATGATGGCGGCCTCATTCAGGATGCCCTGGATTTCCGCGGGACTCCTGCCGATCATCTCATGCGCAAAGTTCCGCCGGTCAAAATCCTCCGCGAACTTCTTGTTTTTCATGTAGATATCAATGACCTCCAGCCGCTCCTCCACTGTCTCCGGGATCGGCACGGTATAGATCTCCGTAAAGCGTCCGGGGCGCAGGGCCGCCTCGTCAATATCCTCCATGCGGTTCGTCGCGCCGATCACGAGGATGTTGTCCGTCTTGTCAAAGCCGTCCATCTCGGTCAGAAGCGCCGTCAAAGCCTTGCGGTCCTCCGCGTTCATTTCGTCTCCGCGCTTGCCGCAGAGCGTATCCACCTCGTCAATGAACACGATGCAGGGATCCTCCTTCCGCGCCTTGCGGAAGAGCGCGCGGACGCGGGAGGCGCCCGTGCCGACATATTTCTCCACAAAGTCGGAGGCATTGGCATAAAGGAAGCCGACCCCGGCCTCGCTTGCCATGACCTGCGCAATCAGTGTTTTTCCGGTGCCGGGCGGCCCGACAAGAAGCAGCCCCTTGGGCAGGTCCGCTCCCGCCTCCCGGTATTTTAGCGGATTCCCGAGGAAATCCACCACCACGCGCAGATCCTCCTTCAGCGGCTTTAATCCGCCGATATCATCAAAGGTCTTGCGCTTCTCCTCATCCGTTTTTTCCAGCAAAAAGGTGTTTCCGGCCGGTTCCTGCGGCCCGCCCGCCTGATTGCGCGCCGTGCGCATGTTAAACAGGAGAATCACGATAAACATCACCGGCATCAGTAACAGCGGCAGCATCATCCACCAGTTGTAACCGCCGCCCTGGGTTTGCGCTGGCGCCTCCGCATAAATGATACGGACGGTTTCTCCCTTGGCGTCCACCGCCTCAATATACTGTGCCTGCTGCGGAATGACCGCTTCCGTCTCCGCCTGCTGCTCCTGCGCAACGGCCTCCTGCGTCTGTGTCGTTTCCGGTTCGTTGATGAAAATCGCATAGAGGATGATGTAGATGGAAAAAGCAAAGACAATGACCGCACCGATCATGTTTTTCCGGATGAGACCGAAGAAGACCTTTTTGTTGAACCTGTCGTCTTCCTCAGGGCCGGCCTGTGAGCGGCCCGTGCGCTTCCGCTTCAGATTCTGCGGCGCCACCATGCCGGAAACCTCATCCCGTTCGCGGTTCACGCGGCGTTCATACGGTGTATAGTCCGGAAACAGACGAAGGACAATTTCCATTGCCAGATCGGCGTCCTCCATCGGCACGGAAATGGAATGAATCCAGCGGTCGATCCTGCCGCCGGCGCCGAAGTCACGCGGATCCAGGGGGTAGGCATACAGATTGGGATCATCCTCCCAGCTCCTGGCCTTGACACGACTGATCCCGGCTTCCTTCAAGGCCTTGCGAATCTGACGCCACTCCTGTTTGTGCCCCTGCATTTCATAGATGATGACCATGTTGTCACGGTCCTTCATATGATCTGCCGCATTCATGTGTTAAAGTATATCATATTTCACGACAGTAGGGAACGCCCCCGAAGACGTCGCGTACGTCCCCGGAGGCGTTGTATGCAAATGGGTTTGTCAGAAGTCGGTTTTCAGTGAAGCGCGAGGGAATTCACATATCCCTTGATGCCGGAAACGGAGCCGATCACCTGATACTCTCCTTCGTCCCCGTCCGGAACAAAGAGGGTCGGCGCGGTTTTGATGTGATACTTTGCCGCATACTCCGCGCCCTCGTCCTCCTCCGCGCTGAGGATACGATGCTCCACACCGGCCTCGTTCAACATCCGGTCCGCGATCTTGCAGTTCGGGCAGGTGCTGGTGGTGAGTAAGATCGGCAGGGCGCCCATGTCCGCGCTTTTCGTTTCCTTTTCCCCTTCCGGGGACAGGTCAAACAGAAGCTGTCCGTCCGTGCCGATACCGAAATCATACGAAGGTACATCCGGAGACGCTTCCAGCGCATCGGAGGCAAAGTTCTTGATGATGATCTTCGGCATCCGGAGCGCCCTTGCTCTCGTTTCATTCTCCGCGATTTCCGGCACAATGGACTGCACCTCTTCACGGCTGGCGGCAGCGGCCGTCAGGGATGCCGCTTCGTTTTCTTCCTTGATGCTGCGGTTCTCCGGCGTCACCTTTGCCGCATTGCCCTCCGTCACATAGGTTCTGCGCTGATGGAATTCCGCGGTCTTGCCGTCATTCCAGTTACGCACCGGACGATAGTAGCCGGTGATGCGGGAATAGACCTCGGATTCCCTGCCGCAGGTCGGGCAGGTGAAGTGTTCTCCGCGGAGATAGCCGTGTGTCGCGCAGACGCTGTAGGTCGGGGACATCGTGTAGTACGGCAGCTTGAAGTTTTCCGCGATGCGGCGGACAAGGATCGCCGCGCTCCTCCAGTCGGAGAGACGCTCCCCGAGGAAACCGTGGAACACGGTCCCGGAGGTATACATGGTCTGCAGATCATCTTCCTTTTCCAGCGCATCAAAGATATCATCCGTATAGCCCACGGGCAGATGCGTGCTGTTCGTATAATACGGCGCATCTCCCTCCATGCCGGCCGTGATGATGTCCGGAAATTCCTCCACGTCATGACGGGCAAAGCGGTAGGTCGTGGATTCGGCGGGCGTCGCCTCCAGGTTATACAGATCCCCGTACAGCTCCTGGTAATCCGACAGGCGCTCGCGCATGTGCTCCAGCACTTCCTTTGCGAAGTCATGGCCGGCATCCGTCGTGATGTCGCCGTCAAGGAACTTCGCGTTTAAGATCGCCTCATTCATGCCGACGATGCCGATCGTCGAGAAATGATTGTCAAAGGAGCCGAGATAACGCTTCGTGTAAGGATACAGTCCCTCGTCCATGAGGCGCGTCACGACCTTGCGCTTGACGGAAAGCGAACGGGCCGCGATATCCATGTAACGGTCCAGCATCGCGTAGAAGTCCTTCTTCGAATCCGCGAGGTAGGCGATGCGCGGCAGGTTCACCGTGACGACGCCGATGGAGCCGGTGGATTCTCCGCTCCCGAAGAAGCCGCCGCCCTTTTTGCGCAGCTCACGCAAATCCAGGCGCAGTCTGCAGCACATACTGCGGACATCCGAGGGCTGCATGTCGGAGTTGATGTAATTGGAGAAATACGGCGTGCCGTATTTGGCCGTCATTTCAAACAGGAGCTTGTTGTTCTCCGTCTCAGACCAGTCGAAATCCTTGGTGATGGAGTAGGTCGGGATCGGGTACTGGAAGCCGCGGCCGTTGGCATCGCCTTCAATCATGATCTCAATAAAGGCCTTGTTGATCATGTCCATTTCTTTTTTGCAGTCACCGTAGGTGAAATCCAGCTTTTCGCCGCCGATGATGGCGTTGAGGTTTTTCATGTCCTCCGGCACCGTCCAGTCCAGGGTGACATTCGTAAACGGCGCCTGCGTGCCCCAGCGGGAGGGCGTGTTCACGCCGTAGATGAAGGACTGGATGCACTGCTTGACCTCGTAATAATCCAGGTTGTCCACCTTGACAAAGGGTGCCAGATAGGTGTCAAAGGAAGAAAATGCCTGTGCGCCGGCCCACTCGTTCTGCATGATGCCGAGGAAATTGACCATCTGGTTGCAGAGGGTGGACAGATGCTTTGCCGGGGCGCTCGTCATGCGGCCGGTGACGCCGCCGAGGCCCTCCTCGATCAGCTGCTTTAAGCTCCAGCCGGCACAGTAGCCGGTGAGCATGGAAAGATCATGCAGATGGAGGAAGCATTTGCGATGCGCTTCCGCAATTTCATCGTCATAGACCTCCGTTAACCAGTAATTGGCGGTGATGGCGCCGGAATTGGAGAGGATGAGTCCGCCGACGCTTAAGGTGACCGTGGAGTTTTCCTTCACGCGCCAGTCCTTTTCCGCGCCGATATAACCGTTGACGAGAGTCTTATAGTCCAGAAGGGTGTTCTTGGTATCACGCGCTTTCTGATGCTGTGAACGGTAAAGGATATAGGCCTTCGCCGTCTTCTGATACCCGCATTTCATCAGCGAGGTCTCGACGGCGTCCTGAATCTGCTCCACCGTGGGCTTTGTAAATCCGGCTTCCTTGAGGGAGGTATCGACAATCAGTGTCACCGCCCTGGCCATGGTGGAAAGGTCTCTTGCCTCCACCTCGTTTGTCGCCACAAATGCTTTTGCAACCGCGTTTTCGATCTTGGACTGGTCAAACGCAGCTTCCTCTCCGCTCCGTTTGACAACGGTCTGAAATGATGCCATAAATTCCTCCTTTTAACTCCCCCTTCAAAAGTTTCCTACGCGAGCTTCATCCCCCGCTCGCGGTACAGCACGACATGTCCGGCAATCAGGCTCTGTCTGACGTCGATCAGCCGCTGGTTGGAAGAACCGCACCAGACGGGCGTGCCGTCCGAGATGCCGCCGTACGCGCGCGAGACAATAAAGCGCCCGTCCACCAGCACGTCCACTTCCTCCAGAACCTGAAGTGCCGCGCTGCCGGCATGTCCTTCCAGAATCTGTTCGAATGTCCAGCCCGTATACATCCAGACGCCAAGACCCAGTGCCTGGGCCTCCTCCGCGATCTCACGCACGGCAAGCGGCTGCATCAGCGGCTCTCCGCCGGAAATCGTGATGCCGTCCAGATAATGTGTGGAACGCAGGATCCCGATGATCTCTTCCGTATCCGTCAAAAGACCGCCGCGCTCATCCCATGTTTCGGGATTATGGCAGCCGGGACAGCCGTGCGGGCAACCCTGCGTAAACAGGGCAAAGCGCACACCCGGACCGTCAACGAAAGAATGCTTTTTGTAACCTGCGATTCGAAGAATAGACACTATTCCGAACATCCCCTAACAAAAATCCGTAAAAGCAACTAAAGACATTATAGCAGGTTTTGCGTTTTCGTCAAGAGGGAATACAAGATATTGTGGCAAAAGGACACGTGTGTCATAACTATCAAAAATCCTTGATTTTATCAAGAAAAGTGCCCTTTTTCTGATGCGGGTGTCAGAAAAAAAATTTTTTTTCTGTCAAAAAAAAGATTTTTTTTTTCCGTTTTTTCGTTGCTGATATCCCCGGAAGGGGTCAAATCGGTTCAGCGCAGAAGCATCTCATGGATCATCAACACGGCCTGATCCAGCTTTTTGCGGCTGTAGGCGGAGTCACCGGCGGCAATAAAAATCGTAATCAGATAATCCCCCTGCTCCGTGCGTACAATACCCGCATTACAGTACGCGCCGTCATCCCGTCCGTATTTCTGCGTGATCTCCAGATCCGGCAATGCGCGGCCCAAAAAATTATGCTTGTCGCTTGTGTTGGATCTGTAAAACGCTTTTGCGTATTGGGAATCCGTCTCCAGATAGTCATAGATCGCCTTCAGGCAGCGGATCATGTCCTCTCCCGTTGCGGAGGTGTTCCACTGCGAGTACGGCAGCTTGAGCGAAGGACAAAGCAGGGCGTCCATCATCTCATTATACCCTTCGTTCCCGAAGCGCTCGAACAGCA
>JAFSPF010000043.1 GCA_017443065.1 Lachnospiraceae bacterium
TAAGTGATATTTGCAATAAGATTGATCAGAAACATGGTGTTTCAACAATAAAGAATCAATTATACTGCCAGTTCAAAACAGATGGTAGAGGCAATAATATGGCGTCGATTGTATACCTGAGAGACGACCTGTCACAGGAGGTTCTTATAGAGGACATCGCAAGGGATCCGATTGTTTCAACAGATGGCAAGTATACCTGGTGTGTGACAGATAATGACGTGTATTGCATTCACATGAACGAGTTATTACCCACTGTGACAAGATCAGGAATCAACCCTGCTTTATACAGGAAATGGCCGTATCTTCCGTGGTGCACAAGTAGGGATGGTACCATGTTGTTTTTTATTGAGAGTAACGATGAAAATGCTATTGGGGGCGCATTATATCAAACGAGTGCAGATAGTATCAGTATACGTCATAAAATTGCCGATCATGTCGCGTGGTGTGAATGTGACATCGATGGCAATGTGTTTTTTATGGGTAACGTGACATATAATACCGATGTGAGGCCCGGCATGAATGGAATAAACCGGTCATTATGTCGGATTGATCCGGACGGAAGGATTATAGTCTTGGTCAATGACATATCTGCCTTCTTTGTGTTGGGGAATCAAGTATTCTATTTAAAGGATCGGGATCTGTATGGACTTGGAGAAGGAAGTGATCGGTGTTTTATAAGGGGATTCAGTAATCCGGATTGGATTTCATATAAAAGATTTCTGTTTACACAAAGCAAGCAGTGGTAAAAGATTTTTGGTGTAGAGATATGCTTTTCTTATTCCGAAGGTATGTGGAGCCGCCATCCCCACCCCCGCCGTTGCGGTACTCGCGAAAAAACCTTCGTTATGGTATGATAAAGGCGTGCCGTGACGGAGGGGTTTTACTTTATGAAAGTGTTTAATACAACGGGTGTATGCGTCCCGGAAAAACACTATATGGTGGATCTGGCAAAACGTGTGCAGCAGATTCGGAAGATGGTGGATGCGGGCAAATATTTCTGCATTAACCGGTCGCGGCAGTACGGTAAGACGACGACGCTGGCTGCGTTACGCCGCGCTTTGCAGGACGCGTATGAGGTGGTGAGCCTGGATTTTCAGGGGCTGGGAGCGGCGTCTTTTGCATCAGAGACTGTTTTCTGCCGATCCTTTTCCAGAATGCTTTTGGACAAGGGGGCAGACAGGGTCGTAGCGGATGCACAGATTGCGGAGCAGTTGCGTTCCATGGGGGCCGAAGAGGGAAGCGCATATGGATTAGAGGATCTGATGCGCTGGATTCGGGAGTGGAGCCTGAATGTATCAAGGCCGGTTGTCTTATTCATAGACGAGGTGGATTCTGCCACAAATGATCAGGTTTTTCTCGATTTTCTCGCGGGACTGAGACAGGGGTATATTGACAGGGACACGGAAGGCGTTGCGACACTGCATTCCGTCATTCTTGCCGGCGTAACGGATGTGAAGCATCTGAAGCACAGAATCCGGGAGGAGGAACAGCATAAAGTTAACTCACCCTGGAATATTGCGGCGGATTTTGATATTGATATGAGCCTGTCTGCCGACGGCATTGCAGGCATGTTGCGGGAATACGAGGCAGATCATGCAACAGGCATGGATGCGGATGCCATTGCACGGATGATCCGTGACTACACGAACGGCTACCCCTTTCTGGTCAGCAGGATCTGTCAGTACCTGGATGAAAAACTTGTGCCGGAGCCGTTTGATTCGTACGCTGCTGCCTGGACGGCACAGGGGATTGAGGAAGCGGTCAAGATGCTGCAGCTGGAGCGTAATACATTGTTTGATTCGCTTTCCGGAAAACTGATCAATTATCCCGGCATCAAAGAACGCCTGCGCTTGCTTTTAATGCAGGGGGAGCCGCTACCGTACAACCCGCTCGATGATGAACTGGCACAGATGGAGATGTATGGCTTTGTCCGCCGCGCAGGGGCGCAGGTGATGGTTGCAAACCGCATCTTTGAGACAATGTTGTATAACCTGTTTCTGGATGAGGCACGCCCTGCCAACTCGCTGTATGCAGACGGGGACAGGGATAAAAATCTGTTTGTGGAGAATGGCCGACTGAACATGAGGCTGATTCTGGAACGGTTTGTCGACACCTATGACAGGGTTTTTGGTCCACTGGAGGATCGCTTTAAAGAAAAGGATGGACGGGAGTTATTCCTGCTTTACCTGAAACCGATCATTAATGGGACCGGCAACTATTATATCGAGGCACAGACCAGAGATCAGACGCGCACGGATGTGGTCGTGGACTATTGCGGGGAGCAGTTCGTTGTGGAGCTTAAAATCTGGCGCGGCAACGCGTACCATACACGCGGGGAGAAACAACTGTCAGAGTATCTTGATCATTTCCGGCTGGACAGGGGATATATGCTGAGTTTCAACTTTAATAAGAATAAGAAGACCGGAGTTCACAGTGTCCGGATCGGTGATAAGGAGATCATCGAGGCGGTAGTGTGATCAGCTGTGACAAATTCCGATTTCAATTCGGTTTTGGTCTAAATCGTTCATTTTACCAGGCGCAGTCTAATCCTCGTCCACATGCTCCATATCGACATCCGTTTCCGGGTGGGGTTCGTAGAGCGGGTCGTTGCGGCTGAACTGGTAATCGAGCTCGGGGTAGCCGAGCTGCTCCTTCAGCAGCTCATAGCGCTCATTGCCCCAGCGCCAGCCGGCATGCGGATCGCCGACGGTATAGTTGACCTCACAGTCCGGATGGAGCTCCTGAAACTCCTGAATCTGTGCAAAAGGAATAGAGGTGGAGTTGCCGATCCAAAGACGTTCCAGCTTGTCCAGACCGAAGCAGGGGGAAAGATCGCGGATCGCGAAGTTGTAGCCGAGATTCAGGTGCTTTAAGTTTTTGCATTCCGCGAGCGGCGAAATATCGGAGATCGCATTCGAAAAGATCTCCAGGAATTCCAGATTCTTGCAGTCGGCCAGCGGTGAAATATCCGTAAGGTTGCCGAGCATCACGATCAGCACCTCGAGCTTGGGCATGTAGGAAACGAAATAAATATCAAACAGATAGTTGTTGTGCCCGAGATCCATGTATTTCATGTCCGTGCAGTAGATCAGGCTCTTTGTGTTCTGCGGATTCAGCTCCCCCGCCACATAGGGGGCGCTTGCCAGAATCTTTTCCGCGTCCGTGCGCACGGAATAATCCCTGCCGAACCAGATGCGCCACACGACCTTCACATCCGGGAAATCATCGCGGATGGCCGCCATATGCTCATCATCCACGCCGCAGAAATCCATGTCCAGGAAATTGACCTTGGGCATGTACTGCAGGATGTCCCTGACCTCCGCGCCCTGGTCATCCATCGTGATGTGATTGAAGTCCAGTGTTTTCGTATGAATGTTGATCTTCTTTTCGAAGGCGGTGAAGATGTAATGCACCTTGATATCGGGGCAGGCCTCCATAAAGGCGGAGACGCCGGCAAGCTTTTTGTGCCCGTCCTCCTCGCGGCCGAAATCGATCTCGGTCATGTTGGTCAGCGCGGGTGCCGCAAGCGTGAGTTCGTCAAAATCCGCAGCCGTAAGCTTTGACACATCGGGTGCAGTGTCATTCAGTGCAATCTCCGCCTTCCCGATCACGAGCGTCCCTTCGGCGACGGCATCCGGAAAGGTTTCCGCAAAGGAAGAAAGCTCCTCCGCTGTCCAGTCCTCCTTCACCATGGTGCCCTGCACGGCAATGTCCGGATACTCCTCATGAAAAGCCTGCAGCTCCTCCAGCGACCAGCCGGACAGATCAAGCGCAGCCGCCTTTGTTTCTTTGATATACACCATGTAATCCGCGGCGGCCGCCTTCGCCTCCGCGGGAGAAAGCGCCGTCAGATCAATCGTGCCGCTTGTTTCGTCATAGGAGATTTCCTGCGGCAGATGCACCGTGTAAAGCGTGTTCACTTCGGGATGCGCCTCTCCCCACTGCGCAATCTCGCGGAAGGCCTCGCTTTCGCGCAGATCCGCCTCCTTCAAACCGGAGAAGAAATCCAGCTTAGGGACCTCGTCCGCTTCGATGTTGAGGGTGATCTGTTCCGCGTTGCCAAAGAAAATGCCGTGGCGGAAAATGATAATTCTGTGCGTTACCAGCGCGAAGACAAAGACGCCGGCCAGAACCGCCAGTGTTGCCAGAAAGGCAATCCATACGCGATGCTTCTTTTTGGGAGGCTGCTCCGCGGGGACCTGCTCCGGCTTCTTTTGCTCCGGCTCCAGGTCCACCATTTCAAGCGTTGTTTCGTCCGTCGTTTTCTTTTCCTCAGTCATCTTCCACATGCTCCATATCGACGTCCGTCTCCGGATGCGGTTTGTACAGCGGGTCCGCCCAGGTGAACTGGTAATCAAAGCTCAGGTAGCCGAGCTGCTTTTGTAACAGCGCATACCGCTCCGTGCCCCAGCGCCAGTTGGTATGCGGATCCCCGCACCAGTCGTTGACCTCGCAGTCCGGTGCCAGCTCCTTGAACTTCTGTATCTGCTCCCGCGGGATGCGCGTGCGCGTTCCGATCCATAAGCGCTCCAGCTGCGTCAGGTTGTAGAGCGGCGTCATGTCCGCCAGATTGTGATTATAACAGATATTCAGGTGTTTGAGTTCCTTTAAATCCTTGAGCGGCGTGAGGTCCGTGATATCGTTGGTGAAGATCTCCAGAAACTCCATATGCTTGCAGTCCGCGATCGGGGAGATGTCCTTCACATTCCCCATCATGATGATCAGCACCTCCAGATCCGGCATGTAGGACACAAAGGAAATATCCACCATGCGTCCGTTGTGTCCGATGTCCAGATACTTCATTTTCGTGCAGTATTTCAGCCCCTCCGTGTTGTCCGGGGCAAGAGAACCGCCGACGCCGGAGCGGCTGGCAAGAATCTTTGTCGCGTCCGTGCGCACGGAGTATTTTGCGCCGAACCAGACGCGCCAGACCACCTCCACATCCGGGAAGTCATCGCGGATTTTTGCCATGTGCTCATTATCCACGCCGCAGAAATCCATGTCGAGGAATTCCACCTTCGGCATGTGTGTGAGGATCTCGCGCACCTCTTTGCCCTGGTCATCCATCTCGATGTGATTGAAGTCCAGGATCTTTGTATGCAGATTGACCTTTTTATCGAAGGCCGTGAAGACGTAATCGACATCCAGCTCCGGCTGCGTTTCGTAAAAGGCGGAAACACCGGCGAGGCGTGTATGCCCGTCCTCTTCGCGCCCGAAGTCCACATGCTCCAATGCGGGAAGAGAGGGCGCAAGCGCCGTCAGCTCCGGAAACTTCTTTGCCTTTGCCTTGGAATAATCCAGCGCGGTCGCATCCAGTGCACAGGAGACACCGTCCGCCATGACACTGCCCGTGACATTGATCTCCGGATAACGCTCACAAAAATTCAGATAGGTATCAACCGCCCAGTCGGAAGCCTCCGCTTCACCGGTGAAGGTCAGCGGTGTGTCCTTCCCGGCGGCCGCCCGCACCTCGTCGAGCTGATCTGCGAGCGCTTCTTTCTCCGCGTCCCAGGCGGAGAGATCGACGGTCGCACGGACCGGCGCCTCCACATAATAAAGATAGTCCTTCGCGGCGGACACCGCTGCCGCCTTCCCGCTCAGCCGCGTGAGGTCCGCGGTCTTTGTTCTTTCGTCAAAGTTGATATTGGAAGGGAAATGCACGGTATAGCTGACATCCACCGACGGATGCTCTTTGGCCCAGGCATGAATCTCCGGGAAGCACTCGCTTTGGCGCAGGTCCGCTTCCTTCAGATGCGTCAGATAATCCAGCTTCCGGATTTCGTCTTTTTCTATTTTGAGCGCCACACGCTCCGCAAGCCAGAGGTACGTTCCGTTCCGGAAAAACACGATGCGGTGCGTAAGACACATCAGGCCAAAGACCAGGAGCGCCAGGACAAGCAGCACCGACAGAACCTTCAGCCACCGTCTTCTTTTCGGCTGTTCTTCCGTGACTTCCGCATCTGCGGCTTCATTTTTCACTGCGTCATTTTCCGCAGCCGTCAATTTTTCATCCGCCATAAAAGATCAGTCCTCATGCGCCAGGAGATACTCCCGGAAAAAAGGAATGGAAAACATCAGCGTTTTTCCGGGTGTTTCTTCGATGACACCGGCCTCAAGTGCGCGGAGTTTATAAGAGGAAACATAGCCCGCAGTCTTGTTCATTCTGGCCGCAATATCGGAAACACGGTTTTCGGAAACATCGTCGGAGAGTGCGCGCAGGAAAGTCCTGTCACCGGAAGACAACTCCCGGTAGGTACTGTTCAGGACGCCGTTTTGGAAATCCTGCAGGGCCGCATGGACGCCCTTCTCCGCATCCTGTTCATGGATGGTTTTGCGTTCGCCGCTTTCTTCCCAGATCGAAAAGCCGACAAGCTGCATCATATAGGGGTATCCGCCGGAAGCGTTGACTGCGCTTTTCAATGCGGCCGCATGAATCTGTTTCCCGCTGCTTTCGATCGTTTTCCGGAAAGCACGATCGATCTCCGTGTCACTGATCCGCTCCAGGGGGTACTGCTTTGCCCTGCGCAGGAAGGAGGTACTGTCGTCATCCAGCAACTGATTGCAATGGACGCGCAACCCTGCCATCACAAGTGCGCACTTAAAACCGTCGCGGATGAGCAGCTGGTACACGGCAGCCAGTTGTATCATCTCATCCAGACTGGCACGCACTTCATCCACGGTGATCAGCAAGCCGGAATCTGTTTTCTTTAATTCGCGGAGGAGTGTCGTCATCCGCGACCGCCAGTTTTCTTTTGGCGGAGCCGATTCCTGCCACTCGATGCCGAGGAACTGTCCGACAGAAATGCCGGTCACCTTTTTTGGGGAATGGCGTGTGACGATCTCCGCAGATGCATCCAGCGCACGCTGCAGGATATCCTCCAGCATGCCGGGAACGGCTGTGGTATCCGCGACAATGTAACCCTGCCGCATGGCCTCATCTGCAATACAGGACAGCAGTGCCGTTTTCCCGGAACCGCGCGGCCCGACGATGATGCTGCACAGCGACGGATCCCCCGGACCGTTCTGCAACGCGCGTCGCAGATCGGACAGGATCATCTCACGGCCTGCAAGATATAGGGGCACAATGCCAAATGACGGCGTAAAGGGATTTTGCATTTTCTTCTCCTCCGACCCATATTTTAGCATTTTTAGAACCTTTTTGCAATTTTAGAACATTTTAGAACTTTTAGAACCTTTTAGAATCTTTAGAACATTTTAGAACTTTTAGAACCCCGCATCAAAAAGCAGCCCCGGCGCAAACCATCGCGCCGGGGCTGCTTTTATAATGAGGAGTGTATACGTATTTAATCGTTCAGTATAGGAAGAGAAACATAGGATGCGTGTTCTCCGCCCACATAAATAATCTGATGCGCCACCTTTGTCTCTGTCTGTTCCGCCCAGTTTCCGACCGTGTTGGTGTGGTTGGAGAATTCCGGGAAGTCGGACGAGGAAATGTCGATACGGATGCGATTCCCTTTGGCAATATTCCAAACGATGGGAAGAGATTCGATTTTCATCTCCACGACCTGTCCGGGGACATAGTCATTCACAGCAGCAGCATATCTGTCATTCCGATAGGCGAGTGTCAGCAGTCCGTTCCGGATATTGTGCGCCACACCGCTATCATCGATTTCGCTAATGGTGTAGGTAAAGGCGGTATCTTCAACGTCAGTGCTGACAAACAGGTTCGCAACAAGATTTCCGGCAAGTGTGGTATCGTTATCCATCGGTTCGGAGACAAAGGAGATAACGTCCTGACGATATCCTTCCTCGGAAAGCTCGTTGCTGCCTCTGAGGTCGTTGGAGTAAAGGAAGCACTCTCCGCCTTCCGCATACTTTGGATCCTTTGGATCATAGTCATACTCAAATGTCGTTTCGGCTTCCGGCTTTTCTGCGGAAAGAACACTTGCCGTTCCTTTTGCCTGCGCGGCTACGTCTGTCATATAAAGCGTCATTTCATCGTCGGCTTCGATCGGGAATGTATCCAGATGCACCCACTCATCTTTACCCACAACATAGGCATCGATACCGGTGGTCGGAACCTCTCCGTTCACCAGGATGGAGTAAAACCAGTTGAAGGTGTCCGCATTGACATCCCACATCCAGTTGTCTCCGCCTTTCCAGGTTGTCGCATGTCCGAAGGAATGGTTCCAAGGGCCGAGTACCATGTGACTCTGCGCTCTTGTTTCCGCACTCAGCATGCTCCATGCCTCTACATTTCCCTCAAAATGGTGGTCATAGTATCCGACAAAGATGCCCGTCGGTACATCGATTTTGCCGATTGCATTTTTTAGATCTCCCCAGACACCCTCATTCCAATACGCGTCTGTGAAATCGGGATGATTTACCCAGTCGGCATAGCCTTCCACCTTGCCACCCCAGAGCGCTTTATCTACCTCGATCTGCGGCAGATATTGCGCGCTTTCCAGGTAGAGATCATAATCAAATCCAACATCCGTGCAATTGCCAAGTGTCCACGCACAAATATTATCAGTAGCCACAAGGCCGGAATGCGACACGGACAGGTTTCGTAATACACCGTAGCACTGTACGTGCAGGGCCTTCACCTTCTCCGGCAGGATGTCGCCGACGATCCATGTTGTCAGCGCAAGATAGGAGTGTCCGTGCATGCCAATGCTTTCGACCCACGGCTCATTGTTGAGCCATTGCAGGGAGGCGTCGCCGTCCCGTCTTTCATCCACATTGGCAACATATTCTCCACCTGAACCGCCTTTTCCTCTGCAATACTGGAATACATAGGCGACACCTCGTTTCGCATATTCTTCTCCTAATGCCATTTTGGTCGGTTCCTGTCCCGGATAAGGTCCTCTTGTGAAGGCGGTAGGGAACGGCCCGTCACCAACCGGTTTGTATACAATGGTACGAAGTTCGACACCGTCCTCCATCGGAAGCATCACTTCATATGTTTCATATTCAAATGATGCCTTGATTCCATACTCGTTACCGCGGATGGCGTCACGCGCTGCAGCAACAGCGCTGACGGTAGCAGTTGCACTTTCTCCCTCAATGACGACATCCACATTTACGTATTCATGAATTGCCTTCTCAGAAAGATAGACGATATCCCCTTCCACCGTCGCTTCCACCGGAATGCTTCCTTCCTGATAAGAAGCCTCGAGGGTTTGGTTCTCGCCGTTGATTGTTACATCCCAGTTACCGTTCGAAATCTTGACTTCCGGCCCGTCGCCAGACACCGTATATCCAATCGCTGAAGCAATCTCAGCTACAGGCAAATAGGACACACCGTCTTTTACCACTACGGCGTAGGTCGGATCGCCTTCTTCCGTTGTTGTTTCTCCCGTGTTCGCTTCACTCGCAGTCGATGCTTCGGCTGCGGCATCTGTCGTCGCCTCCGTGGAAGCGGTGGCAGGAGAATCTGTGGTGGAACTGCCACCTGTTGATGCGGTGTTTGTGCTGCAAGCCCCCATGAATACAGCACATGTCAGCAATAATGCCATATATCTTTTTTTCATGCTATCCCCTCTCTTTCTTGATGTTTTTTATCTGTGCCCGGGGAGAGGTATCCTTTCCCTCCCCGGGCATCAAAACTCATATTTCAGATTTCCATATTCAGCAGGAACGATGACAGGCTCTTTCCGTGAAGATCCTGGGAAAGCGTCCTGGTAACGCCGCCGCCGAGTGCGTCATACATGACAAAGTTCAACGCGCAGATGTTGGGCAGTTCATAGCGGACGACCTCACCCTTGACGATCCCCTTGAAGTGCTCCTTGACACGTTCCGCGGTGGCCTTTTCCTTGATCAGTGCAAAGTCCTTCTCCTCATACGCGATGAGAGAGACGTTGGAGATGTTTCCTTTATCACCGGTGCGCGAATGCGCGATCTCGT
Organism: Lachnospiraceae bacterium; assembly: GCA_017443065.1. GTDB lineage: Bacteria > Bacillota > Clostridia > Lachnospirales > Lachnospiraceae > Butyrivibrio. The sequence goes on from JAFSPF010000043.1 coordinate 9,868, forward strand.
AAAGTTTCATGATTGCTCCTTTCTTCTGTTTCTCAGACTGTCAGAATCTTCACTTCGGGTGTCACGTCATAGCGGCTGACCAGGATGGATGCCATGGAGACGATTTCCCTCGTCCTCTTGAAGGCACCGCTGCCCGCGGCCGGACCGTTGGTGTACAGCGCTTCCACCTCGTTGCCGATGATGTCCGCATCCGCCTTGCTGGAGGCTCTCCCCGCGACGCGCACGCGCACCTCGGAGGGCTCTTCATTGTAATGATAATCCGGTCCCCAGAAGAGGGAGTTGCAGCCGATGATATCAAATTTCAGTTCCTCGAACTTGCCTTTTGCGACAAGCTCCAGACGCTCCTTGACGATATCCAGCGCAAGGCGCGCACGTCCGACGCAACCGGGGCCGCCGTAGGAGATTTCGCCTTCGCCGATGAAGCAGTCCTGATAACCGACGGAACACTTGAAGGTCTCCGTGCGCGGACGTCCCGTCGCACCTTCCACCTTCACGACATCCTTTGCGGTCTGCGTGAATTTCACCTCCTTGAAATCCGCGACCACATCCGGCGTCAGGTAGTTTTCCGGATCATGAATCTCATAGACGATCTGCTCGGAGCAGGTGGACGGCGTGACTTCGCCGCCGGAGCCTTCCACCTTGGTGATGAAGAAGGAACCGTCCTCCGAAATCTCGATGAGCGGGAAGCCGAGATGGCCCATGCCCTGCACGTCCTTCTTTCCGGGATCCGCGTAGTAGCCGCCGGTGGCCTGGCCGCCGCACTCCAAGAGGTGACCCATCATCGTGCCCTTGCCGAGCTTGTCCCAGTCTTCCATGGACCAGCCGAACTCATAGATCGCCGGTGCCATGAAGATCGCGGGATCGGAGACGCGGCCCGTGATGACCACATCCGCACCCTGTTCCAGGGCCTTGACGATGCCCTCGGCACCCATGTAGGCGTTTGCGGATACGATCTTTCCGGGCAGCTTCGAAAGCGGCTCGTGCGTTTCCCAGACTTCGGTATCGCCGTACTTGTCGATCACGGGAAGCAGGTCGTCGCCGGTGACGCAGGCAATCTTCATGCCGTCCAGGCCGTGCTTCTTTGCGATCTCCACGCACTTCTTCGCACCCGCTTCCGGATTGGCGCTGCCCATGTTGGTGATGAGCTTGACCTTGTGCTTCCAGCACAGCGGCAGGGCCTGTTCCATGCGGTGCTCCAGCAGGCTGTTATAGCCCTTGTTCGGATCCTTTAATTTGGCATCCTGCCCGATCGCGATGGTGCGCTCCGCGAGACATTCGTAGCTGATGTAATCCAGGTTGCCTTTTTCGATGAGCTCCAGGGAGGGCTCTAAGCGGTCACCCGCATATCCCGCACCGGAACCGACTCGGATTGATTTCATAGTTTCGTTCTCCTTTCGTGAAAGATGCTTTCCGTTTGTTTATCGTACCGCGCCCGTGATCAGCGCCACCACCAGCATGACAAGGGAGACCAGCCATGCGAGCGGAATCGTCTTTTTCTGATGTTCGCCGAAGTCCACGCCGGACAGACCGACCAGAAGGAAGGTGGCCGCCGTCAGCGGAGAGATCGGGAAGCCGACCGTCATCTGGCCCAGGATTGCCGCACGGCCGACCGCAAAGGACGAGACACCGAAGCCCGCGGCGGTTTCCGCCAGGACCGGCAGCACGCCGTAGTAGAAGGAATCCGGGTCAAAGAGGAGCGATGCGGGCATCGCGATCACGCCGACGATGATGGGGAAGAATCTGCCCATGGACGCCGGAATGATGGAAACCAGGGATTCGGACATGGCCGTGATCATGCCGGTGGATTTCATGATACCGGTAAAGCAGCCCGCCGCAAAGAGCACGGAGCACATCATCAGACAGCTTTTCGCGTGTGCGTCAACGCGCACCTTGGAATCCGCAACCTTCGGATAGTTGATCACCGTGGCCAGCACGTAGAACACCATGAAGACCACCGCCGGTGCGAAGCCGGAGAACAGGAGGCTCAGGATCGCCGCGATGATGAGGATGATGTTCACCCAGAACAGATGCGGACGAAGCAATGCCTGTTCTTCTTCGGAAAGCTCCGGCTCTTCATATTTGACATCCTTGCCGACAGCGTCGCCCAGACGTTTCTTTTCCGCTCTGCCGAGGAAGACCGCAATCACCAGCACGGTGACGAGACCGGAAAGGGTCGGGATCAGGTCCGGCATGAAGAAGTCCGTGACATTCTCTGCGCTGAGTGCCGCTGCCGCACGGATCGTGGGACCGCCCCAGGGCAGGATGTTCATGGTACCCGCGGACAGTGCCACAATCGTTGCCAGTGTCGTGTTACGCATGCCGATTGCTTTGTACAAGGGCAGCAGTGCCGGAACGCAGATCAGGAAGGTGACAGCGCCCGAACCGTCGAGGTGCACGATCATCGCAAGGATTGCCGTGCCGATACAGATCTTGATCGGATCCGTGCCGACGATGCCTAAGATCTTGGAGATGATCGGGCGGAAGGTGCCGGCATCCGTCAGGATCCCGAAGAACAGAATGGAAAAGATGAACATGACACCGGTCGCCGCAACGGAACCGATGCCGCTCGAGCCCGTGATAAAACCACCGAGCTTTTTGAAATTCGCTGCGAAATCAATGACGCCCGGTGCCTTTTCGGGATCGGTGACAAAGAACGCGCAGGAGATGATCCCCGTCACGACCGGAACGGCAATCAGCGCGACAAGCGGTGAGGCCTTCTTGGTCATGATGAGGACCAGCATGATAATGACTGTTAAAAAACCCAAAGCTGCTAACATGATACTCCCCTCCTTTTAGAATGTGTTGAGATTTGCTTCTGCATAATAAAATAGCAAGGCCCGTGCCAATTCTCTCCGGATGTGAAATTCTTTTGCAAGGTGCTTATTTTACGGCAAAAAAAGAAAACGCGCCCTGCGTTTTCCTTTTTCCTTCTCTTTGCAATTTCCAATATTTTGGAATAGGCGGTATTATTTCTTTTCTCTTCCGGCGGATTTCCTTTTATTAATACAATCTCTTCAGGAAATTCCATGATTTTGGAAGCATTTCCAGAATTATGGAATTACTCTCATATTCCGTCACCGATTTTGTTATACAGGGAGGAAAGCGAGATTCCCAGCTCCTTCGCGGTCTTTTTCTTTCCCTCCAGCGTGTTGCCGTTGACTTTCAGAAGGCGCAGAATCTCTTCCTTTTCAAAGCGCTTCACGCGGTCCGACAGGCGCTCGCTCACCGCGTTTGCCGAATTTCTGATGATCTGGTCCGGCAGGGAGCGCCGCGTGACCGTCCCGTCCTCCGCAAAATAAGCGGACAGCTCCAGGACGTTGCGCAGTTCCCTGATGTTTCCGGGCCAGTCGTATCCCATGAGGGCACGCATGGCCTCGTCCGTGATCTTGATTCCCGTATGCAGCTTGCCCGAAAGCTCATCCAGAATGTCCCGCGTCAGGGCCGGAATGCACAGCCTCCGCTTCCGGAGCGGCGGAATCCGGATCTGGAAGGTCGAAAGTCTGTAAAACAGATCCGTCCGGAAGCTGCCCTGCGTAATCCGCTCCTCCATGTCCGCGTTGGAGGCGGAAATCACGCGCACATCGATTTCCTTTTCCTCCACGCCGCCGACGGGACGGATCCGCCCTTCCTGCAGGGCACGCAGCAGCTTTGCCTGCAGGGGAATCTCAATTTCCGAAACCTCATCCAGAAAGAGCGTCCCGCCGTTGGCCGCCTCAAAGAGCCCGATCCTGCCGCCCTTCTTTGCCCCGGTGAACGCGCCCTCCACATAGCCGAAGAGCTCGGACTCCATCATGGTGCCGTTGAAATTGGCGCAGTTGACCGCGACGAAGGGTTCCTTTCTTCTGGCGGAGGCGGAGTGGATGGCCTGCGCGTATAACTCCTTTCCGGTGCCGCTTTCGGATAAGAGCATGACGGTCGCATCCGTTGTCGCCGCCTTCCGCGCAATCTCCTTGCACTCTTTGGCGGCGGGCGATTCCGCGACGATGGAATCAAAGGAATAATGAACCGTGTTGGTTTTGTTGACGCGGTGCAGGATCTGGCGGCTCAGCTTTTCGACGCGTTCCAGCTCCTTGCTGGCGTCAAAGGCGTCCCGGATAAACGTGACCACCGACACGCCGCCGACGATGTGACGGTTTTCATAGACCGGATACATGTTGACAAAATAGACATCATCGTTGCCTTCCCTGCGCGGTGCGTGCAGGATGGGTTCTCCCGTCACAAGCACCTCTGGAAGTCTCGCGCCGGGACGCAACTCCCGCAGCTTACATCCCGTGATCAGTGCGGGATCCGCGCCAATAAAGGCGGAATAGGCGCTGTTGCAATAGACGATCCTTCCCTCCAGATCGATGATGACAATGCCTTCGTTCATCGCATCAAAAATGGCGCGCACATATGCGTCAAGCGTCTTCATATTATCAGTATACCACGGTGCCCCCGGATACGAAAGATAAAACACCGGCGTCACGCCCTGCATATAGGGCATGTTGCCTGTCCGGCGGCTGTTCGGGTATAATAAAAAAGCCGCTACATCACCGCTTCTGATCCGGCCGGAGGTGTAAAATGCGTACGGAAACGAAAGACAACAAAACCATTCTTTATCTGGAAGGAAGAATCAGCTCCGATAATGCGGGCGCCTTACAGAAGGAAATCGAACAGGCGCTTTCCGCCGCGCCGGATACGGAGCCCGTGATGGATGCGACGGATCTGGAATACATTTCCAGCGCGGGACTGCGGGTGTTGCTGCAGCTTGCAAAGCAGCGGGGCGGTTCGCTGACGGTACAGAATGTTTCTTCCGCGGTGTATGAGATTTTTGAAATGACAGGCTTCACCGACATTTTAAACGTCCGGAAAAAATGCGGGAGTTCAGCGTAGAGGGCTGTGAGCTTGTGGGGCGCGGCGCGATCGGCACGGTTTACCGCGTGGATGAAGACACGATCGTGAAGGTCTATGAGATCCCGGACGCGATCCCCATGATCGAGAATGAGCAAAAGCGCGCAAAGCAGGCCTTCCTGAAGGGCATTCCGACCGCCATTTCCTATGACATCGTGAAGGTGGGAGACAAGTACGGTTCCGTGTTTGAACTCATCAAGGCTTCCACATTCAATGACCTGATGATCCGTGAGCCGGAGAAACGGGATGAACTCATCCGTCAGTATGCCGGCCTGATGCATCAGATTCATGCGACGGAGGCGGAAAAGGGAGAGCTGCCGGAGGCGAAAACCGTGTTCCTTTCGTATCTGGAACAGGTGAAGGATGTCCTTGGCGGGGAGCTGTATGAAACGCTGCATGCGCGCATTTCGGGCATGAAGGAGAACCTGCATCTGATTCACGGGGACATCCAGATGAAAAACGTCATGATGAGCGACGGGGAGCCGCTGTTGATTGACATGGACACGCTGAGTACGGGGGATCCGGTGTTTGACCTGATGGGCGTATATCTCACCTACGTCCAGTTCGGCGAGGATGATCCCGCGAATACCATGGAATTTCTGGGGCTGCCGCAGGATGTCTGCAAAAACATCTGGGAAAAGACCATTGCATATTATTTTGAGGGCTGCACGCCGGAGGAGATCGAAGACGCGAAAAGAAGGATCCGCCTCATCTCAACCGTGCGCTTTCTCTTCCTGCTGCATGTGCTGAATATCGGCAAGCCGGAGCTGAAGCAGATCCGGACGGAACACGCGGTGGTATTTTTGCGTGAAACCGTGGAACTGGTGGATTCCCCGGAGGTGGGCGGCCTGCTGAAAAATGGCACCACTTGACGCATAATACATGCCGTGATATCATTTTACTTTGTCAACCGAATAGAACACGATGAAGTTCTTAGGAAAAGAAGGGGATCCGTACCTTCGCCGAAGGAGTAAAACTCTCAGGTGTCCCTTGCGGGATGAAGACTAAGAATGGATGTGGACTCCGGAGAATCCCCGCGCGGGGTACCGAAGGTGCAAGGCGGCATCCGCCGCTGAATCTCTCAGGTCAAAGGACGGAGCGGAACAGAACAGAGGAAACTCTGTGCTTGTTTCGGCAGCCTCCTCCGGAGTCAGGAAGAACAGGGAGGAGGTTTTTTTATGGAACAATTTGCTGAATGGAACGGTGTCATCAATGACTTCGTGTGGGGCCCCGTCATGCTGGTCCTGCTGGTCGGCTGCGGCGTTTACATGAGCATCCGCCTGGGATTCATCCAGTTCCGGCGCTTTGGTTTTGCCATGAAAAACACGCTGGGCAAGATCTTCCACAAGCACGAGGCGGGAGAGGGAGAGGTCACGCCGCTCCAGGCTGTGACAACGGCGCTGGCCGCGACCGTCGGCACCGGCAACATCGCCGGCGTCACGGGCGCGATCGTGGCGGGCGGTCCCGGCGCCATCTTCTGGATGTGGGTCTCCGCCGTCTTCGGCATGGTCACAAAATATTCGGAGGTGCTGCTCTCCATCAAATACCGGGAACGCAATGAGCACGGCGACTGGGTGGGCGGCCCCATGTATTACATCAAAAACGGTCTCGGCAGGGCCTGGAAATGGCTGGGTGCCGTCTTCTGTGTGTTTGGTGCCCTGGCCGCGTTCGGCATCGGCAACATGACACAGGTCAACACGATCGCCACCTCCATCAACACGGCCCTGGCCTCCTTCGGTGTCAATGTGGAGGCGAACACGGTCGGCATTTTCGGTCAGAATGTTCCGGTGTCCAGCATCGTGATCGGTGCCATCCTTGCGGTGATCGTGGCCGTTGTGGTCGTGGGCGGCATCAAGCGCATCGGCCAGGTGACGCAGCATCTCGTCCCCATCATGGCGCTCATTTACATCCTCCTGTCCCTGATGGTGATTTTTTCCAATCTCGGGCTGGCCGGTACCGCCTTCGGTATGATCTTCAAGGGCGCGTTTTCCGCGGAGGCCGCCATCGGCGGTGCCTACGGCATCATGTTAAAGACCATCATCCAGAAGGGCGTTGCCCGCGGCGTCTTTTCCAACGAGGCGGGTATGGGCTCCGCGCCGATCGCGCATGCCGCGTCCAGTGAATCCGATCCCGTCCGGCAGGGACTGTACGGTATCTTTGAAGTGTTCATGGATACGATCGTGATCTGCACGATGACGTCGCTCGTGGTGCTGATCGGCTATCTGCGCGGCGCCATCGCGCCGGAATGGAGCGGCAGCGGCGGGACACCGCTGGTGTCCGCGTCCTTCGGCTCCGCACTCGGTTCGACGCAGATCGGCGCACTGATTGTGGCCGTTGCCATTTCACTCTTTGCCCTGTCCACGGTGCTGAGCTGGTCTCTGTACGGCGTCCGCTGCTTTGAATTCCTCTTCGGCATCGGCCCCACAAAGGTCTATAAATGGGTGTTCGTCGTGGTGATCCTGATCGGCTCCACGCTGAAGATGCAGCTGGTCTGGGATATTGCGGACACCCTGAACGGACTGATGTCCATCCCGAACCTCATTGCGCTGTTCGCCCTGTCGGGTGTGGTCGCGAAAACGACAAAAGAATTCTTTGGAAATAAAGAAAACCTGGTCTGAGGATCAGTTTCCGCCGCCTTCCGGGGGTGCCTCACCCCCGGCGGGCGCTTCGGTTCCTTCCGCCGGTGCTTCGCCGCCGGCAGGAGGGAGTTCCCCTTCTTCAGGCTCATTGTCCGCGGGGCTCCCCGGATCATCCGTCGCACCGCCGATCGCGGAGTTGCCGTCCTGCTGCTGCAGTTCCTGCTGCGCCTCTTTCTCCAGAGTGCTGGCCGCCATGATCTCCAGCATCTCATCCGCCGTCATGTCTGTGGACAGGTCATAGACGCCCGGAGCGATCATGTCATTGTAATCCGAGAACATTTCCTGCATGCGGAAGAGCAGGGCATCCTTGACGAGGCCCTTCTCCTCCAGCAGCTTTGCGACGTCGCTCACCGTATCGTTTTCGCCGACGGTGATCGTCACGATGCGGCCGTTCCCCTGCGTCAGCGGCTTCTGCGCAAAGGTCTCATACCCGTATTCGTAGGCCGTGCGGGAGATGCGGATCACCAGAAAAATGGCTATGATGATGAAGGCCGCCCGGATCACGAGCCCGATGATGCGGAAGACCGCGCTCTCTTTTTTCATTCGCCTGTCCTCAGATTCCCTCTTCCATGATGATCGGCAGGATCATCGGTCTGCGTTTGTTTTTCTTCCAGATGTAATCGCTCAGGCTGTCCTTGATGGCGTTGCGGAACTTGTTGTAATCCTTCGTGCCGCGGGACAGTGCGTCCTCCACGACCTCCGTCACGAGCTGCACGGATTCCTCAATTAGTTCGTCGGAATCCTTCATATACACATAGCCGCGGGAGACCACATTGGGTGTCGAGGTGATGATGCCGTTCTCGCGGTCAATCCCGACCGCCACGACGACAACGCCGGCTTCGCCCAGGCGCTGCCTGTCGCGCAGCACCACGTTTCCGACATCCCCCACGCCCGTGCCGTCAACGAAGATCGCGCCGGTCTGCACATGCCCGTTCACCTTCGCCACTTCCTTATCCAGCTCCAGCACGTCGCCGGTCTCCAGAATAAAGACGTTTTCCTTCGGGATGCCCAGATCCCTTGCGATATTGCCGTTCGCGATGAGATGCTTGTATTCGCCGTGGACGGGAATCGCATACTTCGGCTTCACCAGCGTATAGATCAGCTTGAGATCCTCCTGGCAGGCGTGACCGGAGACATGCACATCCTGGAAGATGACGTCCGCGCCCTTCATCAGCAGTTCGTTGATGACGTTCGTCACGGCCTTTTCGTTGCCGGGGATCGGGTTGGAAGAGAAGATGACCGTGTCATTCCGGTCGATCGTGATTTTCTTGTGCTGTCCGCTCGCCATGCGGGAGAGCGCCGCCATGCTCTCGCCTTGGGAGCCGGTGGTGATGATGGCCGTTTTGTTTGCCGGATAATTCCGGATCTCCTCAATATCAATCAGGGTGTTCTCCGGCACCTGGATGTAGCCCAGCTTTTCCGCGATGTCGATCGTCGTCACCATGCTGCGCCCCTGCACGACCACCTTCCGTCCGTACTTATATGCGGAGTTGATGATCTGCTGCACGCGGTCCACATTGGATGTGAAGGTCGCGATGATGATGCGCGTGTTTTCGTGCTCCGCAAAGATCGTGTCCATCGTGTGACCGACGGTCCTTTCGGAGGCCGTGTAGCCCGGCCGCTCCGCGTTGGTGGAATCCGCCAGCAGCGCCAGCACGCCCTTTTTGCCGATCTCCGCAAAGCGCTGCAAATCAATCGGATCACCGAAGACCGGGGTGTAATCCACCTTGAAATCCCCGGTGTGCACGATGATGCCGACCGGCGTGTAGATGGCCAGCGCCGCCGCATCCACGATCGAATGATTCGTGCGGATGAATTCGACATGGAAATCGCCGAGCGTGATCGTGGAGCCGAAGCCCACGACCTTGCGCTTCACGACATCCAGCATGTTGTGCTCTTCCAGCTTGTGTTCGATCAGGCCCATCGTCAGGCGCGTCGCATAGACCGGAACATTGACGTCCCGGAGAATATACGGAAGCGAGCCGATATGGTCCTCATGACCGTGGGTGATGACAAAGGCCTTCACCTTTTCGATATTCTCTTTTAAATACGTGACATCCGGGATGACGAGATCAATTCCCAGCATGTCATCCTCCGGAAAGGCCAGTCCGCAGTCCACCACGATGATGCTGTCACCGTAGCAGAAGGCCGTGATGTTCATTCCGATACGCTCCAGACCGCCCAGGGGGACGATCTGCAGCTTGTCCGTTTTGCTGTTTGTATTATGATGATGATTGCTCAAAAAAACATTACCTCCAAAATTTTACAGTTCCAATAAAATGTCTTCTCCGTCCAGAAGATCCGAAAAGGCATTCGCGCAGGCGGCCAGCTCCTCCGCGTCCGTCACCTCCGTGAAGAGGGCCTCCTCCTCTTCCGGCACGGAATCATCCCGCAGGATCAGGGCGTCCGCATCGCCGTCCTCCGTATCCGTCACCAGAAGATAGGAGCGGCCGTTCACGACACTCTGCCCGACGATATAAAACTCCGTTGCCTTGCCGTCCTCCGGACGAAATGTGATCTTCTCCATTATGCCTGCTCCCTCCGGCGGTTCTCCAGGTAGGATTCCAGAATTACCTTGGCCGCCACCATGTCAATGTATTCCTTCTCCGCTTCCTTTTTCACGCCGTTCATCCTGAGAATCTCCTCCGCCTCCACACTGCTTAAGCGTTCGTCCCACATGGTCACGGGCAGCCCCGTACGTCTTACGAGGTGTTCCCGGAACTCATAAGCCTCTTTTGCCATTTCGGAAACGCGCAGATCCATGTGCAGGGGAAGTCCCAGAACGATCTCAGAAATGTTGTATTCGCTAACCAGTTCCTCTATCCTGGCAAGCGTGCGCCGCAGCTTGTTCGCCTCTTTCCTGCGGATGATCTCTGTCGCACGCGCCGTCATCAGCAGTTCGTCGCTCACCGCAACGCCCACCGTTTTCGTGCCGTAATCCAGACCCATGATCCGCATCGGTCACACCCGTCAGGATGCCGCAGCCGTGAAGGGCGGCATTCAGTCGTAATCCGATCCGGGCCAGTCGTGATGGCGGATGTAGGTCTTTAACATCTCCTCCACCAGCTCGTCGCGCTCCACCTTCATGATCAGGGAACGGGCACCCTTATGAGACGTGATGTACGTCGGGTCTCCTGACATGATATAGCCGACAATCTGGTTCACCGGGTTATACCCGCGCTCCATCAGTGCCTCGTAGATCACCTCCAGCACCTGCTGTGCGTTTTCCTGATTGTCCACCGCGACCTTAAAAAACTGTGTGTTGCCGAGATCATTATCCATCTTACAACCTCCGGACATCCCTGCGGGATGGCATAGTTACAACTTATTTTACACCTGTTTCTTTTGATTTGCAACGTGTGTTGCTTTTTCCGCAAAAGCGTGATAGACTGTATAAGTTGGTGCACCGGACATCCGGATTGCCCTTGGGGTATGGCCAAGCGGTAAGGCAACGGACTCTGACTCCGTGATTCGAAGGTTCGAATCCTTCTACCCCAGTACCTGAAACAGGATTCCTTTAATTTCACATGGGCAAAACCGTACTGCGAATCTTTCTGAGAACCTTTGCCTGGCTGCTGGTGACATTGCTGGTCGCGGCGGCCGGTGTTTTGTGTGCGGTATTTGTGATTCTGAAAGGCCCCTCCGTTCATGCAAGAGATCTTCTGGTCATGTCCCTGAGAGAAACGAGCGCGCTTTACTGGATCCCGGGGATGTACCTGTCGCCGGAGCTGATTGACGAAATCGTTGCGACCAATACCGTCGTTTACACCGAAGAGGAAGTGGATACGGGGCTGATCGAGATCGGCACGGAGCAGGCGGAAGGGGAAGCTGAAGGACAGGAGGAAAAGCCGCCGATCGAGGTCTTTGAGATTTCCGGTTCTTCCTATGTGGGAGACGTCATCCTGATCCATGACCCTTCCCGCGTGTTTATCGGGAACAAGGGTCCCTATGACGGCTCTGCCGGCAAAAACGTGGATAAGATCGCGGAAGCCTACGGTGCCGTGGCCGGCATCAACGGCGGCGGATTTTATGACCCGAACGGACAGGGCAACGGCGGCACGCCGGACGGCTTTGTGATTTCCGAGGGAAAGACCGCCTATGCCGTCGGCGGCACCTATCTGACCATCGGCCTGAATCAGGAGCACAAGCTGATTGTCGGCCGGATGTCCCTGGACGGCGCCCTGCAGATGGGACTGCGGGATGCGGTCTGTGTGCAGGCCGTTTACGCGCCGGTGCTGATCGTCAACGGTGAGGAGCAGGCCGTGGCCGGCTACGGCGGGGGCCTGAATCCGCGCACGGCGATCGGGCAGGCGGCGGACGGCACGATCATCTTTGTCACGACGGACGGACGCCAGGCCAACTCCATCGGCGCGACCTTTGCGGACATGGTGCGCATCATGTCCGAATACGGTGCCGTCAATGCGGCTTCGCTGGACGGCGGTTCCTCCACCTCCATGTATTATCTCGGCGAATATCTCAACACCCCCTATGCGCTGTCGGGACCGCGCATTGTCCCGAACGCCTTTCTGGTGCGGCCATGAGGAAGAAGACCTTCCGGATTCTGCTGCTGGTCTGGGCGCTGATTCTTATCGGCGTCATTGCTTTTTTAATCACATGGCTGATCCGCTTTCTGACCGTTTATGAGGCCTCTGTTCCCACGCATACGGTGGAGGCGGTGCTGGCGCAGTTAAAGACCGGCGATCTGTCGGGTCTTACGGTGACGCTGCAGAACGGTGATCCGGTGGAGGAGGGCGTCCCCTTTGCGGAACCGGAAAAAATCAGCGCATATCTGGGCGAAACGCTTTCGACAGGGGAACTTTCCTATATGAAACTGAACAGTGTCGGCGATAAGACGCATGAGTTTTATTCTGTGACGGCGGACGGGAAGAAGGTTCTGCGCATCGGGATTGAGGCCGTGGGACGCACGGAGGAATTCCATCTGAACGTGTGGCAGGGCGTTTCCGCGGAGCTCCTGGATCCGTCCATGAATCCGACGGTGATACGTCTGCAGGCGCCGTCCTTTGCCACGGTAGAGGTGGACGGGATGCTGCTCGGAGAAAAGGCGCTGACGGGCGAAGAGGAACCGGAGCTGATCGGAAAGATGGTGGAGCTCGGCTACATCAAGGACATTCCGAAGATCTACAGCTATGAGGTGGAGGGCATCTTTTCTCATCCGGAGGTCCGCGCAACGGCTTCGCACGGCAGGAAACTGCCGGTGCTGGTCCGGGAGGGCGGATTGTACGAAGCGCCCTTTGCCCCGCCCGCGGGATTTGAAGAAGAGATCACGCCGCTCATCATGGAGATCATTCCAAACTGGGGCAGATACTTTTCCAGGGACGGGGGCTATGATGCGGTGCGGCAGTATTTTATCTGGGGATCGCCCGTTGACCGGACGGTGCCGGGTGCCGACATCAGCTGGATGCAGGCGCACACCGGCACGGAGTTTTCCGAAGAACGCGTCGAAAACATCCGCTACTACAGCGATACCTGCTTTGTCTGCGACGTGCATTTCCTGCAGACCATCCTGCATGACGATCCGAACCGCCAGCGCGAATGGGAGACGAATGTCACCTGGGTCTTTGTGCGTCCCGACGCGGACAGCGCGTGGAAGATCGCGGATCTCGTGATGAATACGGGGAACTGATTATGCAAATTCATGTCACAAGCGAAATCAAAAAGTTAAAGAAGGTTCTGCTGCACCGGCCGGATGCGGAGCTGGAGCGTCTCGTTCCGCGCGAGCTTGAGCGGCTTTTATTTGACGATATTCCATATCTGAAAACCGCGCAGGCGGAGCATGACACCTTTGCGGAAATCCTCCGGAAAGAAGGCGTAGAGGTGGTGTACCTGGAAGACCTTGTTGCGGAGGTACTGGCGGATGCGGATCTGCGCAAAGGTTTTGTACGTCAGTTTGTCGGCGAGGGTGGAGCGGCGGCACTCAAATTCCGGGAGCAGCTGACGGAGTATCTGCTTTCCATCCGTGATCCGAAGGAACTGGTCTTAAAGACCATGGCGGGTGTCAGTGTGCGTGAATTAAAGGGAATGATTCATTCACCGCTGGTTGATCTTTTGCAGAGTGACAGTCGTTTTCTGCTGGATCCTATCCCGAATCTGTATTTCACAAGGGATCCCTTTGCGACGATCGGAAACGGCGTGGGAATCCATCACATGTACAGCGCGACGAGACAGCGCGAGACCATTTACGGCGCATATGTTTTCGGGCATCATCCGGACTATGCGAATACGCCGCAGTATTACCACCGCGGAAATCCTTACAGCATTGAGGGTGGTGACATTCTGAACCTGGACGAGAAGACGATCGCTGTCGGTATCTCGCAGCGCACGACACCGGAAGCAATCGAGTTGCTGGCCACGAATCTCTTTGCGGACAAAACCTCCTCCGTGGAAAAGATCCTGGCACTGTACATTCCCGGGGTGCGTGCTTTCATGCATCTGGATACGGTCTTTACGCAGGTGGACGTCAATAAATTCACAGTACATCCGGGGATTCTCGGTTCACTGCGCGTCTTCCGGATCACAGGGGGAAAGGCTGCGCACTCCCTTCGGGTCAAAGAACTGGAAGGAAAGCCGGAGCGGATTCTGGAAAAGGAACTCTCCATTGATAAGGTTACGTTGATCAAATGCGGCGGCACCGACCGCATCGTCTCGGAGCGTGAACAGTGGAATGACGGCTCCAATACACTCTGCGTGAAGCCCGGCACGGTCATCGTCTATGACCGTAATGATGTCACCAATGAAATACTCCGTGAAAACGGCATCCGCGTGCTCACGATGCCGAGCTCCGAGCTCTCCCGCGGACGCGGCGGCCCCAGGTGCATGAGCATGCCGCTGGTCAGGGCGTGACGGGCTTATGATTGTGTGCACCCCCGGTTCAGGCTGCGGTGCACTTCCCCCGGTTCAGCCTGCGGTGCGCCTGCCCGTGAGATAGAAGATCGCGAGCTGCGTGCGGTCGCGCAGTTCCAGCTTTTCCAGTACGGTGCTTAAGTAGTTGCGCACGGTTCCTTCGCTGAGGAACATGCGCTCCGCGATTTCCTTGTTGGACAGTCCCTCCGCGATCAGGGCGGTGAGCTCGTGTTCGCGCTCATTCAAGATGTTGAGATGTGTTTTGTCCGGAGCCTGTAACGCATCGGAGGCTTCGTTCGTCAGGCTGTGCGCAGATGCGTCGCTGTGTGCATATGCAGAGGTTCCGCCGGCACCCGCGGCGGCAGGCATGTCGCTTCTGTTCTGCCCCGCAGGTCCTGCCAGCAGCGCCGGCATCTTCGCCGTGATCTCCGCGCCGAAGACATTCTGTCCTTCGTATGCCGCGCGGATGGCCGCAGGCAATGCACCGTAATCCTGCTTTAAGAGATAGCCGCTGACGCCCAGGCGCAGCGCGCGGATGATGTATTCGTCATCGAGGAAGGTGGTGAGCAGGAGAATCCGCGCCTCCGGATGCGCTTTGAGAATCCGCTCCGCGGCCTCCAGCCCGCCGGGCACGCCTTCCCCATCCCCGTACGGCATCCGGATGTCACTCAGCACCACATCCGGCTGGTGTTCCTCATACAGCGCCACGGCCTCCGCGCCGTAAGCGCAGGCCGTGCAGACCTCCATCCCCTCCTCCGCGGAGAGGATGGTCTTCAACGCCATGGTCACCAGTTCGTCATCGTCTGCGAGCAGGATTCGGATTACATTCCCCACCTGTGTTTCTCCCTGTTTTGCTCGTTTTTTTCGTTATCAGTCCCGCAAAAAGCGTATCTGTCAGGATGCTTCCTGCGCTTTCGGTACCGTCAGAAAAATCCGGAAGCCCTTGTCATCGTTGAAGCGGATCGTGCCGCCCAGTGCGTTCACCCGCTCGCTCATACCGACAAGACCGATGCCGCGGTTGTCATTCGCCGCGGGTTCGTTGCCGTTTTTCGCAGAGGCTTCGCCGCTGCCGGACGGCAGGTTCTGCGCCGCCGTAGCCCCTTCCGCCTTTCCTTTTCCGGCGGCCTGTCCCGTGCCGTTATCCTGCACAATCATCTGATACAGTGCCGGATGCTCCGTCATGGAGACCTCCGCCTTCGTGGCGCCGGAATGCTTTGCGATGTTCACAAGCGCCTCCTTCAGTATCGCAAAGAAACAGTATTTGACCTCCCGCGGCATGGAGCGGGAGCACTGGAAGCGGAAGTCCACCGGACAGAAATGAAATTCCTCCAGCAGCGCTTTCGATGCGCGTTCCAGATCCAGGGAATCGTCATACAGATCATGCACGCTCTCCCGGATGGAGTTCATCGCGTCATTCAGCGAATCATTCAGCTTTTGCAGGGGTTCGTACAGCTCCTCGTTTTTGTTGACGGTCTGCAGCGCCCCGGTCAGCAGGATGGCGCGGGAGAGCATGTGGCCGACATTGTCATGGATTTCCCTCGCGATGCGGTTGCGCTCCTGCAAGGTGGCCGCCTCAATCTCCGCGTCCTGATGTGCCGTCAGCTCCTTCTTTTCCAGAGAGGCCTGACGCGTCCCGCTGTCCGCATCATCTTTGGCCTCCTGCAGCTCCGTGCGCAGATGCAGAACCCAGGAAAGCGCCAGGGCGAGCAGTGCCGCCAGGAGACAGCCGATCAGAATCAGCACGAGCAGCGAGGTCTGCGGCCGGATCACGAAAAACGCGGGGATGGCCGCAAGCAGGGGCAGCGGCTCCTTCCGGTAACAGGCATCAAACACGATCAGGGGCAGAAAACAGATCAGCACCGGAAGCGCCAGCGGCAGCAGGCAAAAGATCCCGCACAGCAGCATGGACAGGGTACGGTTCTTCGGCAGCTGCACGGCAAAGGAAAAGGCAAGTGCCAGAAAGAGCGAAAGCACCAGCCGGTAGTCAAAGGTCAGCTGCATCGCGTTGATCACGCCCATCAGCGCAAACAGAATTTTCACGGCGATCGTAAATGCGAGTTCCATGCCTATATCATACCACAAAACGGCAGAGGGGATATTATGCCGGCCGCCGGCAACGGAAGCGGAAGATGTGACAAATGTCATCTGCAAAAAGGTGACATCCTTCACTTATAAAGCCTCCTCTTCCGGTGTAAACTGAGGACATCAGGAAGAAGGAGGCTTATTCCATGGTAGAAATCAAGGACCTGGTAAAACGCTACGGTGACACGCTCGCGCTCGACCACCTGGACCTGAAGGTGGAGGAGGGCGAGATCTTCGGCCTGCTCGGGCCAAACGGCTCAGGCAAGACGACGACAATCGGTTGCATGCTCGCACTCCTCAAATACGACCGCGGCGATATCCGGCTGTTCGGACAGGAGATGTCCCCGACGGCCTATGATCTCAAACGGCAGATCGGCGTGGTCTTCCAGGATGTCGCGGTCTTTGACAGGCTCAGCGTGCAGGAAAACATCGATTACTTCTGCGGCCTCTATGTGCCGGAGAAAGAAAAACGCAGGGAGCTCGTGGAGGAAGCGATCGAAGCAACAGGCCTTGCGGAATACCGCAAAAAGGTACCGAAGAAGCTCTCCGGCGGCCTGCTTCGCCGCTTAAACATCGCCTGCGGCATCGCGCACAAACCGAAGCTCATCATTTTGGACGAGCCGACGGTCGCGGTTGACCCGCAGAGCAGAAACCGTATTCTCGAAGACATCCGGGCGCTCAACAAATCGGGCTCCACGATCATCTACACCTCTCATTATATGGAAGAGGTCGAACAGATCTGCACGCGCATCGCGATCATCGATCACGGGCGGCAGGTAGCCTGCGGCACGAGCCAGGAGCTGAAGGAAATGATCCGCACCGGAGAGACCGTGACGGTGGAGGGCGTGGTGCTGACAAAGGAACAGCAGCAGCACATCCGCTCGATGCCGCATGTGTATGAGCTTTCCTATGAACAGGAAAACCTGAAGATCAAATATGAGAACAGTACCGGACATCTGCTGCCGCTCCTGCATTATCTGGAGCAGGAGGAGATTTCCTTCGCGAATGTCTATTCCGCGCTGCCGACCCTGAACGATGTCTTCCTCGAAATCACCGGAAAGGAGTTACGCGACTGATGCAGACGCTGAAGTATCGCTTTTTACAAACGCTTCGCGATCACGGCAACATGTTCTGGGGACTCTTGTATCCGATCATCCTCGCGAGCTTTTTCTACATTGCCTTCGGGGATCTCGGCAAGGATACCTGGACGGAGATTCCCGTGGCGCTGGTGGCGGAGGAGGGGGAAACGCCTGCAGCCCTGCCTTCCGTGGAAGAGCTGGATCCGACGGAGATGCAAGGCTACTGGCAGCAGGAGCCGTCCGCCCTCTTTGCCTCCTTTATAGACGCAATGGACGGGGAACTCATCACTGTCAGCAGGATGACGGAGGAGGAGGCGCTGGATGCGCTGGCCGCGGAGGGCGTCGAGGGCATTTTCTTCGCGGACGGCGGGGACGGCAATCCCGCGCTCACCGTCGGCAAAAGCGGCATCCGGGAAACCGTGCTTTCGATGCTGCTGGATGCCTATATCAAAAATGCCGCCATGTACCGGGAGATCGACACGGAGCATCCGGAGCGGATCGAGGAGGCGGTCGGCGTGATGCGGGAGGATGTCTCTCATATCCGCGAGGTGTCGCTTGGCGGCAAGACCTATGAAACGGTGCTGGAATATTTCTTTGCCTGCATCGCGATGATGTGCTTTTTCGGCTGCTTCACGGGACAGAAGCTCGGGGAGGAGAGCGCGGCCAATGTCTCCGCCTGTGCGGCGCGGCGCAGCATTTCGCCGGAGCACAAGAGCAGGGCGGTGCTGGCGGATCTCTTAGTCGGCATCACGGTGCAGTTTGTTTCCGCGATCGTGTTCCTGCTCTTTCTGCAATACGTGCTCAGGATTTCGCTCGGCGGTAACTTCTTCGGCATGGCCTTCATCTGCCTGCTCGGCGCGATGGTCGGCGTGTCACTCGGGATGGTCGTCGGCGGCGCGAGGATCTCCGCAGGCGCAAAGACGACGATCCTGGTGGGACTTCCGCTCTTCCTCTGCTTCCTGGCAGGGCTGATGTTCGGCGAGATGAAGGTGATCATCGAGCGCAATGTGCCCCTGTTCAACCGCATCAATCCGGCGGCGCTCATCAGCGATGCGCTGTATTACCTCAATATTTACAATGACCCTGCGGCACTGCGGCTGCGCCTCATCCTGCTCTTTGCCTTTGCGG
Organism: Lachnospiraceae bacterium; assembly: GCA_017443065.1. Lineage (GTDB taxonomy): Bacteria > Bacillota > Clostridia > Lachnospirales > Lachnospiraceae > Butyrivibrio. The sequence continues at coordinate 28,547 of JAFSPF010000043.1, forward strand.
CCGTGATGACCCTTCTGGCCTTCCTTTCCTTACGGAGGACGCGTTATGAAAGCATCTGAACGTTCGATGACCGTGTTTCATCTGTATCTGACAATGCTCCGGAAAAATGCCGGCTATATGCTGATGTACTTTGCGATCTTCATGACGATTTCCATCATGATCACGAGATCGCAGGGGGACGTTGTCCGCCAGATGTTTACGAAGAGTGCGGTGGGGATTGCGGTGACAGACCGCGACGGCAGTGTGATTTCAAAGGGGCTGACCGATTTTCTGGCGCAGGAAAACAAGATCCTTCCCTCCGACGGGGACGTGACGGAGCTGACCAGACAGCTTTATTACCGCGAGGCCGTCTATGTGCTGACGATCCCGGAAGGGTTTGGAGCCGGGCTTACAGACACCTCATCCGCGCCGCAGCTCGAGGTCGTCAAGCTGCCCGGCAATGCCGCGGGCTATTATCTCGACGCGGACATCGAGCAGTTCCTTGCGCGCCTCCGCACTTACCTTGCGGCGGGCTATGCGGAAGAGGAGGCGGTGGAGAAGGTGCTTGCGCTCAAGGGAAGTGCGTCGGAGGTGCGGATTGCGGAGGGCGCCTATGATTACGGCCATATGCCGGAGTACGCCTACACCTTCAACTATTATCCTTACCTGTATCTTGCCGTGCTGATTTTCTGCGTGAGCTTTGTGCTGAAGGATTTCCGGGAAAAACAGGTGGCGGACCGTCTGAAGGCCTGTCCCATACCGGAGCGTACGCAGTCTTTGCAGGGACTGGGCGCCTTTAGCCTTGTGTTCGCCATTTTCTGGGTGATGTCCATCCTGATTCTGCTCGCGGCGGACGGCACGGATTTTTTCTTCAGTCCGCACCGCGGATGGTTTCTGCTCAATTCCTTCCTGTTCCTGCTGGTGGCGGCCTCCATCGCCTTTTTCATCGGCAATGTGGCAAAGAGCGAGATCGCCATCACGGCGCTCACGAATGTGATCAGCCTCGGCATGTGCTTCCTCGGCGGCGTCTTCGTCTCGCTTGATGTCTTAAACGAAAACGTGCAGCGCTTCTCGCGTTTTCTGCCGGTCTGGTGGTATGTGCGCGTCTGCAATATGCTGGGCATGCGGCAGGGGGAGCTGAATGCGGCGGATCTTTCCCTGATCCGGCAGTCCTTCCTGATCCAGGGCGCCTTTGCAGCGGCGCTTCTCATGGTCACGCTTTACATCGTCAGAAAACGTTCGGAAAAGGTCTGAGGCTTCAAAACCCTCCATTTGGGGGATGAAAAAAAACCTGTTTGCGCTATGATGAAAGAGACGTCAGAGTTGCGGATGACAGACGAAAGAGCAAGGACAGGAGGAGGAGCCATGGCATTCTGTACGAATTGCGGAAAACAACTGGTGGAAGGTGCGGGGTTCTGTGCGTTTTGCGGCACGCGTCTTGCGGAAGTGCCGCGCTTTCCTGCCCAGAAGAAATCGAGGAAGGGCCTGGTCATCGGACTGACCGTCGGCGGCACGGCGCTGGTGGCGGGACTTGTGGTACTGATCCTGTTTCTGACGGGCGTCTTCGGCGGAAACAAACATGCGGGGCTTTACCACTCGCTGAGTGATGAGGATGTTTACCTGCAGTTAAACGCGGACGGAACGGGTACCATGTATGAGGTTTACTTTGGCGAAACCCAGCCGTTTACCTGGACGGATACGTCCATAACGTATATGGGAATGACCGCGGAGCTTTCATTTTCCGGTGACACCATGACGATGAAGTTCATGGGTGAGGAAGAGGTGCTTGTAAAAACAAACGAGCCCCTGCCGGAAATGCCGGAGATCCCGGACGAAACCGAAAAGCCCGTGATTTACCTCTATCCGGAAGAGGAAAGGGATATCAGCGTGCAGCTTTCCTTTGACGGCAGACTGAGCTGCGTGTATCCGGCGTTTGATGCGGAGGGCACATGGCGCGTGACGGCACGCCCCGACGGTACGCTCTTTGATGAAAACGGAAAAGAGTATTATTGCCTCTACTGGGAGGGCGAGGGCGGCTGGACTCCTGATTTTTCGGAAGGCGCCGTTGTGAAGGGCGAAGATACCGCGGCTTTCCTGGAGGAGGCGCTCGCCGCACAGGGACTCACCCCGCGCGAAGCCAATGAATTTATCATCTACTGGCTGCCGCAGATGGAGGACAACGCCTACAACCTGATCTCCTTCCAGACGGACAATTACACGGATGCGGCCAAACTCTTTGTCGAGCCCGCGCCGGACACGGTGATCCGCGTCTGCATGTCCTTCCGTGCCCTGCAGGAGGAAGAGGCGCTGACACTGCGCGACACACTCCCGGCCCAGACCTTTACGGCACCGGAACGCGAGGGCTTCATCCTCGTCGAATGGGGCGGATGTGAAGTGAAGTGAAGTAGGCATTAAACTTAATGGGCCGCATCAAGTCAAAAATAGGCTTTGCGGCCCATTAATTTTGTGACGGGATCGAATCCGCAGACCTCGCTGTGACTGCTTTTCACGTCATCTGACGACATTTTTGACCGCAATCAACTTAATGGGCCGCATCGAGCCAAAAATAGGCTTTACGGCCCATTAATTACGTGATAATATAGTACATAATAAATGGGCCTCAAATTCCATTTTTTGCGTGACCGGGCCCAATAAAGGAGGGGCTCATGATAGGCAGAAAAGAAGAAATCGAAGAACTAAATGAAAAATACAACAGTACCAAAGCCGAGTTGATTGCAATATATGGGAGAAGACGAGTCGGAAAGACATATCTTGTAGATGAAGTGTTCAGGGACAGAATCACATTCAAACATGCCGGATTATCTCCTTCTGCTGAAAACAAAAAAGGCGTACTGAAAGCGCAGTTAGATCATTTTTATAATTCATTAATCATGCAGGGGATGGAGGAAGGCGATAAACCAAAATCCTGGATGGAAGTTTTTTTTCTTCTCGAAAAACATTTGCAGAGAATTGATGACGGCGGCAGACAGTTGGTGTTTATTGACGAACTTCCATGGTTGGACACCCCGCGATCAAACTTCATCATGGCTTTTGAGGGCTTTTGGAATAATTGGGGTTGTCATAGAAGAAACCTGATGGTAATTGTTTGTGGAAGTTCAAACTCGTGGATATTGGATCATCTGATCAATAATCACGGTGGTCTGTATAATAGAGTGACGTATCAGATTTACTTAATGCCGTTTTCGCTAAAGGAATGCGAAGAATACTATAAAGAGAACAAAATCCGGTTCTCCCGTTATGATATCGTGCAAAGCTATATGGTTTTTGGCGGTATTCCGTATTATATGGAATACATGAAGAACAAATTGAGTTTTGCACAAAATGTGGATAATGTGTTTTTTTCAAAAAAGGCCGTACTAAGAGATGAATTTCATCGACTGTTTGACTCTGTATTTGATAAACCGGAACAAGAAAAAGCCATTGTGAGATTCCTGTATTCCAAAAATGCAGGATACACAAGGAAGGAAATCATCGATAAATTACATATGCCACCTGGAGGACATCTGACGACATATTTAAATGCCTTAATGAACGGTAATTTCGTTATGAAGTATGTGCCTTTTGGACTGTCAAAAAAAGAGGAACACTATAAACTAATTGATCCGTTTTGTTTATTCTATTTGCATTTCGTAGAAGGACAAAACAAATTCGACAGTATGAAATGGGAGCAAATAACAAACACGCAACAGGTCATAAGCTGGCGTGGATTTGCATTTGAAAATGTATGTTTTCATCATGTTGAGCAAATAAAAAAAAGTCTTGGAATATCAGGGGTTTCCACTTCAACATCTGTCTGGTCAAAGAAAAGAGATGATAAAGAAGGCGCACAAATAGACTTGTTGATTATAAGGAAAGACAATGTAATCAATATGTGCGAGTGTAAATTTTATAGTGATATATTTACAGTTGAAGAGTCGTATTTTAGAAAAGTATTAAGACGCTCGGAGATGCTGTTGGAAAAAGCGTCGCCTAAAACATCGGTATACAGTACATTGATTACAACATTCGGATTGAAACACAATGAGTATAGAGATGCATTTATAAACGTGGTTACGTTGGATGATTTATTTGCCTGATCAGGCGGTGTTTCGATTCATTGTCAGATAGATTGACAACTCGGAAACATGCTCTTATAATGGTGTTTGTCTCGGTTGACAGCGATTTCTGCGGGGTGTGGCTCAGTTTGGCAGAGCGCCTGGTTTGGGA
>JAFSPF010000044.1 GCA_017443065.1 Lachnospiraceae bacterium
GATGATGGCGGTTATGGGGTAGAGATACCTCATTTTTTATTCGATTGAATACGAAACAAAGAAAAAAGCGTTTTAAAACCATACCAGAACCTCCGAAAACCCTTGTGTTTTATGAGTTTTCGGACGGTCTGGGGGGGGGTATGATGGTATCGCATATCAGGAGGAGCCAAAACACACAACATGAAACTTGAACTGAGAGACATCCACAAACACTTCGGTGATCACCACGTCTTGCGCGGCATCTCTTTTGCCGCGGACAGCGGCAAAGCCTTCGGCCTGCTCGGCCGCAACGGCGCCGGCAAGACGACGACGATCCGCATTCTGATGGACGTGTTCCCCGCGGACGGCGGGGAGGTGCTGATCGACGGAAAGAAGATCAACCACGACAGCGTCGGCATCGGCTATTTGCCGGAGGAGCGCGGACTTTACCCGAAGCGCAAAATCATCGACCAGCTGACCTACTTCGCGCAGCTCAAGGGCATGAAAAAGGCGGACGCGGTGAAGAGCATCGATTACTGGCTGGACCGCCTGGAGATGACGGAATACCGCAATGCCAGGCTGGACACGCTCTCCAAGGGCAACCAGCAGAAGATTCAGCTCGTGACGGCCATCGCGCATGACCCGCAGATCGTGATCCTGGACGAGCCCTTCTCCGGCCTCGATCCGGTGAACGCACAGCTCTTAAAGGACACCGTGCGGGAGGAGATCTCCCGCGGCAAGATCGTCCTGTTCTCCTCGCATCAGATGAATTACATCGAGGAGTTCTGTGATTCCATCGCCATCCTGCACGGCGGGGAAATCGTGCTGACCGGGGATCTTCTGGAGATCAAGCGCACCTATCCGCGCGACCGCCTGGTGGTGCGCAGCCTCACGGATACGGAGCAGATCCGTGCGGCCTACGCCGACCGGCTGATCGAAAAGGCCTTTGACAGCCGCGAGCACAAAAACGATCTGCTGCTGAAGATGAACGATCCGTCCGAAAAGCAGGCGCTGATGCGCGAGCTGACGGAGCGCTTTGCGATCGATGCCGTGGAGGTGTTTGAACCTTCTCTCAATGACATCTTTGTGGAATATGCCGCGGACGAGACCGCGCACGAAGGGGAAAGATAAGATGAAAAATTTTCCGGTCATCCTGGCCTTTGAACTGAAGAGTTTTTTTAGGAACAAAGCGTATATCATCTCTACGGTGCTGATCGTGGCGGTGATTGCGATCATCATGTTCTTCCCGCGCATCCGCGGTGTGTTCGGCGGCGGGGGAGAGGAAACGCCCTCCGGTATCGCGATGGTCCTGCAGGAATCTGAAATCGGTGATCTGCAGGGTGCGTCAAACATCGATCTGCAGGGCGCGGACGGCATCATGATGATCGGTGCGGCGGATCCGGAAACGGCGGAGCGTGCGGGATCGCTTTTCGCGGAGGCCTTTCCGGAATCCCTGACGGTGGTGAGCGAGGGAGACGAGGCGCATGTGCGCGCGATGGTGGAGGAGGGAAAGGTGCAATATGCCTTCTTCCTGCATTCCGCGACCGATTACACCTATTATGTCGAAAACATGGAACTGACGGACGACAATCCGCGCACGGCGGATGATGTCATGCGCGCCGTCTATCAGATGCAGGTAATGGAAGAGCACGGGATAGAGGAAGGCACCGCGCGGGAGATTCTGAACGCGGAGATCACGCATGCGGAGGTGAGCACCGGCAAAGACCAGTCCATGAATTTCTTCTACACCTACATCATGATCTTTGCGCTTTATATGGTGATCCTGCTGTACGGGCAGATGGTGGCGACGAATGTGGCGACGGAAAAGTCCTCCCGCGCGATGGAACTGCTGATCACGAGCGCAAAGCCGGTTTCCATGATGTTCGGAAAGGTGGTTGCTTCCGGCATCGCCGGACTGATACAGCTGATTGCCATCTTTGGCGGATCCTTCCTGTTCTATAACCTCAATAAATCCTACTGGGGCGGCGGCGCGGGCGGCATGATCATCGGTATGATCTTTAATGTTCCGGTATCACTGCTGTTGTATATGCTTGTGTTTTTCCTGTTCGGTTACTTTTTCTTCGCGATGGTGTTCGGCGCGATCGGTTCTACCGTCTCCAAGGTGGAGGATATCTCCACCGCCATCACACCTGCAATGATCATGTTCTTTCCGGGCTTTTTTGTTTCGATCTTTGCCATGACGGGCGGCGGCATGGATGCCACGATCACAAAGGTGTTTTCCTTCCTGCCATTCTCCTCGCCCTTCGTGATGTTCACACGCATCGCGATGAGCAACGTACCGGCATGGGAGATCATTCTCAGCATCGCCATCTTAATTGTTTCCACCGTCCTTGTCGGCATCCTCGCCGCCAAGATTTACCGCGTGGGCGTGCTGCTCTACGGCAAACGCCCGAACATTATCCAGGTGGCAAAATCCGTGATCCGCGCTTAGGCGGTCGTTTCGCGCTCCGCAAGAACGGCCTGGAATTTCAGGTGCTGCACGGGCTGCTGTTTTTCGCTGCCGGCATTGATTTCGCGGATCAGCATTTCCGCGGCGTGCGCGCCGATCTCCGCGCCCGGCAGCTCCATGGAGGTGAGCGAGGTTTCCAGCATATCCCCGACGCGATGCCCCGTCATGCTGATCACGCGGATGTCATCCGGCACCCGCAGCTTCTTTTCCTTCAGGGCGCGCAGGACGCCGATCCCCTGCGCATCGGTCGCGGCAAGGATGGCGTCCAGCTTTTTGTTTTCCGCCAGCAGCTCCATGGCGCAGTCATAGCCGTACTTCATGCCGCGGAGCTTAGAGTCATGCTCCGTCGTGATCTCCTCCAGCTTCTTTTTCTTCAGCGCCTTCCGGTAGCCCTCATAACGCTCCGCGTAAGGGGAAATCTTCATGGAGCCGTTGATGAGGCCGATGTGCGTGCAGCCCTTTTCGAGCAGATGCGCGGTGGCGCGCTGACCCACGTCCACGTAATCCACCACGACGCTGCTGATCGCTTCATCCAGCCGGCGGATCACCTGCACGACGGGCATCTCCGTCCGGATGTCCCTGACCAGCCGGTGGTTTGCGCCCGTTCCCGCAATGATCAGTCCGTCCACAAAGCCGTTGCGCAGCTTCTCCAGACTCTCTTTCTCCGCCTGTTCATCGCCGCCGGTATTCACGATCAGCGTGGCGAAGCCCTCCCTCCGCGCGGCTTCCTCAATCCCGGACACCACCTCGTCAAAGACGGAGAACGAGAGCATCGGCATGACGGCGGCGATCGTATTGAGCTTGCCCTGCCTCAGGCCCCTGGCCAGGACATTCGGCTTGTAGCTCAGTTCCTTCACCGCCTTCATGATGCGCTTCTTTGTCTCCGGATGCACGTAGGATGTGTTGTTTAAGGCGCGTGAGACCGTGGAAATATCCACGTTTGCGAGCTTTGCGACGTCTTTTAAGGTTGCCATGGCCGTTCCTCCGCATGCAAAAGTTTGCATAATTATAGCATAAAATGCGAAAGGAAACAAGTTCTTGCACAATGCGGAAATAGCATTGACATGCGTTTTTATGCATGTTATAACTGTCTCATCGGAGATGCAAACGATTGCACACAAATGGGGTGGTGCAAAAGGGATCTCCGAAAGAGAGGAAAACACAATCATACAACACAAAGAAAAGGAGCGTATTACCATGGCAAAGCAGAAAAACTTCAAGACAATCTTCCCCGCAGTTTCCGTCCCGCTGAATGATGACTATTCCATCAACGAAGAAGAATTCCGCGTATATCTGCGCTGGATCAAGAGCTTCTATGATCAGGGCATCCAGGGCCTCGTGTGCAACGGCCACACCGGTGAGGTCACGGGCTTAACCCGCGCGGAAAGAAAGCGCGTCACGGAAATCTGCGCAGAGGAATGCGGTGATATCATGACGATCGTCTCCGGCGTCAACTGCGAGAATACACAGGAATCCATCGAGATGGCAAGGGAAGCCAAGGAAGCCGGCGCGGACGGCATCCTCTTAATGCCGCCTCACATGTGGCTGCGTTTCGGCATGCATCCCGACGCACCGTATCAGTACATCAAGGATGTGGCCGAAGGCGCGGATATCGACATCGTCATCCACCTGTATCCGGCGACCAGCAAGGCCTTCTATCCGATCGATGACCTCATCAAGATGTGCAAGGAGATCGATCACGTGAAGTGCATCAAGATGGGCACCCGCGTCACCGCGATCTATGAGCATGACGTGCGCAAGCTCCGCAAGGAATGTCCGGACATCTCCCTCATCACCTGCCACGACGAGACGCTCTGCGTGTCCTGGTTCCCGGGCATGGACGGCGCACTCATCGGCTTCGCGGGCTGCGTGCCGGAACTGATCTGCCCGGCAAGGGAAGTCTTCGCGAATCCGGACAAGCACACCCTCAAAGAGGCGCAGGACTGGTCCGACCGTATCTTCCACATCTCCCAGGCGATCTACGGCGGCGGCCAGCCCTCCGGCGAAGCGCACGCCCGCTTGAAAGAGACCCTTGTGCAGCGCGGCATCTTCAAGAGCGGCCTGATGAGAAAGCCGGTGCTTCCGCTGAACCAGGAAGAAAAAGACTGGATCGCGCAGGGCATCAAGAACAGCGGTCTTGAAAAAGTCGACATGAGCAAGTATGCGTAATCATTGACACAGACGGCGCGGCAATCCGGAAAAACACGGGTTGCTGCGCCTCTTCATGAAAAGGGGGTAATCATGTCGAATTTTCAGATTCTGGATATGGAAAAAAACGTCGGGGAACGCCTGGGCTTTGAACCGTCGGAAGTCAGGAAATTATCGTTTGGGGAACTCATCAAAAAAATCGGACCGGGTATCATCCTGACCGGTATCGTCATCGGCCCCGGTAACATTACCACCTCGGCCATGATGGGAAGTAACTACGGCTATGATATGCTGTGGCTTCTGATCCCCATCATCCTGATGGGCATCACCTTCACAATGACCTCATACCGCATCTCCATCATGACGGGCATGCCGGTGCTGCATGCGATCCGTCATTATTTCGGCGGTGCCGCTTCGGCCTTCTGCGGCGTCGCGCTCTTTTTGTCCTGCTTCTTCTTTACGCTGGGCAACGTGACGGGCACCGGTGCCGGCATGAACCTGATCTTCGGATTTGACTGGCGCATCGGTTCGCTCATCATGCTGGCGGTGCTGGCCTTCTGCTATCTGACGAAGGGCGTGTATTCCAAGGTGGAAAAGGGCATCATGATCTGTATTTTCGGCATGATCATCGCCTTCTTTGCGACGCTCGTTTCGACGGGCGGCCCCAATGCGGGGGAAATGGTCCACGGTCTCACGCACCCGACCCTGCCGGAGGGCTCGCTGAACACGGCGCTGGCCTACATCTCCACCAATGCCGCGGTGACGGCCGGTATCTACGGCACCTACCTCGGCCTCGAAAAGAAATGGAAGAGAGAGGACCTCTTTAACGGCGCGATGCGTGCGGACGCGATCCTGCACATCGTTACGGTTGTCCTGATCTCCGGCGCGATCGTTCTGGTCGGCGCGATCGTCCTGCATCCGGACGGCATCGCGATCAAGGCGCCGGCACAGCTCGGCGACCTCCTGCGTCCGTTCCTCGGCAATGCGGCACCGATCGTCATGGGTGTCGCCATCATCGGCGCGGGCTTTTCCTCCCTGCTGGGCAATACGCAGCGCGGCGTCGTGCTGTTGAACGCGGGTCTGGATAAGGAAGTCGGCCTGGAATCCAAGCCGGTCAAGATCCTCTGCCTGATCTGTCTTGCGGTGGCCACCGTCATCTGCTTCTCCTACGGCGGTTCCCCGACGCAGCTGATCTATATCGCAAACGTCGCGACCTCCATCGCGACCCCCGTGGCGGGCCTCTTCATGGTGCTGATCATCTGGAAGGCGGAGCTCTTCCGTGGCACAAAGAACCCGCGCGTGCTGCAGGTCATGATGACAGTCTGCTATCTCTTCGCACTGTACATGACGCTGAACGCACTGATCAAGGTGCAGATCCCGAACCTGCTGAGCATTTTCAGCGGGAACTGATCACGAATCGATCCTCGTATAAAGAAGAAGGGGGCGGTGTTCCGCCTCCTTCTTCGTGTAAAAGGGCGGATCCTTTTGAACGAAAGTTGACGAAACCCCATCCCTCACATACAATAGTAACGTTTACAAGTACTCATTGGATACGCGGTCAGATTCCGCGGCGTCCGCAGTCTGTTTCCTGACGTAAAGCGGACGTGCAACCAACAAAGGAGGAACACCCCAATGAAACGGAAACACCGTTCTTTTTGTGCGCTCGTTTTGACGGCTCTTTTGCTTGCGGGATGCACATCACAGGCAGGGCAGTCAGGTACTGCCGCAACCGAAGCATCCGCCGCCACAACCGAAGCATCCGTCGCAGCAACCGAAACTGCAGCAACCGATGCATCTGAAGCCACAACCGCCGCCGAAGCTGAAAACAGTGCGGCAGCAGCCTCCACCAACACCATCGCGCGTGTGGCGAAGGACCTGAAGGGAAACAACATCGTCGTGCCGATGGAGGTCAACACGATTATCTCCCTCGCCCCCGCGACGACGGAGCTCCTGATCGATCTCGGCATCGCGGACAAGATCGTCGCGGTCGATACCTATTCCGCCGCGGATTACGCGGATCTGCTGCCCGCCGGCATTCCCGCCTTCGACATGATGAATCCGGACAATGAGCAGATCGTGGCGCTCGGCGCGGACCTCGTGTTCACGACCGGCATGAGCTATGCCTGGGGCGAGGATGTCTTCGCCTCCGCCAGGGACGCCGGTGTCACCATCATTGATATCGAAAGCGCCGCCTCTTTACAGGAGATCATGGACAGCATTCTCTTTATCGGGGAATGTGTGCAGGAGAAGGAGGGCGCGGAGGCCATCGTCGCGGAGATGGATGCCTTTCTTAAGGACGTCGCAGCCGTGATGGAAACAACGGACCTCAATGAAAAGAAGCGCGTGCTCTTTGAACTGTCCACGCCCACCCCGGAGTATCCGACGATCTATTCCGTCGGTCCTGGCAGTTACATTGATGAGATCATCACGCTCGTCGGCGGCGAGAACGTCGCATCGGATACGGACACCGCGTGGCCAGCCCTGACGGAGGAGGCGGCCGTCGCCTATGATCCCGATGTGATTTTATCCACGGACAATTACACACCGGATGTGGAGCAGGTGCTGCTGACGCTTTCCGGCTGGGAGAATGTCAGCGCCGTAAAGAACGGAGAGGTTTATCTGATTGACGCGAACCACATCAACCGGCCGAACCACCGTGTCTGCGGCGCGATCCTGGAGATTGCGAAGATCCTGTATCCGGATCTGTTTGAGGAAACGGAAGACCCTTTTGAAGAAGTATTGCAGGACGCGGCATAAGGGATGAAGCGGAAGGCCCCTGTGTATGTGACGGCAATCCTCTGCGCGCTCGCCGCACTGCTGCTGAGTGCGGGCATCGGGAGCGTATGGATTTCGCCCGCGCAGATTGTTTCCATCCTGAAGCATGCGCTGACGGGTGCCGCGCTTCCGGAAGACATCCCGCCGACGCTGGTGAGCGTATTCCTAAGCATCCGCCTGCCGCGCGCGCTCTGCTCCTTCCTTGTGGGCGGCATGCTGTCCGTTGCGGGAAGCGTGATGCAGGCGGTGCTGCAGAATCCGCTGGCGTCCTGCTATACGCTCGGCGTCTCCAGCGGCGCGTCCCTGGGTGCCGCGATTGTGGTGGTTGCCGAAATCTCTGTCCCGCTGCTGGGCGCCTTTCTGCTGCCTGCGGCGGGCTTTGCCTTTGCGCTGCTGACGATGCTCTTTGTGCTGACGCTTTCCGCAAGGCTGGACCGCGGCGTGTCCTCCCACACGGTCATCCTGCTCGGCATGGTGGTGACGCTTTTCATGAGCGCCCTGCTGACGCTGGTGACCAGCCTTAACACGGAACACTTAAGCCGCGTCATGATGTGGCAGATGGGCTCCTTTTCCGGCAGGCGCTGGTACCATGTGCTTGTGCTGACGGGAACGGCTTTTGCCGGGACGCTCGCCCTTCTGCATTACCACCGCGAGCTGGACATCCTGACCTTTGGGGACGAGCAGTCCCTGTCCGTCGGCGTCAGGACACCGCGGATGAAACGCAGGGTGCTTGCGCTGGCTTCGCTCGTGACGGGCATTGCGGTCTGCTTCACCGGGACGATCGGCTTTGTGGACCTGATCGTTCCGCATGTGATCCGCAGGCGCATCGGGCCTGCGCACCGCCATGTCCTGCCGCTCGCCTTTCTGTACGGCGGCACCTTTCTGGCGCTGGCCGACACGATTTCGCGCACCGTCCTGGCGCCCCGGGAGATTCCCGTCGGAGCCGTGACGGCGCTCTGCGGAACGCCCTTCTTTCTCCGGCTTTACTTCGCTGGGAAGCCCGGCAGCTCCGCCGCGGGAAGGAGGCAGGCATGACAATTTCCATCGGCAATCTGACCGCCTCCTATCCGCATGCCGCAGAGACACCGGCCCTGCAGGGACTGACGCTGGACATCCGCTCCGGCAGAAGGCTCGTGCTGCTGGGGGAAAACGGCTCCGGCAAGACCACACTGCTGCGCGTGCTGGCGGGCGTGATGCCCTATGAGGGCAGTGTGCGCATCGACGGGACGGAGCTTTCTTCCATGAAGCGCGAGGAGATTTCCTCCCGCATCGCGTTACTGACACAACTGCACGGAACGTATTTTTCCTATACGGTGCGGGAAACCGTTTCCCACGGAAGATATCTGCGCAGGAAGCATGCGGGGCTTTTTGCGGCAGCGCCGGAGGAAGAAAAGAAGGCCGTGGAGCGCGTGCTGGAGCGCACGGGACTTTCAGACATCGCGGACCGTGCGATCGATACGCTTTCCGGCGGACAGATGCAGCGCGTCTTTCTGGCGCGGGCACTGGCACAGGAGACGCCCGTCCTCTTGCTGGATGAGCCGACGAATCATCTGGACCTGCGCTTTCAGGAGGCGCTGACAACGGATCTCATCCGATGGTCCGAAGAAGAAACCCCGCTTCCTTCGGGAAGCAGGGCAAAAAATACGCTGATCGGTGTGTTTCATGACCTTCCGCTTGCGCTGCACATCGCGGAGGACGTGGCGCTGCTGAAGGAGGGAAGGCTTCTTTGGAGCGGCACACGGGAGGAGCTTTTGCAACAGCCAAAGCTCCTGAAGGAAGCCTTCTCCCTTGACGCGCTGGCCTGGCTGCGCTCGCTCGCGGTATAGCGGCCTTCCTCAGAAAAACGTGGCATGCATCGCTGTCTTTGCGATGTAGGTATAGACATGCCGTTTCACGAGTACCTGCGGGGAAGGACCCGCCGTCAGGATCGCACGGTTGAATTCCTTGACCTCAAAGTGCTCGCCGAGCACCGTCTCCGCATTTTCGCGCAGATCCGAAATAAAGTCATAGCCGTAGGCATAGGGCGCATAGGCGCAGGGTGTGAATTTGACATAGTCATAGATGTCCTTTACCGTGGCGTCGTCCACCGGGAAGGAATTCCTGTAGAAATAATCCTTCAGTTCCTCCACACCCCAGCCGTGGTAGTGTACGCCCACATCGGCCCCGGCGATGACGGGCTGGTTGATCTGGTCGTCCAGGGACGCAACCAGGCGGTCCGCTTCATTCAGATGATCCAGATAATTCAGTGAATCAAACATGACATAGACCGCATAGCCCTCCACCATCAGGTCAATGCTCAGGGTCTTGATGTAATCGGATTCGATATTGTCATGAAAGAAGGCGTACTGGTACATGTGGCCGGGAAAGCCCTCATGCGCCACGGTAATAAAGGTCTCCAGGGAGGAAACATCCTCGTTGTCCGGATTGACACGCATTTGCTGTTTGTGGTCGCCGTCCAGACAGGGCGTTACGAAATAAGCGGCGATATTGCGCTCCGTCAGCTTTTCCTCGGGATCCGCATTTTCAATATGATAGGTCAGATCCTTGACCTCGGGAAAGTCCGCAAGCATTTTCACCTTGATCTCTTCCAGGATGGAGGTGTAATCACGGAAGCCGCTCGACGGCAGCTGATTGATGGATTTCTGGACGGCTTCCACATTCTGCACGTAATAACCCTGAAAGCGGCTGAGATACCCGGCGACACAGTCCTCAAAGGTTGCCAGAAAATCTTCGCAGGATTCCCCGTAGGTGCCGAGGTTGTAGTTGAGCAGGGCCGCATAATACTCTTTTCCGTGCGGGAACTTTGCGTAGCCTTCGGTGTTGTTGAAACCGTCCTTCATCTCCTCCATCGCGTCGCGCATGGTTTCAAAGGCCGGAAGATAGGAACGCTCAAAGGCGGCGCGGATTTCTTTTTTCAGCTCCTCGCGTTCCGCTGCGCTGATGGAATCAAATTCATCTGTTTTTTCCAGCAGACGTTCGAGGACAAAGGAGTCCGTACCGATCTCAAGCACGTCTTCGCAGGAGGAGATCACCTTGTCAAAATCGGTCATCAGCAGTTCCTTCTCCTGCTGTTTTTTCGTATAGGCAACCGCCGAATCCACATAGGCCGGAATGGAGTCGAGGAGCGGGACGATTTCCTTAAGCTCCCGCTCGTTGCGGATGTCCCAGACGCTCATCAGGCTGATGATCTGCGTGTCCAGACTGTTCGGCGGCGCAAAATACTGCTCGTAGTAATTAAAACGTTCCTCGTTCAACAGAAGCATGGAGCGCACTTCCCAGTCGAGGGCATCATATTCATCCTGCTGTGCGCGCGTGAGGAGAGAGCGGTCAAAGCCTTCGAGTGCCTCCAGCAGAGAAGTAAAATAGGTGCGGTCTTCCTGCAGTTCCTCCTCTGTCGGGACTTCGCCCAGGCCGATTTCGACCGCACTTAAGTCAAATCCCGCAGCCGCCGGATCCTGATAATACATATGCATGGCAAGATAGCTGTCCTCAATCGCGAAGCGGTACTGCTCCTCGATAAAGGCATCAAATTGTTCCTGTGCGGCTTTGGCGGCAGCGGAATTGTCCGCGGGCGTCTCCGTGCGGCTGCAGGAAGAAATCGCCAGCGCAAGCAACGGTATCAGCAGCAGGACAGAAAGTCTTTTTTTCATCGGATTCTCCTTTCGCCCTTTTTGGACGCAATAGCATTTTGCGTGATTCTTCGGGGGATGTCAAGTGAAGCGACAGCAGAGAAGTGCCATGAGCGGGATTCCGGCAGGATTTGTCGAATGCCGGAAATCTCCGTACGGAGTGATTTTCAGGTGACAGTCCCGCCCTGACCCTGTATAATAAGAATATGGATACAAAGGGACGGCCATCGGGGTCCTTGTCACCGAAGGAGAAAAAGCATCTGGCGGGTATCATTGCGTTCATTGCCGTCATTCTCCTTGTTTCGGGATTCATGATCTGGCGCAGGTTCAACGTTCCGCCCTTTGTGTATCTGGATCACCTGGAGGAGCCCGTCGTCACCGTGGACGGGGAAGCGGTGACGCTCAGGGACTTCGGCTGCTACGTCTATGAGACGGAGGGCTATGTGCAGCGGCAGGCGCTGATCTACGATGAAGCGGACCCGGTGAAATACTGGAACATGCATTTGTCCGCCGGGATGGACTCGACCTTCATGTTTGATTACGCCATGAAAACCGCGCTGGGGAATGCGGTCTGTCACCGCGTTTATGCACAGGCGGCCCGCGGGGAAGGCCTTGCGCTGGATGAGGCGGCGCTCGAAAAGGCAAAGGCCGATGCAAAGTTCCTGATGAAGGGGATGAGCAAAGCGCAGCGGGAAGCGCTCGGCATCACGGAAGCGGATGCCGTGGCCTACAAGGAATATGAGGCGCTGGCTGCGCAATATGCCGCAGGATTTGCCGCAAGGACGGATCTGCGCGGCATGGGAGGCGCGCCGGCCCAGCTCCTGTCTTATGACGGAGATTATTTTTTGAAGGTCATCCTCCCGCAGCATGAGGTGATTTATAACGAGGAGTTAATTGAGAACGTCCGTATGGGGACAGTGACAGTCAACCTTTCAGACAAAGAAGAGGGGTAAGCAGATGAACGGTTATTTCCAACTCATGATCACGGACCAGGGTACCGGCATCAAAGTCTTTGCGGCCACGGAGGGCGGTGTCTCCATCACGACGCCGGATGTGCGTGAGTATCTGGACAAGCGCAGCATCACCTATGACATTGTGGCGCTGGACAATGCGGTTTCCGCGGCGAACGGAAGCGTCGCGATGATCAATGCGACGCCGCTCATGCCGGAACGCGAATCCTGCCGTCTTACCGTCTCCGATGACGAGATGACGGTCACGGGCTATTTTTATCCGCCTTCGGACGGAAAAAAAGGCGAGGAGATGAGTGCCGATGAGGTCAAAAAAGACCTTGCGTTTCAAAAGATCACCTACGGCATACAGGAGGAGACCATCAAGGCCTTCTTTGCGAAGCGGGAATACTGCAAGGAAATCGTGCTGGCGCTCGGAAAAAAAGTGCGGGAAGGCTCGGATGCCTCCATCGAATATCTCTTCAGCACGGACATGCACGCAAAGCCGGAGTTAAAGGAAGACGGTACCGTGGACTTCTTTAACCTGAACCTGATCAGCCATGTGCAGGAGGGGGATGAGGTTGCAAAGCTGACGCCGGAGGATCCCGGTGAGGACGGCTGGAATGTTTACGGCAAGCCCGTCATGCCGCAGAAGGTCAAGCATCTGGACCTCAAAGGCAACAAGAATACAAAGCTTTCCGAGGACAAGCTGACGCTGACGGCCACGGTGAACGGTCACGTCTCCTTAAGCGCGAACGGCGTCGTGGAGGTGTCCAATGTCTTCACCGTTCCGGA
This sequence comes from Lachnospiraceae bacterium, assembly GCA_017443065.1. Taxonomy (GTDB): domain Bacteria; phylum Bacillota; class Clostridia; order Lachnospirales; family Lachnospiraceae; genus Butyrivibrio. Next base: position 12,744 of record JAFSPF010000044.1, read on the forward strand.
GGTGGGCGTTTCTTCCGGTAACATTAATTACGACGGCTCCATCGTCATCAACGGCGATGTGGATTCCGGCTATGAGGTCAAGGCCTCCGGTGATATTGAGGTGAAGGGCTCCGTCAGCGGCGCGATCCTGCGCGCCAAGGGCAATGTGGTGCTCACGCGAGGCATGAACGGCATGACAAAGGGCGAAATTCATGCCGGCGGCAATGTCGTGACGAAATTCCTGGAGGCCGCAACGGTCCGCGCGGGCGGTACGGTTTCCGCGGAGTCCATCATGCGCTCCACCGTCTTTGCGGGCGCGGAGATTTACGTTGACGGCAAGCGCGGGTTCATCGCGGGCGGTCAGGTCTCCGCCAAGGAACGCATCACGGCAAAGACCCTGGGCTCGGAGCTCGGGGTCAATACGCTCGTGGAGGTGGGCGCGGACCCGACATTGAAGGAGAGCGTCAAAAAGATGCAGGCGGAAATCGCGGACGCGGAAAAGAAAAAAGAGGCGATCCAGGAACCGCTGGCCAATCTCCTGCGCAAGTTAAAGGCGGGCGTCACGCTGACCCCGGAGCAGCTCAAATACCTGCAGCAGCTGAATATGCAGAACAAGATTCTGGACGGCCTGATCGAAAAGAACACAAAGGCATGTGATGACGCCAAGCAGCAGATGAAGGATGCCAAGCGGGCGGAGGTCATTGTGAACGAAACCGCTTATCCGGGCACGACGATCGGCATCGCGGATTACACGAGAGACCTGAAAACGCCGGTCAAATACTCAAGATTCATCATCGACGAAGGAGAAATCCGTATCGCCGGCCTGTAACGGGCCGGACGGTTTCTGAACGTTCCGATTGCGATTCCCCTCACTTTCCGTTACAATAAGTGAGGGGAGTTCTTTTATTCCATTCATCCTAAAACCTATGAGGAGGTACAACATTATGAGGAAGAAGTTTGCATCATTTGTGGCGCTGGCTTTGGCCTGCGTGATGACGCTTGCCGCCTGCGGCGGGAGCGGGAACACGGGCACGACGACTGCGGATACGTCCGCCGCCGCAACCAGTGAAGCCGCGCCTGCAGAGACATCCGCCGCGGAGGCCACCACCACCGCGGAAGCGGAACCGGCCGCCGAAAACGAAAACGTTCTGTATTACATCGCGACAGGCGACGGTACGGCGGAACGGGTCAACAATCCCTTCAACAACCGCGCGCGTTTCTTCTGCAATTTGATCTGGCGCTCGCTCCTGACCGCCGATGCCGATTTCGCGACCTTCAAGGGAGATCTCGCATCGGATTATTCCGTGAGTGACGACGGTCTCACCTACACCTTCACGATGGGCGATGCAAAGTGGAGCGACGGCGAACCGGTGACGGCGGAAGACGTAAAGTTTACCTTTGAGATGCTCTTACAGCTGACCAGCATCAACTCCAACTACGCGAATGCCGCAAAGCAGATCGTCGGTGCGAATACCTTTGAGCCCGGCGGAGATCTCGAAGGCATCACGATCGACGGCAACACCGTCACAATCCAGCTCGACTCCCTCTATGCGGATTTTGAAAAGATCATGAGCCAGATCGCCATCATGCCCAAGCACGTGCTGGAAGGAGAGGACTTCACGGTCTTTGACCAGCTGCCGTACTTCGATGCGCCGGTGACCTGCGGCATGTACAAGGTGGCGGAAGTGGTTCCGAACAACTACATCATCTATGAAATTGATGAGAACTATAACGGCGAGAAGCCGCAGATCGAAAAGATCCAGATCAACGCGCTGGCGGACCCGGTCACGGCGGCCCAGGGCGGACAGCTGGATTTCTGGACGACGAACAACCCCGCGGAAATCGAAGCCTTCCAGGCGATGGACAACTACACGGAGTTTGACATCAACATTCTTTACTATCGTTACTTCGTCGTGAACACCTTTGACGCGGACGGCAACCCGAACGCGCTGGCGGACCCGAAGGTGCGTCAGGCGCTCGTGTATGCGATCGACCGCCAGGCCATCGTGGACGCATATTATGACGGCTTCGGCGTCGTGTCCAATTCCGGCGGTATCCCGAACACACCGGAATACAACAGCGGACAGAACACCTTCGCCTATGATCCGGAGCTGGCAAAATCGATGCTGGAGGAAGCGGGCTTTGACTTCTCGCAGACCCTCCGCCTGCGTTATTACTCCGGTGACCAGACGACCGCCAACTTCATGGAGGCGATCGGCGCGATGTTAAACGAGATCGGCATCCAGACAGACGTCATGAAGTTCGAAAACGATGCCACGCAGGAGCTGTGGACGCTGCGCAATTACGAGCTGGCGCAGAAGAACCTCTCCTCCTTCACCTTCTCCGAATGGTACGGTGAGTACATCAACGAAAACTACGCGAAGGTGCTCGGGGACATCGATCCGGAATTTGCCCAGAGCATTCAGGCTTACAACACGACCGTCGATGCGGCGGAGCGCCAGGAAATCTTCAATGACCTGCAGATGATGGAGCAGGATCTGATCTACAAGCTCCCGCTGTTCACGGTCAACCAGAAGCTGTTCATCAATACGGACAAGATCGAGCTGCCTTCGGGACTTCAGTTCGGCAATCCGTGGTACAACTACGACATGCAGTTTGAGAAATGGGCTGTCAAATAAGATTTATCTGAGAGGAAGGATAAGAGGCGGGTGCATCCCGCCTCTTATCCTGAAACAAAGGGGAACGTATGGGTAAGTTTATTCTGAAGAAATGCCTGATGATCATTCCCATGCTCTTCATCATCAGCGTTCTCGTGTTCTTCGCCATCCGCATGACCAAGGCGGATCCCGTTTCCTGGCTGATTCCGGCCGATGTCGTCGTCAGCGAGGAAAACATGGAGGCCCTGCGCGCCCGTTACGGGCTGGACGCACCGCTCTATGTACAGTATTTCCGCTGGATCGGAAACATTCTGCGCGGGGATTTCGGAAAGAGTATCGTCGGCGGAACGAGCGTTGCGACCATCATCGCAAGGAGCCTTCCCGCCACCTTTGAGCTGGCCTTCGGGGCGCTCATCATTTCCTCCGTGATCGGCATAACGCTGGGCGTTTTGAGTGCCATCCACCAGAACGGTCCGGTGGATTACATCGGACGCTTCATCGCGGTGCTGGGTACGAGCATGCCGCAGTTTTTCTTCGGCATCATCATGATACAGATTTTTGCGATCAAGCTGGGGTGGCTGCCGATCGGTGGCCGCACGGACCCTTCCGTGGTCACCTTCTGGGACCGCGCGAAGTATCTGATCCTGCCCACCCTCACGATGTCCATCGCCATGATTTCGACGCTGCTCAAGTATTCGCGCAACTCCATGCTGGAGGTGCTGAATAAGGATTACATCAAGACGGCGCGGATGAAGGGCATTTCCGAAAAACGGGTCTATATCACGCATGCCCTGCGCAATGCGCTGCGTCCCGTCATGGTCATCATTATCTTCCGCCTGCCGCTTCTGATCGGCGGCTCCGTCGTCATTGAGTCGGTCTTTTCCTGGCCCGGCATCAGCACACAGATCGTGGGCGCGACGACAAGCGGAGATTACCCCGTGATCATGGTGACAACGCTTCTGATCGCGGCGACCATTCTTGTTTCCTCGGTGCTATTGGATATTATCACTGCGCTGCTGGATCCGCGTGTCCGGCTGGGGAAGGAGTAGGATATGGAAAAAAAGCAAATCACCTCCTCCCTCTGGAAGCGGAACCTGCGCAAGTTTTTCAATAATAAGCTGGCGGTGCTGGGTCTTGCCATCATGCTGGTGATTCTCTTCTGCTGTATCGCGGCGCCGCTGATTACGGATTACCTGCCGAACGCGATCAACTTAAAGGAGCTGACGCAGGCGCCGCAGAGCGGACATCTTTTCGGCACGGACAAGCAGGGACGCGATGTGTTCTCGCGCGTGCTCTACGGCGGGCGCACCTCCATCCTGATCGGCGTGATCTCGTCGCTGATGGGGTCGTTCATCGGCGTGGCCCTGGGCGCGATCGCCGGCTACTTCGGCGGAATCATTGATGCGATCCTGGTGCGTATCAGCGAAATCTTCTCCACCTTCCCGCAGCTGATCCTGATTCTGGTGCTGGTGTCCATCATCGGTCCCGGCGTCTTCAGTCTCATTGTGATCTTCGGCGTGACGGGCTGGATGACCACCTTCCGCATGATCCGCACGGAGTTTATCACCCTGCGTGAGGAGACCTATGTGCAGGTGGCGAGAGCCTTCGGCATGAGCAAGCGCACGATCATGTTCCGTGAGATCCTGCCCAACGCCTTTTCGCCCGTGATCGCCGCGACGACGATCAACGTGGCGGGCTTCATCCTCTCGGAGGCGGGCTTAAGCTTTATCGGTCTGGGCGTCCCCAGCGGAACGCCGACCTGGGGCAACATCCTGAACGCGGCGAAGGGTGTGGATGTCATCACAAACTTCTGGTGGCTGTGGCTCATCCCGGGCATCGTGCTCTCGCTCTTTATCCTGGGCGTGAATTTTGTGGGTGACGGACTGAGAGATGTGCTGGACCCGAAGCAACTGTAAGTACAGGTAAGCGGCGAACGGGCTGCAGTTTTCCACCGGGCGATTTGTTGCGAAGCAACTCATGGAGCCCGGGGGAAACTGCCCCGCGAGCCGCGTAGCAGGAAATAACGTATATATGGACGAAAACATTATCTTACGTGTACGCAAATTAAATACAAGCTTCAAGACAGAAGACGGCGTCATCCCCATCGTGAAGGATGTGGACTTTGACGTGAAGCGCGGCACCATCCTCGCGGTGGTCGGGGAATCCGGCTGCGGCAAATCGGTCACGATGAATTCCGTCTGCAGACTGCTCGGAAAGAATGCGCAGATTGAGGCGGAGGCGATCGATTACATGCAGCAGGAGGAGGACGGCAGCGTTCATCCCGTTCACATGAAGGACCTGACGAACACCTCCAAAGAGATGCGCGCCCTCCGCGGAAAAGAGATCAGCATGATCTTCCAGGACCCGATGAGCTCACTGAATCCGGTTTACAAGGTGGGCAGGCAGGTCATGGAGGCGCTGCTGCAGCATCAGAAGATGAGCAAGCAGGAGGCGATGGCGCAGGTCATCGAGATGTTCAAAAAGCTCGGCATTCCGGACCCGGAAAACCGCGTGAACAACTATCCCTTTGAGTTTTCGGGCGGCATGAAGCAGCGTGTCGTGATCGCGATCGCGATGATCAACAATCCGCAGCTTCTGATTGCGGACGAACCGACCACCGCCCTCGACGTGACGATCCAGGCGCAGATCATGGAGCTCATGGTGCGCCTGAAGGAGGAGCAGCAGAAGACCATCATCCTCATCACGCATAACATGGGCCTCGTGGCGGAAACGGCGGATGAGGTGGCCGTGATGTATATGGGGCGCGTGGTGGAATCCGGTACAGCGGACCAGATCTTCGCCTATCCGGCGCATCCCTACACCGACGCCCTCATGCGTTCCGTGCCGGTGCTCGGCGCGATGGAGGATGGGAAGGAGCTGGCCACCATCCCAGGACAGACGCCGAACCCGAAGGACGTGACCGACGGCTGTGAGTTTGCCAACCGCTGCGACAAGTGCATGGACTGCTGTAAGACGGGACTTGTCGGCAATCATGAGGTGGAGCCGGGACATTTTGTGCGCTGCCATCTCTTCGACGGGAAGGGGGTGAGGTCATGAAAGAAGTTTTGTTTGACATCCGCCACCTGCAGAAGTATTTCCCCATCCGCAAGGGCTTCCTCAAAAAGCATGTCGGGGACGTGAAGGCCGTGGATGACGTGAACGTCACGGTGTATAAGAACGAAACGCTCGGCATCGTCGGGGAGTCCGGCTGCGGCAAGACGACCTTCGGCAAATCGATCATGCTTCTGGAAAACCCGACGGGCGGCGAAGTGATCTTCCATGACGAAGGGAAGGAAAAGGACATCACGAAGCTGGACGCGCAGGAGCAGCTGCATTTTCGCAAGCGCGTGCAGATGGTCTTCCAGGACCCGTATAACGCACTGAATCCCCTGAAGAAAATCATCGAATCCTTCGAGGGACCCTTAAAGCTGCACGGCATCAGGGACAAGGCGGAGCGTGAGGAAATCATGCGCGAGGTTTTGCGCGTCGTCAACATCAATCCGGATTATCTCTACCGTTATCCGCATGAGTTTTCCGGCGGCCAGCGGCAGCGTCTTTGCATCGCGCGGGCGCTGGAGGTGAATCCGGAGGTACTGGTCTGTGACGAACCGGTTTCCGCGCTGGACGTCTCCATCCAGGCGCAGGTCTTAAACCTGATGAAGCAGATCCAGAGGGAGCGGCAGCTGACCTATCTCTTTATCGCGCATGACTTAAGCGTCGTGCAGTATATGTCCGACCGCATCATGGTGATGTACCTCGGAAATGTCATGGAGATCGCGGATTCGCGCAGTCTTTACGACCGTCCGGCGCACCCCTATACGGAGGCGCTGCTCTCCGCCATTCCCGTTCCGGTGCGCGGCGCGAAGAAGCAGCGCATTATCCTGGAGGGGGATGTCGCAAGCCCCATCAACAAACCCGCGGGCTGTGTGTTCCATACGCGCTGCCGCAAATGCACGGAGCGCTGCCGGCGGGAAGCCCCCGTGATGAGGGAAATCGCCCCGGGGCATCAGGTGGCCTGTCATCTCTATGACGATGCGGCACCGGCTGCAGTGGCAGCAGGAGAGGAGCAGGCGGAATGAACCGTTTTTATTCCTTCGATACGGGGATTCTTAATCACAACGAATGCAGTAATTTAGGGCTGTCCTATGCGCCCTTCCGGAAAGAGGGGACGGTGCTGTTCCGGGAATCCTATTTCGGCACGCCCTCCGTTCCCTGGGAGGCGCGGTTTGACAACGGCTATCCGAATGTCTTTTGGAATCCCCTGCGGAAGAAATATGTCTGTTATCACACGCTCTGCACAAAGGACGAAGCCTCCACCTCCACGCCCTTAAAGGAGCGTGCGGCAAAGCGCTATATTCCTTCGAGCGAACGTGTCACCTCCCTTGCGTATCTCGAAAGTGAGGACGGCCTGCACTGGGAGCGTCCCGATCTCGGGATCGTTGCTTTTGAGGGCGATACGCACAACAATCTTCTGATCGAATACTGTCACGGCGCCGGTGTTTTTTATGACGAGGCGGAGGAGGATCCCGAAAAGAGGTTCAAGCTGGCAGCCAAGTTCGACGATACGGGCCGCATGGCGTCTTCGTTCAGCGCGGACGGCATACACTGGAGTCAGCCCGTGGAGTGGAATCAGAATCCCGCGGGCGACACCTTAAACTGTGTCTTCCGTGATAAAAGGGACGGAAAGTTCAAATGCATCACGCGCATCTGGAAGGGGAGCCTGCGCATTCCCGCCGTCACGGAGAGTGAGGATTTTGTCACCTGGAGCGCACCGGAGGAATGCGGCCGCGGGGAAGGACCCTTCGCGCAGATCTACAGCATGCCCGTGCTGCAGCTCGATCAGGTGTATCTCGGCTTTGCCAGCCTCCTGCATGAGGGGGACCGGATGGCGGAGTGTTTCGATACCGTGAATGTCGATCTGCGTTATTCGCCGGATCTGAAGTATTTCCAGAAATGCGTCTGGGAGGAGGGTGCCGCCTTCATCGAAAACGGGGAGGGCAGTTATCCCGACGGCGCGCCGGATGCGGGCTGTGTCTATGCCTCCGTGCCCTTTGAACAGGACGGGGACCTTCTGGTGTATTACATGGGCGGCAACGGCCATCACACGGATTTCCGCGAGACCTCACTCCTGCGCGGCCGGATCGAAAAGGACCGTTTCACGTATTATCATGTGAAGCGTGAGGGCACGGACGCGGTGCTGCGCAGCTCCAACCTGCGCTTTGACGGCGACGGCCTTTTCCTTGACATGGATACGGAGGCGGATTTCCGGATGGAGGCGGTGATGGTGACCTCGGACCCGAAGAAGGTACGCGGCAGCGTGATCGAAGGCTACGAGGGCAGGGTCGTGCAGCAAAAAGACGACCCGCGGCTGTGGCGGATCGTCTTTGATAAACCCTTATCCGATTTGGAAGGCAAATTCAACGCCCTGCGCCTCACCTTCCGCGGCGCGAAGATCTACAGCATCTCCGGGGACTTTTCTCTGGACCCGATCCGTTATAATAACGGGGTGATCCTGTAATTACATCACCTTCAGTCCCTTCGCAACGTTCACAATGAAATCCTGCACGTTCGTGACAATGCCGTGCGAGGACAGTGAGCCGCGGTCGGCCAGCTTGTTGACCGTGAATTCCGCGATATCCACGCAGTAGAAATAGACCTGGCGGATGCCGTCCTTTGTCACGCGGAAGGACGGGGTCATGTTGCCGGTGGCGATCGTGTGGAGCGTCGTCGCCATGCAGATCACGGTTGTGGCCTTGCGGACATGCGCACGCATCGCGTCCTGCGCCTCATAGACATTCGCGTACACCTCCGGCAGCGGTCCGTCGTCGCGGATGGAGCCCGCCAGCACATAGGGAACCTTTTTCTTTTCGCAGCTGTAAAGGATGCCGTTGTCGATGTTTTCCTTTTCGATAAAGTCCTTGACGGAGCCGTGGAATTTTACGCGGTTGATCGTGTCGAGGTGATTGTAATGCCCGTTCGGGACGTTTTCCTGTGTGTAAATGTTCTGTCCGAGCCCCGTGCCGAGGTAAGCGCCCTCCAGATCATGCGTGGCCAGGGCATTGCCCGCCAGCAGCGCGTGTGCGTAGCCCCCTTCGATGATCGCGGAAAAGGCTTTCCGGGAATCCGCATCAAAGGCAAAGGCCGGGCCTAAGACCCAGACAATGTAACCGTGGTCCTTTTCGTATTTCAGCAGCTCGTAAATGTCATCATAATCCTTGGAATAGGCGGTTTCGCGGCTGCGTCCCTGCCGGAAGGCAAAGGTCTCCGCGGCGGCACCCTGCTCGTTGAAGCCGTTCGGATAGACGTAGACGCCCTCCGAACCGTCCTCCGTGCGCCCGCAGACAACGAGGTCACCTTTTTTCAGATGTCTCGGCTCGATCACCTGAATGCGCCCGGCCTTGAACACCGGCACGCAGTCCATACGGCTTTCCTCCGCCAGCATCCAGCTGTCTTCGATCTTGAAATACTCCGGATAAATGCTCATCGCGTGATAATCATCCGGCGCCACCGTATCCTTGGGCGCGGGCACCAGCGTGCAGTCCGGCGCTTCACAGAAAAACCTTGTCGTAAAATCCGGCGGGGTAAAGGGTTTGAGTTCGAAAGCCATAAAAAACCTCCTTGTTTTGATGAATGATACCGGATGCGAAGTTTTCCGCCCCCGGCACTGTTGTACCTTATAGTATAGGGGAGAAAGCCATGTGTGACAAGGAGGGATTAAAAAAAGGGGCAACGGGCTTCCGCAGGGAATGGAAGCAGGGGCAAAACTTGTCGAGGCACAGGAAGAGAATTAGTGAAAATAGTTTTAAAGCGCATATAGTGATATTATTTTGCGCTTTAGAATTGAATTTAAAGCGCAATAGTGATATTATTATACAAAACTGTTTGAAAATGAGGTGTAATCATGCGGGAAATAGACCTTATTTTGGATGAAAACGAGTGCCAGGTTGTCGAGTGGAAAGAATCATGGAAGGATAAATATCTCGAATGGATCTGTGGTTATGCCAATGCACAAGGAGGAACTCTTTATATCGGGATTGATGACAATGGAAACGTCTTGGGATTAGAAGAAAAAATCGTAAAAAAGCTATTAGAGGATATTCCTAACAAGATTGCGGCAGCGTTTGGGATGACATGTGACGTTAACCTTAAAACAAAAGATAAAAAGAAGTATATTCAAATCGAGGTAAAGAAATCAAAGCTTCCGCTAAATCTACACGGTAGATATTATTACCGAACGGGAAGTGTAAAAAAAGAAATTACAGGATTTGAACTTACAGAGTTTATTATAAAAAGCACAGGAACATCGTATGATGAAATGATTTCGGATATCCCAAGAGAAGGGCTCACGTTTGAATCATTTAGGAAAAGATATATGAAAGCAACGCATCTTCCGTTGGAGCTTGATAATGATCTTGTGAGCTTTAAACTTATGCAAAAAGATGGTCAAATGACCAATGCAGGGATTCTGTTTGCAGATCAGTGGAATATTCATCACTCAAGAATTTTTTGCACAAGATGGAATGGTCTTGAAAAAGCCAATTCTACGCAGGATGCACTTGATGATGCGGAATACACCGGAGGTCTTATAGAGCTTTATGACAGTACAATGGCCTTTATAAAAAACAATACTAAAAAGGGATGGCGCAAAGACAATGATAAACGCGTGGAACTGCCGGACTATCCGGAACGAGCTTTAGAAGAGGGATTGGTTAATGCTCTTATCCACAGAAGTTATCTTCAGACAGGAGCTCACAGCCAGGTAGATATTTATGATGATAGGATTGTCATCACTAATCCCGGAGGAATGTTTGATGGTTCAGAGGTTCAGTTGCTGGATATAAGGCATGTACCGTCAAAACTACGAAATCCGATTCTTGCAGATGTTTTTGGAAGAATGCGGCTTATGGAGCGAAGGGGAAGTGGATTTAAGAAAATTCTTGACGCATATGAGGCAGAAGAACGATATAAGGAAGAACTAAAGCCTGTGTTTTATACGGATGGTTATAATTTCTTCCTTACTCTTTGGAATCTCAATTATGCCTATGATAAAGCGCAAAATAAAGCGCAGAAAAGCCTGATGACTGACCGTGAGCACATATTGCTGCTTCTTAAAGAAAA
>JAFSPF010000045.1 GCA_017443065.1 Lachnospiraceae bacterium
ACGCAGTACTACTTCCTCTCCGGCTTTACGGCAAAGCTCGCGGGTACGGAGCGCGGCATCACGGAGCCGACACCGACCTTCTCCGCCTGCTTCGGCCAGGCCTTCCTGGAGCTGCATCCGACGAAGTACGGCGAGGAGCTCGTGAAGCGCATGCAGAAATCCGGCGCGAAGGCGTATCTCGTGAACACCGGCTGGAACGGCACGGGCAAGCGCATCTCCATCAAGGATACGCGCGGCATCATTGACGCGATCTTAAACGGCGATGTCGGCAAGGCCCCCACGAAGAAGATTCCGATCTTTGATTTTGAAGTCCCGACGGAGCTGCCGGGTGTGGATTCCGGCATCCTTGATCCGCGCGACACCTACGCCGATGCTTCCGAATGGGAGACGAAGGCCAAGGATCTTGCGGAGCGCTTCATCAAGAACTTCGGCAAATACACCGGCAACGACGCCGGCAAGGCGCTCGTGGCGGCGGGACCGAAGCTGTAAACCGTTCAGAGCCGAGCGACTGCAAGAAAAGAATCCCCGCAAGTTTACTTGTGAGGGATTCTTTTTTTGACACAGGACAGCAAGGTCTTTAAAATGGAAGATGACACGATGCGGGCATCCTGCTGTTGCTCGGTCTTTGGGGGTTTATGAGATATCGCAGAATCAGGAGCGGTGAGACCATCCGGGTGGATCAGGGAGATGAATGAAGAAATTACTCAGTATCTGCGTGCCCTGCTACAACGCGGCGGGGTATATGGAGCGCTGTCTGGCGTCCCTTCCCAAGGGGGAAGAGGATGTGGAGATCCTGATCGTCAATGACGGATCGACGGACGGAACCGCGGGGATTGCGGAACGGTATGCCGCCAAATACCCGCGGACGGTGCGCGTCATTCATCAGGAAAACAAAGGGCACGGCGGTGCCGTCAACACCGGCATCCGGGAGGCGAAGGGACTGTATTTCAAGGTGGTCGATGCCGATGACCGCGTGCGGAAGGAGCCCTTCCGTAGAATCCACGCCGCGCTGCAAACGCTTGTCGCAGCGGACTCATCGCCGGATATGCTGGTGAGCAACTATGTGTATGACAAGGAGGGCGAAAAACGTCACCGGGTCATGCGCTACGCGAACGCCCTGCCGCAGGAAAGGCTATTCACCTGGGAGGAGGTGATGCATTTCCGTAAGGGACAGTATCTGCTGATGCACTCCGTTATCTTCCGGACAGCGCTGCTGCGCGTCTGCGGTCTGCGGCTGCCGGAGCATTCCTACTACGTGGACAATCTCTATGTCTTTCTCCCGCTGCCCTTTGTCCGGACCATGTACTATCTGGATGTCAATTTCTACGATTACGCCATCGGCCGCGAGGGACAGAGCGTGAATGAACAGACGATGATCCGCAATGTGGATCAGCAGCTGGCCGTCAACCGCCGCATGATCGATTTCTTCGCTTCGCATTACGACGCGATCGCCTCGGAAAAAAAACGCTTTCGCTATATGTTCAATTATCTGGAGATCATTATGGCCGTATCCTCCGTGATGCTGTGGAAATCGGGCACGGAAGAAAATCTCGGAAAAAAGAAGGATCTTTGGACGTATCTGCGGAAAAAGAATCACAGGCTGTTTCTGAAGATGCGCACGGGCATCGTGGGCATCGCCTTTCATCTGCCGGGCAGTGCCGGCAGACGTGTCACGCTCTTTCTCTATCGGGTGATGCAGCGCATCTTCCACTTTAACTGAAAAAAAGACGGAAAACTTGATTTTCCGCGGTTTCTTATTTATAATAGGTTTTGTGCGATTTTTTCACGGTGCGCACGCAGTGTATGGTTGTTCTGAAAGGAGTTTCCACATGAGCGAACTGAGTAACGTGTATGTGGCCCTGATGGGCATGGGCACGGTTTTCTTTGGTTTGGTCTGCATCGTTGTGCTCTGCAAGATTATGAGTACGGTGATGAAGACGGCAGGCGGAAAGGAGAGCCCGCAGCAGGCGGCTGTTCCCGCAGCGGCAGCGGCACCGCAGCTTGCGGCAGCCCCCGCGGCACCGGCGGCTTCCTTTTCACCGGTGACGGCGGCGAACCGGCAGGAGCTGATTGCGGCGAGCTGCGTGGCGATCGCGGAGATGGAGGGGATTTCCTTAGAGCATATCCGCGTGCATTCCTTCCGGCAGATCGGCGGCGAGGTCACGGGACCGGAGCGGCCGCTCCTTTTGGCTGCGGCCTGCACGGCCATCGCGGAGACGCTCGGAACGGGTGTCGAAAACCTGCGCGTGCATTCCTTCCGCAGGGTTTCATAAAGAAGCAGGCAATGCGCGATACGGGGCGGCAGGAAAGGAATGTGTCCGCCGGCCGTATCCTTTTCATACAAGGAACAAAAGACCAAAAACAAGAAAGGGGTCATTCAACATGAGAAAGTACAACGTCAACATCAACGGCACCGCTTATGAAATCGAAATCGAAGAGGTTGCGCCCGGCGCAGCGCCTGCGGCAAGACCCGCGGCTCCCGCGCCCGCAGCGGCACCCGCACC
>JAFSPF010000046.1 GCA_017443065.1 Lachnospiraceae bacterium
CTTTCGCACAGATCGTCAAAGGTCATGAGCAGCAGCGGAAAGAAGCAGACCGCGTCCGTGAAATGGTTAAAGACAATGTTACAGGCATTGAAGCCGGAAAAGGCATAGAGGAGACCGCCGGTCCTTGCGGCCATCGTCTCCCTGGTGAAGCGCCTGATATACAGGTATCCCAGCATGGTTCCCGTCCCGTATTTCAATGCCATCAGCACCGGCATCAGGTACGGCACGGAGGCTTCCGGGAAAGGAATCGTCAGCCAGAAAAAGGGGGAGCCCGTGAGGTAAAACGCAAGGTCACCGATCAGGGGTCCCCCCAAATCAAGTCCCCAGTTCCAGAAAAAGTTTCCGCTCCGTACCGCACGGTGCGCCAGAACGTAAAAGGGCACCTGCTGTACGTTGTAGTCACCGTAGTAAAAGAACAGTCCGCCGTGCATGATCAGGATCGGAAGAACACAGACCATGTACATCAGGAAGCCGAGCAAAAACATCTGCGCCGGCACGGGGATTCGGTTAAGCTTCTTAAAAAAATTCACCTTAGTTGTTTATCAGCTTCTCTTCTTCTTTGTTCCAGCTGTACATCTTGCGGACCTCGGCGCCGGTCTTTTCCGCGATATGCTCCGAAGCGAGCTTCCGCATCGCCTGGAAGTGCACCTGGCCGCCTGCCTCCGACATGTCAAGCAGGAACTGCTTCGCAAAGGAGCCGTCCTGGATCTCGTGCAGGATCTGCTTCATCGTCTTCTTCGTCTCTTCCGTGATGATCTTCGGGCCGGTGATGTAATCGCCGTATTCCGCCGTGTTGGAGATGGAGTAACGCATCCCCGCAAAGCCGGACTGATAGATCAGATCGACGATCAGCTTCATCTCATGCACACACTCGAAGTACGCGTTACGCGGATCATAGCCCGCCTCCACCAGGGTCTCAAAGCCGGCCTGCATCAGGGCGCAGACACCGCCGCAGAGCACGGCCTGCTCGCCGAAGAGATCCGTTTCCGTTTCCGTCCGGAAGGTGGTCTCCAGAACGCCCGCGCGCGCGCCGCCGATCCCCGCCGCATAGGCCAGCGCGAGATCCAGGGCCTTGCCCGTCTCATCCTGCTCCACCGCCACCAGCATCGGCACGCCCTTGCCCGCCTGGTATTCGCTGCGCACCGTGTGACCCGGCGCCTTCGGCGCGATCATCGTCACATCCACGCCCTTCGGGGCCTTGATCAGACCGAAGTGCACATTGAAGCCGTGCGCAAACATCAGCATATTGCCTTCCTCAAGATTCGGCTCGATATCCTTGTGATACATGGCCGCCATCTTCTCGTCATTGATCAGGATCATGATGATGTCCGCCCATTTCGCGGCCTCCGCCGTCGTCTTCACGTTCACGCCCTGCTTTTCGGCCTTTTCCTTCGATTTGGAGCCTTCGTACAGACCGACGCAGACCTCACAGCCGGAATCCATGAGATTCAGCGCATGCGCGTGTCCCTGGGAACCATAGCCGATGATCGCGATCTTTTTCCCCTTTAAGAGATCGAGATTGCAGTCTTCCTGATAATAAATCCTTGCGTCCGTAGCCATCTTCTTTCCTCCTTTATGTCTGTTTGTTTTTATTTCTGTGTACCGATCAGCGCGTCGGGATACATCACCTTGTCCGTGCCGCGGAACAATCCCGCCACGCCCGTTCTTGCCAGCTCCAGAATCTCATAACCGTCCAGCAGATGCAAAAAGGCATCGATCTTGGACGAAGAGCCCGTGATTTCGATCATCAGCGATTCCGTCCCCACATCCACGATATTGCCGCGGAACACATTGGAGATGGAAATCAGGTTGGTTTTGTCCTTTGCGCCTGCCCGCACCTTGACCATGGCAAGCTCGCGGAACACGCTCTCCTCCGGCGTCAGCTCCCGGATGCTTCTGATATCCGCAAGCTTGGCGACCTGTTTTTCGATCTGCTCCAGAATATCGTCATCTCCGCTCGCAACAATCGTGATGCGCGTGAAGCGCGGGTCCGCCGTCACGCCGGCCGTGATGGATTCGATATTGTACCCGCGTCTGGCAAAGAGCCCGGAGATGCGGGACAATACGCCCGAGGTATTATCCACCAGAATCTGAAACGCTTTTTTGTTCATCGTCTTACCTCTCGTTTTCCCTGCATTTCTGCAGCGCAACCGTTCCGGTCCTCGCCACCTCCACGATGCTGATGCCCTTGAGCACCTGCAAAAACAGCTCCACCTTTTCCGTCGTGTCACAGATCTGGATCAGCATAAAGCCCTTTGACATATCCACGATCTGTGCGTGACAGATGTCGCAGTTCTCCATAATGTCGCGACGGTTGGTCTTGTTGTATTTCACCTTGACCAGCATGAGCTCGCGTTCGATCGCGTCCGTTTCATGGAAGGTCTTGACCTTGATGACATCCAGCTTCTTGTTGAGCTGCTTCTCGATCTGTTCGATCGTCCGCTCATCCCCCGAGGAAACAATCGTCATGCAGGAAACATCATGCGCGTCCGTTTCCCCGACCACCAGGGAATCAATGTTGAAATTCCTGCGGGAAAAGAGGCCCGCCACCTTGGCCAGGACACCCGCACGGTTTTCCACGAGCACGGAGTATATTTTTTTCATCTCTGGTCCTCCTTATACCCTGTCCGCGGGATCCACCGCAACCTCGAGAATCCTTGTCCCGTCCGCGTGCAGGAAGGTATACAGCACCTGCTCCATGTCCGATTTGCCGTCCAGATACGAATAATGCATGCCGTAGGCTTCCGCGATCTTTTTGTAATCCGGCGTGTCGGATCCGAGGTCCACCATCGTTCCCCTGCTTTCATACAGATTGTGGATCGTTTCCATCACCATGCCCAGCGTATTATTTCGTAAAATGATGATGCCGATATTCCCCTTGTACTGCGCAATGGTGCCGAGCTCGCACATGGACATCTGGAAGCCGCCGTCCCCGCAGAGCGCAATCGCCTGCCGGTCGGGACGCGCACGGGAGGCGCCGTAGGCCGCGGGGATCGCATAGCCCATGGTTCCCATGCCGCCGCTCGTCATGAAGCGCCCCTTTTCGGATACGCGGAAGAAATGCGTGGACCAGATCTGGTTCTGTCCGACGTCGCAGACAAAAACCGCATCCTTGTCCATCCGGTCCGAAAGCTTTTCCAGGAATTCCTTGACATCCACATATTGCTTGCCGATCTTCGGGCGTTTTTCCGTCATCTTCAGCCGGTATTCCGAAAGTGTTTTCAGCCATGCGCCGTGCTCTCTGACCTGAATCTCCTCTTTTTCGATCTGACGGAACACATGCCGGATATCCCCGACGAGGGGGATGGTCGGGCCGACATTCTTTCCGATCTCCGCGGGATCCACGTCGATATGCACCAGGGTCTTGTTCTCCGTGATGAGATCCGGGCGGTTCACGGCCCTGTCCGCCACGCGCGCGCCGACCACGAGCAGCAGATCCGCCTCGTTCATGGCGCGGTTGGCATAGGGACGGCCGTTGTTGCCGACCATGCCGAAATACAGATGGTCTCCCGTCGGCATGGCGCCGATCCCCATCATGGTGGAGACGACCGGGATCTGATACTTCCTGACAAAGGCACGGATTTCGTCAATCGCACCGGACAGCGCGACACCGCCGCCGACGCACATGATCGGACGCTCCGCCTTTTCCAGCTCTTTCACCACCTTTTTCACCTGGGCGGCATTGCCCTCCACCGTCGGCTTATAGGTGCGCATCTGAATGCTTTCGGGCGGGGCAAACTTTTTGATCTCCGCCGTCAGCACATCCGTCGGCACATCGATCAGCACGGGGCCCCTGCGTCCGGATTCCGCAATATAAAAGGCTTCCTTCATGATGCGCGGCAGATCATTCGCGTCCCGCACCAGATAGGAATATTTCACAAAGGATTCCACGGCGCCCGTGATATCCGCTTCCTGGAAAACGTCGGAGCCGATCATGGAACTCACCACCTGACCCGTGATGCAGACCAGGGGGATCGAATCCGCAAAGGCGGTGGCAATCCCCGTAATCAGATTGGTCGCTCCGGGCCCGGAGGTCACGACACAGACCCCGGCCTTCCCCTTCATCCTGGCATAGCCGCTAGCCATATGGGCGGCATTCTGCTCCTGCCGGACCAGAACGGGTTTGATTTTCGTGGAAAGCAGGGCATCATAGAGCGGGCAGATGGCGGCGCCGGAATAACCGTATAATTCCTTTACCCCCTCCGCCTCAAGACATTTTACAATCGCCTGTGCACCGTTCATATTCTCTCCTGTTGTTACTTTACTTTAATAAAGTGATACCGAAATAGCATACCACAAGCGCCGCTTGCAATGCAAATAAGCCTGTGATAGAGTGATACTCGGCTTATGGAGGGTCATACCGGATGAAAAAGATACAACGCTTCCCCATATTGCTTGTGTTTATGTTATGCGCCGCGCTCCTGACGTCCTGCCGCACGGAACAGGTGGAACGGCTGGAGCATTATCACGCGGACATGAGCCGTTTTTTCGATACCGTCAGCGCCTATCACAACTCCATCAACGCGATTGAAGAAACCGCGGACGCAAAGGAAGCTGCCGGTGAATTCCTGCGTCTTCTGGACGGTCTGCAGCAGGAATTCTCCTCCCTGCGCAATGTGCCCATCCCTGACGAATATGCCTCCATCGCGGATCTCATGCTGGATGCCGCGGATTCCATGGAGGAGGCGACACGGCTGTATCATGAGGCCTATGACGGACCGTTCCGCGAAGTAAAGGCGGAGCAGGCAAGAATCTGGTACAACCGCGCCAACCGCTGCATCCAGGTCATCCGGCAGGTCCTGCGCGGGGAAACGCCCGCCGGCGAAGATCTCATTATCCGCTGAAGGACAGGACCTCCTCTCCTTCCTCCGGAAGCGGCGCCACCGTCGTACGGTAAACTCTCCGGAAAAAAATCAGCGAAAAAACCAGCGACGTTCCCTCCGCCACCAGAAAGGCGAACCATACATTGTTCACGACGCCGGTCTGTGCAAGCAGCCATGCCGCAGGCAGCAATGCCACGAGCTGTCTCAGAATGGAAACAAAAAGAGAATAATAGCTCTTGGAAAAGGCCTGGAAGATGGAGCCCATAATAATACAGACCGCCGCGATCGGGAAATGCACGGCAATGATCCTGAGTGCGGGTATCCCCATTTCATACAGCTCCGGACCGGCATTGAACAGGCCAAGCAGTACGGAGGGGATCGTCTCAAACACGATCGTTCCCGTCAGCATAATCATCAGCGCCATGATCAGCGCAAACCGCAGCGCCTCGTTGATTCTTCTTCTCTTCCTTGCGCCGTAGTTATAGGCAAGCAGGGGAATCAGGCCGTTGTTTAAGCCGAACACCGGCATAAAGAAGAAGCTCTGCATTCGGAAATACACCCCGAAGACCGCCACCGCCGTCGTACCGACCGTCTCAAAGGACAGCAGAATCTGATCGAGCAGATAGGTCATGACGGAGCCGATCGACATCATCAGGATGCTCGGCACACCCACAAAGTATATCTGTCTGACAATCTCCGCCTGCGGCTTCAGAATACTGCGGAGCTCCAGATGAATGTCACTGTTCTTTTTCAGATTCAGGACCAGTCCGACCACGGCAGCAACGCATTGTCCGAGCACCGTGGCATAGGCCGCGCCGGCGACGCCCAGCCGCGGAAAGCCCAAAAGACCGAAGATCAGGATCGGATCAAAAATAATGTTGATGACGGCGCCCGTCATCTGCGAGATCATGCTGTAAAAGGTGCGTCCCGTCGACTGCAGCAGCCGCTCGAACATCACCTGGAAAAAAATGCCGAAGGAATAGGTGCAGCAGATGCCAAGATACGCCGCGCCGTACTCACCGACCACCGCCGAATGCTCCAGCGTCGGATCCAGCTGGTTGCGGATAAAGGGCTCCGCGAAAAATATGCCGATCAGGAAAAACAAAAGGAAGCTGAAGAAGGAAAGCAGCAGCGCCGTGTTGGCGGAGGCATCCGCCCGGTCCTGCCGTTTTTCCCCGAGAGACCTTGAAAGGATCGCGTTGACGCCTACACCGGTGCCCGCCCCGAGCGCGATCATCAGATTCTGCATCGGAAAAGCCAGAGTCAGCGCCGCCAGTGCATTGCTGTCAAAGCGCGATACAAAGATCGTATCGACGACATTATACAGAGCCTGCACCAGCATGGAGGCCATCATCGGCAGGGACATGGAAATCAGCAGTTTTTTGACGGGCATGACGCCCATGCGGTCAGCGTTTTGCATGCTTCTTCTTCAGATCCTCCGCGTCAAAGGCATCCGCAATGGAAGCGCCCGGCGGCACAAAGGGAAAGACGCTGTCATCAAGTCCCACAACGCAGTCAATGACCACCGGCTGCCGTTTCGTTTTCGCAATGTGAAGCGCCTTCTTTAAGGCCTCCTTCACCTCTTCCTTTTTCGTGACACGGATGGCCGCGCATCCCAGTCCCTCCGCCACCTTGCAGTAATCCACATGGGAGGAAAGCGTCGTCTGGGAATAATGCTTTTTGTACATCAGCGTCTGCCACTGTCTTACCATCCCGAGCGTGCCGTTATCCGAAATGATATCAATGACCGGGATGCCGTAGGTGCTTGCCGTGGCCAGCTCCTGCATGTTCATGCGGAAGCAGCCGTCCCCCGTGATGTTGATGCAGACGGCATCGGGACGCGCCATTTTTGCGCCGATACAGGCGCCCAGGCCGAAGCCCATCGTGCCGAGGCCGCCGCTGGTCAGGAAGGTGCGGGGCTTGGAAAAGCGGTAATACTGCGCCGTCCACATCTGATGCTGCCCCACGTCCGTCGTGATGACGGCATTCCCCTTGGTCAGCTCATAGACCGACTCAATGAGATACGGTGTCGTCAGATGATCCTTCGGATAGGCCAGCGGGAAACGCGTTTTGTATCCCGCGATCTCCTTCACCCAGGACGCATGCTTCAGGGGCTTCATGGCCTTCGTCAGCTCCGTCAGAACCTGCTTTAAGTCTCCCGTGATCGCGTGATCCGCGCGGACATTTTTCCCGATCTCCGCCGCATCGATATCAATATGCAGAATCCTTGCGCCCTTCGCAAAGGCGTTCACATTCCCGACGACCCGGTCGGAGAACCTGGCGCCCAGGGCGATCAGAAGGTCGCATTTGCTGACGCCCAGGTTGGAGGCCTTCGTGCCGTGCATGCCGATCATTCCTGTATAGAGCGGATGGTTGCCGTCAAAGGCGCCCTTCCCCATCAGCGTGTCGCAGACGGGGGCATCCGCCGTTTCCGCAAAACGCTTTAACACGGCCGAAGCGCCGGAGATCACGGCGCCGCCGCCCACATAAAGGAAGGGGCGTTTCGCTTTTTCGATCATACGCGCGGCAAGGCGGATGTCCTCCTCCGTATATTTTTTTTCCGTCTTTTGCTTCGCCGGTTTTGTTACGGTAAATTCACAGGTCGCGGCCGTCACGTCCTTGGTGATATCGACGATCACGGGTCCCGGTCTCCCGTTTGCGGCAATATGAAAGGCACGGCGGATGGTATCCGCCAGAACACGCACGTCCTTTACGATAAAGCCGTGCTTGGTGATCGGCATCGTGATGCCGTTGATGTCCACCTCCTGGAAGGTATCCTTGCCTAACAGCGGCAGTCCCACATTGCAGGTGATCGCAACGACCGGCACGCTGTCCATATAGGCCGTCGCAATGCCCG
Organism: Lachnospiraceae bacterium; assembly: GCA_017443065.1. Lineage (GTDB taxonomy): Bacteria > Bacillota > Clostridia > Lachnospirales > Lachnospiraceae > Butyrivibrio. Next base: position 7,681 of record JAFSPF010000046.1, read on the forward strand.
TGACCAGATTTGTCGAACCGGGACCGGAGGTCGCAAAGCAGACACCGGTCTTTCCGCTCGCCCTGGCATAGCCGTCCGCGGCATGCGCCGCCCCCTGCTCATGCGAGGTCAGGATATGGGTGATGCTTTTCTCATGATAAAGTGCATCATATATATTGAGAATGGTACCGCCCGGATATCCGAAAACCGTATCCACGCCCTGCTCCTTCAGGCATTCCAGGACGATTTGTGCGCCTGTCAGCAACATATTATGACTCCTTCACTTGTAACACGGCCCCGTGGCTTGCGCTTGTCACCATCGTCCGGTAGCGTGTGAGGTAGCCCTCCGGCACCTCCGGGACATAGGGTTTCCAGGTCTTGCGCCGCTCCTCCAGCTCCGCATCCGTCAGCTTCACGTTGATGCTGTGGTTCGGGATGTCGATGGAGATCAGATCGCCCTCCTTGATCAGGCCGATCGGGCCGCCCTCCGCCGCCTCCGGGGAAACGTGGCCGATGGAGGCGCCGCGGGAAGCACCGGAAAAACGCCCGTCCGTAATCAGCGCGACACTCTCGCCCAGTCCCATACCGGCGATGGCGCTGGTGGGGGAAAGCATCTCCGGCATGCCGGGGCCGCCCTTCGGGCCCACATAGCGGATCACGACGACATCCCCCGCGATGATCTTTTTGCCGAGGATGGCGGCAATCGCATCCTCCTCGCAGTCAAAGACGCGCGCGGGTCCTTCATGCACCATCATCTCCGGCACCACGGCCGCGGCCTTCACCACACAGGTATCCGGTGCCAGATTTCCCTTCAGGACGGCGATCCCGCCCTTCTCCAGATAGGGATTGTCGATCGGACGGATTACCTCTTCATTGCTGTTGAAGGCCGTTTTCAGGTTCTCTCCCACCGTCTTTCCGCTGACCGTCATCAGCTCGGTTTTCAGAATGTCACGTTTGGTCAGCTCCTTCATGACGGCATAGACGCCGCCCGCTTCCTCCAGGTCCTCCATGTAGGTGGGGCCCGCGGGGGCTAAGTGGCAGAGATTCGGCGTGCGTTCGCTCACCTCGTTTGCCACGTTCATGTCAATCGTGATACCCGCCTCCCTTGCGATCGCCGGCAGATGCAGCATCGTGTTCGTGGAGCAGCCGAGCGCCATATCGACCGCCATGGCGTTCATGAAGGCATCCTCCGTCATGATGTCCCGCGGGCGGATGTTTCGTTCCACGAGCTCCATGATCTTGTTCCCGGCCAGCTTCGCCAGACGGATCCTTGCGGAATACACGGCGGGAATCGTGCCGTTGCCCTTTAAGCCCATGCCGATCGCCTCGGTCAGGCAATTCATGGAATTGGCCGTGTACATCCCGGAGCAGGAGCCGCAGGAGGGACAGACCTTTTCCTCATATTCCTTCAGCTTATCCTCCGTCATGCGTCCGGCCGTCACCTCTCCCACCGCTTCAAAGATGGAAGAGAGCGAACGCTTCCGTCCGTCGATATGACCGGCCAGCATCGGACCGCCAGACACAAAGATCGTGGGGATATTGACACGCGCCGCCGCCATCAGAAGGCCCGGCACATTCTTGTCACAGTTCGGAATCATCACCATGCCGTCAAAGGCATGCGCCCTTGCCAGACACTCCGTGGAATCCGCGATCAGGTCCCTTGTCACCAGCGAATACTTCATGCCGGTATGTCCCATCGCGATCCCGTCACAGACCGCAATCGCCGGCACCATCACCGGCATCCCGCCGGCCTCCGCGACGCCCTGCTTCACGGCCTCGCAGATCTTGTCCAGATTCATGTGCCCCGGCACAATCTCCGACTGTGAGCAGACAACGCCGATCACGGGCTTCTTCATTTCCTCTTCCGTCCAGCCGAGCGCGTTAAACAGACTCCGGTGCGGTGCGCGCTGGATTCCTTTTAAGGTTGCTTCGCTGTTCATAGTTTACCTCCTGTTATAGTGCCTGTCGCTTGTTGATTCTTCTGCGGACACGCTCCCGCTCGGAGTTCGCCGTAACGGTACATAATGCGGCACAGAACGCCGCATAAGTACCGACGGCTCACGTACGGTCCGCAGACGAATCCAACAAAGCACCAGGCACATCTACGTTATGTCAAATATGACTTGTAACAATATCCCCCATTGATTTACAACCAACGACCTGTTCGTCACTGCTGTCCGACGCAATATCCGCCGTGCGGTAACCTTCCTTCAATGTCTCTGCGACGGCATGCTCCACGGCGTCCGCTTCCGCCTGCAGGTCAAAGCTGTAGCGCAGGAGCATGGCCGCGGAAAGGATCGTCGCGAGGGGATTCGCGATGTCCTTGCCGGCGATGTCCGGCGCTGAGCCGTGGCTCGGTTCGTAGAGGCCGAACTTCGTCTCGTTCAGGGATGCGCTCGGCAGCATACCGATGGAGCCGGTGATCATGCTGGCCTCATCCGAAAGGATGTCGCCGAACATGTTCTCTGTCAGCACGACATCGAACTGCGCGGGATTCGCCACCAGCTGCATGGCGCAGTTATCCACCAGCATGTGACTGAGCTTCACCTCCGGATAGTCCTTTGCGACCTCCTCCGTCACCGCACGCCAGAGCCTGGAGGAATCCAGGACATTGGCCTTGTCCACGCTGGTGACATGCTTTTTCCTGACACGCGCGATTTCAAAGGCCTTCACGGCAATGCGGCGGATCTCCTCGTCACTGTAGACAAGCGTATCCGTGGCAATCCGCTTTCCAGCCTCTTCCTTAGTGTGACGTTCGCCGAAGTACAGGCCGCCGGTCAGCTCTCTGACAATGATCATGTCAAAGCCCTCGTCCGCGGCGCTTTGCTTCAGCGGACAGGCCTCCTTCAGCGCATCGTACAGAAAGGCAGGCCGGAGGTTCGCGAAGAGCCCCAGCGCCTTGCGGATGCCGAGGAGTCCCGCCTCCGGGCGCTTCTCCGGCGGCAGCTTATACCAGGGGGAGGTATTCGCGTCCCCGCCGATGGAGCCCATGAGCACCGCATCCTGCGCCTTTGCTTTTTCGATCGTCTCCTCCGTCAGCGGCACACCGTGCACATCGATGGAGGCGCCGCCCAGCAGCAGATCCTCATACACGATTTCGTGTCCGAAGCGTGCCGCCGTTTTGTCCAGCACCTTCCTTGCTTCCCTGATGATTTCGGGACCGATCCCGTCCCCCGCGATACATCCCAGGCGAATCTTCATCTGTTGCCTCCCTTGGATTCCTCTTTGTCCTGATGAAAGAAACAAGCCGGATGTGACCATCCGGCTTGCGACGTTTTATGCTTTCCCAAACGCCGACGCGTAAACCTTACGCGTCCTTACTGTCAGCTTTTGCATCCGTATTCTTTTTGTTCTTTCTCCAACCGCGCTCCGGCTTCGGTTCCGCAGGCTTTACCGCGTCCTCCGGCTTTTCGACCTCAACGATCGCTTCCTTCAGCATCGGAATCCTGCAGTTCTTGTTGTTTCCGAATTCCACGATCACGGTGTTGCCTTCGTCGTTAATGTCAATGACGGTACCGAAAAAGCCGCCGCTTGTGCGGATGCTGTCCCCGATTTCCAGTGACGACAGCCTGGCCGCCATGTTCTTACGTTCCTTCTGCTGCGGACGGATCAGAATGAAATAAAAGACTGCGAAAATCGCAACCAGATAAAAAATCGTAATGGTTCCGCCCATGCCGCCGGCTGCGGCTTCCTCAAGTCTGAAAATCATGTTTCCTGTTACACTCCCCTCTTTTTTACTTGATTGCCCCAAAAAAGGCATGCAACTATCATACAGGAAAAGATCAAAAAAGACAAGAAAAACTTCATTTATTACGCGAGCGTCTGTTCGCTTTCCCCCGCGTGCATCTCTGCGATCCTGCGGTCCGCATAGCGGTCATACGCGCCCTCCGCAATCGCCTCGCGGATCTCCGACATCAGCCGGTTGTAAAAACACAGATTGTGCAGAACGGCCAGACGCTTTCCGAGCAGCTCACCCGCCTTGAACAGATGGTGTATGTATGCGCGGCTGTGCCGCCTGCAGGCAGGACAGGGACAGCCCTCCTCCGGCGGACGCTCGTCCGTCGCAAAGCGCCGGTTCATCAGATTCAGCTTCCCGTACGCGGTGTAAACATGTCCGTGTCTGCCGTTTCTGGACGGATAAACACAGTCAAAGAAATCCACGCCCCGCCGCACGCCCTCGAGGATGTTTTCCGGCGTGCCGACGCCCATCAGATACACGGGCTTCTCCGCCGGCAGATGCGGCACGGTCTGCTCCAGCACCTGATACATCTGCGCATGCGTCTCCCCGACGGCCAGGCCGCCGATCGCGTATCCCGGCAAATCCAGGGCCGCAATCCGTTTCGCGTGTTCGATGCGGATGTCATCATAGACCGCGCCCTGGTTGATACCGAACAACAGCTGGTCCGGATTGACGGTGCCGGACAGCCCGTTCAGTCTTTGCAGCTCCCGGATGCAGCGGAAAAGCCAGCGCGTCGTACGGTCCACGGAGGCCTGCACATAGTCCCGTTCCGCCAGCGCCGGCGGACACTCGTCAAAGGCCATGGCAATCGTGGAGCCTAAGTGCGACTGGATGCGCATGCTCTCCTCCGGCCCCATGAAGAGCTTCCTCCCGTCGATATGGGAGCGGAACTCCACGCCCTGTTCCGTGATCCTTCTGCGTTCCGAAAGGGAAAACACCTGGAAACCGCCGGAATCCGTGAGCACGGGCTTATGCCAGTCCATAAAGGCCCTGACGCCGCCCATACGGTAAACAATATCGTCACCCGGGCGAAGGCGCAGGTGATAGGTATTGCAGAGGGCGATCTGTGTGCCGATCCCCTCCAAGTCTGCGGAAGAAACACCGCCCTTGATGGCCGCGGCCGTCGCCACATTCATAAATACGGGCGTCTTTACCTCCCCGTGCACCGTCGTAAACAGGGCGCTCTTTGCCGCCCCGTCTCTCGCGATGACCCGGTATGTACTTTTCATTTGCACGGCTTCGCTCATAAGAGTTTCATCATAGTGTATTTTGCATCGGAATTCAACTGTGGTAAGATAGGCATGACAGCAAGCGGCTGAGAGGGAGGTTTTCCATGGCAGGTTCCACCATCGGCAGACTTTTGACACTGACCACCTTCGGCGAGTCCCACGGCAAAGCGATCGGCGCCGTGCTGGACGGCTTTCCCGCGGGCATGGCCTTATCGGAGGAGGATATTCAGCCATATCTTGACCGCCGCAGGCCGAACGCATCCGCCCTCTCCACCTCCAGGAAGGAAAGTGACCGGGTGGAGCTTCTTTCCGGCGTATTTGAGGGAAGGACCACCGGCACGCCCATCGCCATGCTCCTGCGCAATGAGGACGCGCATTCTTCGGATTATGACGCACTGAAGGATCTTTACCGTCCCGGCCACGCGGACATGACTTATGACGCGAAGTACGGCTTCCGGGACCACCGCGGCGGCGGCAGAAGCTCCGGGCGCGAAACGGCCGCGCGTGTCATGGGCGGTGCCGTCTGCGCGAAGCTGCTGAAGGAACTGGGGATTACGGTGCAGGCCAAAGCGCTCACCGTCGGAACGCCTGCGGAGGGCGATTCCGCGGGCGGCGTGATCGAGGTGGTGATGAAGGGCGTCCCTGCCGGCGTCGGCGATCCCGTCTTTGACAAGCTGGATGCGCGTCTGGCCTCCGCACTGATGAGCATCGGTGCCGTCAAGGCCGTGGAAGTAGGGGCGGGCGTAAGCGCCTCTTCCATGCGGGGCTCCGAAATGAATGATGCCTTTACCGCGGAAGACGGTCAGATCAAAACAAAAACCAACCATGCCGGCGGCATCCTCGGCGGCATCTCCAACGGCATGCCCGTCGTCCTCCGCTGTCATGTGAAGCCGACCCCTTCGATCTCCCTTCCGCAGGAAAGCGTCAACCGCAGAGGGGGATCCGTCACAATCGAAATCGGAGGACGTCACGATGCCGTGATCGTCCCCCGTGCGGTGGTCGTTGCGGAGTGTATGTGCGCCTTCACCCTGCTTGATCTCATGCTCTCCGGCATGGGGGCACGGATGGAAGACGTGAAAAAACGTTACAGCTTGTGAAACACGATGCAGTTCGGCTGGGAGACCTTGATCTCCGGGCCGTTCATGATCAGCGTCTTATTCTTCTCATGGAAGGAGAAGAAGGTCATCGCATTGGACTCATGATTCAGTGACACAAGGTGCCGGTTATCCGGGAAGAGCATCGCATCCTTCGGATAAGCGCCCGCAATCGGCAGGCTTAAGATGCGCGTCAGAAGGCCCGTTGTCTCATGGGCACGGAAAATCACGACCTCGTTCGTCGTCATGTCGGAGCTGATCAGGTATTTGAAATCATGGGAAAAATTCAGCGCGCTCGCCGCGGTTCCGACCGGATCATCCTCATCTCCCGTCCGCGCCTGTCCGACCTTTTCAAAATCCGGCTCGCCGTTTTTCTCCTGATAAGAGTAAATATCGATCTTCGTTTTCTGCTCGCAGACGATATACATAAAGCGCCCGTCCCCGGAGAACTTCACATGTCTGGGGGCACTCCCCTGCTCCGCGTGGATGATATCCGCCTGTGTCAGCTTCCCGGTCTCATGATGGATGCGGTAGATGATCGTCCGGTCCATGCCGGAATCACAGGCGCAGATATACTTGTTGTCACGCGTCGGCTTGCAGCATTCCACATGCGGCATGTTGGCCCTGCCGGAACCTAAGCCCAGTCCCTTGTGATAAATCTCGTCCGTGATGCGGCCGATCTTTCCGTCCTCCATCAGTCTGAGCACGGTCAGCTTGCCGTCGTGATACCCCGCGACAAAAAGAAGCTTGTCCTCAAAATCCGTCGAGAGATAGCAGCCGCGCATGCCGTTGATGGAAGCCTCGTCAATCATTTCGAGGTTTCCCTCCGCATCGATCCGGAAGGCCTCGACGCCGCGGTCCGTGATGGAGTACAGATATTTCCCGCTCCGGGACTGTGTGATGTAGGAAGAATTCGTGATACGGATCCTGTCCTTTTCCGCGAGTCTCCCCTTTTCCATATCGACATCATACACGCGGATCCCGAACTTTTCCTCGGAATTCCTGGTGTAACCTGCGACATATGCGACGTACCGATCTTTTTTGGACTTAGCGGCTGCCATAAATCTTCCTCCGTAATGGTTTTCCAAACATGTTCATTATACCACAAAAAGACGCAAAACTTTGACAGTGTAATTGTTTCATATTATAATAATTTTTTAGAGCCGTAGTTTTTTCGAGCCTTGGCTCTAAGCAATGATCCTTTACGTGCGGAGGTTACGGTTATGGCAGAAACCTTAAAGCCCGCTACACTCAGGGAAGATCCTCTTGAAAAAGTGGAATCCCTGCTCGGACAGGTTGCATTCTACGAGCAGGTGCAGCATTCCTTACAATCAGATGCAGGCAACTGCCACATGCTTGCGGTCGCGATCGAGGATTTCTCCGTCATCAGTGACCTCTACGGCAAGGAAATCACCACCGATATTCTGGTACGCACGGCTGAAATCTTAAAAAATCACTGCGTAGAGGGAGACGTGCTCGGACGTGTGAAGCGGGATGAGTTCTCCCTCCTGATCGTCAACAGCCGTTTCTCCGAACAGTGGGTGCAGGATATTTTCAACAAATTCCAGGAAGCATCCTCGCCTTATCATATTTTCCTGCATATCGGCGTTTACAGAATCACGGATACGTCCGCTTCCGTTGTTTCCATCTGCAACCGCGCTTTCGTCGCACTGGATCACATCGCGGATAAGGACGGCAATCACTTCGGTTATTACTCCGACACGCTGACGGACCATGCGACGCTCAGAAGAAAGGTCATCCGCGAGGTGGAGGATGCCCTGGACAAGGAGCACTTCCAGATCTTCTTACAGCCGCAGCTGGATCCGGAGGGAAAGCTGATCGGCGCGGAGTCCCTTGTACGCTGGAATCATCCGGAGGACGGCATTCTGCCGCCCGGTAAATTTGTCGGCATCCTGGAGGAGGCCGGTCTCATTTATCTGATTGACCGCTATGTCTGGGAGCTGGCCGTCTCCCAGCTGGAGTCCTGGCATGACACACCGCATGCGGACTTACAGCTTTCGGTCAATATTTCCAAAAAGGACTTTTACTACCTTGATATCTTCACGATCTTCACGGATCTTGTGGAGCAATACAGCATCAAGCCCTCCCAGCTGAAGCTGGAAATCATGGAGGACGCGCTCGTGGTGAACGCGAACCGCCGCATGATCGAGCGCTTGAAGGACGAGGGCTTTGTGATCGAAATTGATAAATTCGGCGGGGACATGTCCTCCCTGAACATTCTGAAAAACTTTGAGGCGGACGCCGTCAAGCTGGACACCTCCTTTGTCCGTGAGCTGAACAAGCCGCGTTCGAGGATTGTCCTCGGCGCCGTCATTGATATCTGCAAACAGCTTCAAATGCGCGTTATCGCGGAGGGTGTGGAAACCGAAGAACAGCTTTCCTTCCTCAAAGAAAAGGGCTGCGACGCGTTTCAGGGATATTACTTTGACAAACCGATGACCGTATCGGAGTTTGAACAGAAGTATTTCACTTAATCTACAGGGGAGCAAATGAAGACCTGGTATTTATTGTCGCTGTTCGCGCTGACGGCGGCGCTGTTTTCTATCTCTCTTGCCGCGCATCGGGTCAAAGGCCGGATGATGCGTGCCTTATTTGCTTTGTGCCTGACGATCATCGTGATGAACTTTTCTTACATCATTGCGGTGCTTTCGAATGACGAAAGCCTTGTCCTCCTGTTCCACGGAATATACACCGCCTCCTACATCTGGATGCTGGTGGCCTTCCTGCATCTTCTGGGCATCTATGCCCAGGTAAAGGTATTGACGCCGCGTCTGCTCTTTCTCTTCAGCATCCTTCCCTTTGCGGATACGGTTTCGCTCCTCCTCAATACCTTCCTGAAGCATGCCTTCACCTTTCGGGATGAGGTCTATGTGGACGGCTTCACCTATCACATGCTGCAGTCGGATACGCCCTGGTATCATTTTCATCTGGGACTCTCCTACGTCTATGCCTTCGGGATCGCGGTGATCCTGACCCAGCGCCTGATCTTTACGCAGAGCGTTTACCGCAGGCGTTATATCATCCTGCTCGGCATCTTTCTTGCCATCCTGGTGCTGGACGCGATCTATCTCGTGGTTCCGACACCGCTGGATATGAATCTGTTTACCTACGTCGTCATGGGCTTTCTCCTGTATTATTTCATCGGCGTTTACATCCCGCGCGACCTTGTGGTACGGGTGGTCTCCTATGCCTCCGGCAGCGTGAACTCCGGCATCGTCTGTTTCGATGATCAGGAGCATCTGATCTATGCCAATCCCGTCGCCTATCAGATGCTCGGGTTCCGGCGTGAGGACCCCGCCTTTGAGGACAGATTCCGCAAGCTCTTTATCGTGCATGACCTTGCCGACCGATCGGAGGCCGGCTGGATTGACATTCAGGAGACGACGCACGGCAAGCATTTCCTGCAGTTTCAATACAGCGCCATTCAGGACGATGACAGACACCGCATCGGCAGTTATTACATGATCCTGGATAAGACGGACGAAACGCTGGCCTATGACAGGGAAAGAGAACGCGCAACGCATGACCCGCTGACCGGGATCTATAACATGGACGGCTTCTGTGAACGCGTGGAGGAGATTCTTACGGCGGATCCCGTCACGCCCCGTTTCATGATCGCCACAAACATCCGGGAATTTAAGCTGCTGAATGACCTCTTCGGCCTGGAGAAAGGAAATGAGATTCTGCGCTCCATCGCGAACATGCTGAAGGGACTCTGCGCGGAGGATGAAGTCTGCGGCCGCCTTTCCTCCGACCGCTTTGTGCTGCTCCTGGAACGGGATCATTTCAACGAGGAACAGATGCGAACTTCCCTGTACCGGCTGGGTTCCCTCATCAACTCCACCGCCTACCGTCTCTGTGTCCATGTCGGCATCTTTGCGATCGACGATCCCTCGATGACCGTCCCGCAGATGTATGACCGCGCCTATGTCGCCATCAACTCCGTGAAGCAGGAGGGCGCGAGCCGCATCGTCTATTACTCGCATCAGATGATGCAGCACTCCCGCGATGAACAGAAGATTCTCAACAGCATCTCCCAGGCGCTGGATCAGGGGGATCTGAAGATCTACCTGCAGCCGCAGGTGGATTCCGGCGGCACCATCCGCGGCGCGGAGGCGCTTGTCCGCTGGATCCACACGGAGTGCGGCATTATCCTCCCCGCCCATTTCATTCATGTGCTGGAGGAGGCCGGCCTGATTCATCAGTTGGATATGTCTGTCTGGGAAATGGCCTGCCGGATTCTTGCGTCCTGGCGCGGGACGCCGCGGGAAGGGCTTTACCTCTCCGTCAATATCTCTCCGCGTGATTTTTACTATATCGATATTTTCAAAACACTGACCGGTCTCGTGGAAAAATACGGACTGCTGCCGGAGAAGCTGCATCTTGAGATCACGGAAACCGCGCTGATGGCGGATTCCGAAAAGCAGCATACCACCGTCAAGCGCCTGCGGAATTACGGATTCCAGGTGGAGATCGATGATTTCGGCTCCGGCTACTCCTCCCTCAGCATGTTAAAGGATCTGCCGGTGGATACGCTGAAAATCGATATGGAGTTCCTCCACGAAACGGAAAACAGAAGCCGCTCCCGCACCATCCTGGAAAGCATTCTGCAGATGTCCTCCGCTCTCGGCATGAATGTCATCTGCGAGGGCGTGGAAAACAAGGCGCAGTTTGATTTCTTAAAGAGCATCGGTTGTAATCTGTATCAGGGATATTATTTCTCGAAGCCGGTTCCGGTCAAGGATTTTGAAGCCATGTATTCGGGAGACCTTTACTCCTCCTCCCGCAGCGCGTATCTTTCCATCAACGCGGAATAATCCTTTTTATACTGACGGTTCATCCTGACGCAGTGCCGGTAAGGAAGTGCCTGATCCTTGCCGTTTCTGGTCTGTGCGATCTGCGCGATGCAGTCCTTGTTGACAATCAGCGCCGCCGCCTCCGCCTCCCTGCGGTTTTCTCCGAGACAGAACGCGCCGTCTCCCGGCGTAAACACCACATTCACGTTCTTTTTGACATTGAGGGCCGCGCCGTTACTCTCCCGCTCATTCCCGAAGATCCGCACCTCCGGACCGATGATCTGTGCAAAGTCGTCAAACAGCGGATACAGCACCTGATACCTGCGGGACACGATCTTTTCCGCCTCGGACGCCGTGTGGATGATGGCATTCACATCCGGACGCTTCGCGTAAATATAACGGTGAATCTCACGGATCCGCTCCGGCGTCTCGGGATCCAGATAACGGATTTCATCCTCTTCCTCGCCGCGCTCGGAGGAGAACTTTTCGCGGATGCCGTATTGCAGGGAGGTCAGGCAGGCATCCGCCAGGTAGGAATAACAAAGAATCTCGATGCTCTCCGCGCGGGTTCTCGCCTGCTTCTCGTTTCTGCCCCAGCAGACCAGTCCGTGATGGGACAACAAAACCCCCTGGCAGTAGGGATTTCTGCTGATGGTGTCGCTGACCTGCTCTGCCAGCGCCTTTGTGCCTGGAGGCGCATAAGGGACAACGGGCAGACTGGTGATCTCCTCCATCTTTTCCAGCTGCTCATGCGGATGAAAAATTTCCTCTTCCCCGAGCGCGCTGACGCAGGAGGCATAGGGCTGATGGGTATGAATCACGAAGCCGGCATCCTCGCCGCGCAGCTGGTAGATGGCGGCATGCATCGCCATCTCGCTGGACGGTGCCAGCTTCCCCCGGTAGGAAAGACGTTTTAGGTTGACGCGGACAATCCGCTCCGGCTTTAAGTCCTGATAAGCGATGCCGCTCGGCGTGATGATGAAATGATCCCGGTCGGAACGGCGCGAAACGCTGCCCCAGGTGCGCACAAGAAGACCGCGTTCCGCAAGCATGTGCGTCACGCGGATCACGGCGACCTTCTGTTTGAGTAAGCGCTCTGCCTCAGAGCCTGAGACCTTCTGTTTGAGTAGCTGCTCCGCATCCGATTCGCGGAGTTTTTTGGTTTCCTTCTTTTCCGCCATATTCCGGTACTTAATGTCGGATCTGACCGTTTCCCCTGATCCGGTACTTATATGTTGTCAATTCCCTTAAGCCCATGGGTCCGCGCGCATGCAGCATCTGCGTGCTGATGCCGATCTCTGCGCCGAAGCCAAATTCAAAACCGTCCGTAAACCGTGTGGAGACATTATGATAAACGCAGGCGCTGTCGATTTCGCGCAGAAAGCGTTCCGCGGCCGACTGATCCTTTGTCACGATGCAATCGGAGTGCTTTGTGTGATAGCGGTTGATGTGCGCGATCGCCTCCGCAAGATCCTTTACGATATTCACGGAAATCACCGCGTCCAGGTACTCCGTCGCAAAATCCTCCTCCGTAGCGTCCTTCACCCGCGCATCCTTCATGATCCGCTTAGCGGCCGCATCCGCACGGATCTCCACGCCGTGCTCCGTCAGCGCACGGAAGGCCTCCGGCAGAAACGCCTCCGCCACCGCCTCATGCACGACAAGGGACTCCGCCGCATTGCAGACGCTGTTGCGCTGGGTCTTGGCATTGATGAGGATGTCCAGCGCCATGGAAAGATCCGCGTCCCTGTCCACATAGACATGACAGTTTCCCGTGCCCGTTTCGATCACGGGGATGCGGGATTCCTCCACTGTGGTACGGATGAGGGAGGCGGAGCCGCGCGGAATCAGGACGTCGATAAAGTCCCTGCGGCGCATGAATTCCTTCGTCACTTCCCGGTCCGTATCCGCAATGAGCTGCAGCGCATCCGGCGTGATGCCGTTTTCTTCCAGGGTTCTGCGGATGATGCCCGCGATCGCAATGTTGGAGGAGATCGCGTCGCTCCCGCCCTTTAAGACCGTGACATTGCCGGACTTGAAGCAGAGGGAAAAGGCATCCGCCGTCACATTGGGACGGGATTCATAGATGATGCCGATGACGCCTAAGGGGACGCGGACCTTCTGCACCTCCATCCCGTTGGGTCTTAAAAAGGTCTCCAGCACCTCCCCGTCCGGATCCGGCAGCGCAGCCACCTCGCGGACACCCTCCGCCATGGCCGCAATCCGTTTTTCATCCAGCTTCAGACGGTCCAGCAGGCCTTCCTTCATCCCCTTTTCGCGGCCGCGCTTCAGGTCCTCCTCATTTGCGGCAAGGATTTCCTCTGCGTTTGCGACAAGGGCATCGGCGACCGAAAGAAGCGCACGGTTTTTGGCCTCCGTATCCGCCTGAATCAGGTCCCCCTTCGCCTGTATGGCTTTTTTCCCCATTTCCGTGAAGTCAGTCATGGAAAACAGTATATCATAAATGGAGGGGAAGGAAAAGCGCAAAGAAAAACGGAAGCGGTCGTGTCATTTTACGGATTTTCGTCTTGCTGAATCAGCGATTATTTTGTATGATAGGTATCGGTAAGTTTACATCAACTCATTTCAGGAGGGAATATCTATGGCAGAACATGTTGGCGGCATCGGTTCCATGATCGAAAAACTGAAGGCGTACCCGAAGAAAATCGTCTTTACCGAGGGGACGGATCCCCGCATCCTTGAGGCGGCTTCCCGTCTGCTCGCGGGTTATTTCTTACACCCGATCCTGGTCGGTAAGGAAGAGGATGTCCAGAAGGCCGCAGAGGAACACAGCTTCAATATCCGCGGCGCGGAGATCATTGATCCGGAGAATTTTGACCGCATGGATGAGATGGTGGATATTTTCTGTGATCTCAGAAAGAGCAAGGGCGTGACGCCGGAGGAGGCGCGCGAGGTCTTAAAGGGCGCCAATTATTTCGGCACCATGCTCGTGAAGATGGGCATAGGCCATGCGCTCCTGGGCGGCGCCACCTACTCCACGGCGGATACGGTGCGTCCGGCCCTGCAGCTGATCAAAACCAAGCCCGGCAACAAGATCGTGTCCTCCTGCTTTATTCTGGTGCGTCCTTCCGCGACGGGTGACAATGATGTCATCGCGATGGCGGACTGCGCGATCAACATCAAGCCCACGGCGGAGGAGCTTGTGGAAATCGCGGTCGAAACCGCGGACTGCGCACAGCATTTCGGCGTCGATCCGCGCATCGCCTTCCTGAGCTATTCCACAAAGGGTTCCGGTTCCGGTGAGGATGTGGACAAAATGAAAAATGCCGCAGAGATGGCCATCAAAGCGCATCCGGAGCTGAATATCCTGCCCGCGGAGGTACAGTTTGATGCGGCGGTCTCTCCGCGTGTCGCCCATACAAAATTTCCGGGAAACGAAGTCGCAGGTCACTGCAATACCTTCATTTTCCCGGATATCAATGCCGGTAACATCGGCTACAAGATCGCGCAGCGTCTCGGCAATTTCGAGGCCTTCGGCCCGATCCTCCTCGGCCTCAACGCGCCGATCAACGACCTGTCCCGCGGCTGCAACGGACAGGAGGTTTACACGATGTCCATCATCACGGCTGCGTTAGCTTAAACTGCGGCAGGACATCCAGGGTACTGAAATAATCATTCGGGGTTTGGGCGCGGCGGATTAATGAAACCGCGCCATCCTCTTTTAAGAGGAGCTCCGCGCACCAGAGCTTTCCGTTATAGTTGTAGCCCATGGAAAAGCTGTGGGCGCCGGCATCGTGCAGGTACAGCAGATCGCCGGGGACAATTTCCGGCAGGTGCCGGTCAATGGCAAATTTATCATTGTTTTCGCAGAGCGAGCCGACGACGTCATACATATGATCCGCCGGCTCCTCTTCTTTGCCGAGGACCGTGATGTGATGATAGGCGTCATACATCGCGGGACGGATCAGATTCGCCGCGCAGGCATCCACACCGATATACTCTTTGTAAATGTGCTTTTCATGGATGACGCGCGTAATGAGCGCACCGTAGGGCCCGGTCATGAAACGGCCCATCTCCGTATAAATCGCAATATCCTGAAGGCCCGTCGGCTCCAGAATGGATTCGAACTGCCTTCGGACACCGGCGCCGATCGCCAGGATATCATTCGCCTGTTCATTCGGACGGTAGGGAATCCCGACGCCGCCGGAGAGGTTGATGAAGGAAAGCGCGATACCGGTCTGTTCCTTGATCTCCACGGCAATCTGAAAGAGCCTTGCCGCGAGCTGAGGATAATAATCGCCGCCGACCGTGTTGGAGGCCAGAAAGGCGTGCAGACCGAAGCGCTTTGCGCCGAGCTCCTTCAGCCTCCGGTACGCCTGAAAAAGCTGGGCCTTGGTCATCCCGTACTTGGAATCCCCGGGGTGATCCATGATGCCGTTCGCCATCTCAAAGACGCCGCCCGGATTGTAACGGCAGCAGATCGTCTCCGGAAAGGCGGAGGGTGCGATCCTGTTTCCGGAGGCATCCGTCCCGCCCTTTTCGCAGGCGGCGCGCAGCGTTTCGATATGCGTGATATCATCCAGGTTGATGATCGCGCCAAGCGTGTTGGCACAGGCAAATTCCGCCTCCGGCGTGTCATTGGAGGAGAACATGATTTCCGCCGTCTTCGCGCCGACGGCATCCGCTAGGATCAGCTCCGTTTCGGAGGCGCAGTCAAAGCCGCAGCCCTCCTCCTTCATGATCTGCATGACGGCAGGATTCGGCAGGGCCTTCACGGCAAAGTATTCCCGGAATCCTTTGTTCCAGGAAAAGGCCTCCTGCACCCTGCGCGCGTTTTCGCGGATGCCCTTTTCGTCATAGATATAAAAGGGGGTCGGATACTCCCTTGCGATGGCCTCCGCCTGCTCCTTTGTCAGAAATGTCTTTTTCATCCTCTGTCCTTTCTACCGGATCTGCCAGTCCACGGGCGCAACCCCATGCGCCGTGAGGAAGGCATTACACTGACTGAAATGCCGGCATCCGAAAAATCCGCGGTAGGCCGAAAGCGGGCTCGGATGCGGCGCCTTCAGCACCAGATGCGCCGGGTTCGTCAGCATGGATGCCTTTTCCTGTGCGGGTCTGCCCCAGAGCATGCAGACGACAGGTTGCTCCAGATCGTTGACCGCGCGGATCACGGCATCCGTAAACTGCTCCCAGCCCCTCCCCTTATGGGAGAAGGCCTGATGCGCCCGCACCGTCAGCAGCGTATTGAGCAGGAGCACCCCCTGCGCGGCCCAGGCTTCCAGGTTGCCGTGGTCAGGAACCATACAGCCGAGATCATGCTGCAGCTCCTGATAAATATTGACCAGTGAGGGCGGAATCTGTACGCCCTTTTTCACGGAAAAGCAAAGTCCGTGCGCCTGTCCAGGCTCATGATACGGATCCTGTCCGAGAATCAGCACCTTCACCTGTTGTAAGGGCGTGAAATGCAGGGCGTTGAAAATGTCATCCGCGGGCGGATAGACCGTATGCCTTGCGTATTCCTCCTTCACAAAGGAATACAATGCTTTGTAATACGGCTGTTTGAATTCTCCGGCAAGCGCCCTCTGCCAGTCCCCCGTGATCTGTGCCATCTCTTACTTTTTTCCTTTACCCTCCATGGCAAGGAAGAGACTTGCCAAAAGACAGAGCGCACCGATGCTGCCGCAGAGGATAAAGGGCAATGGTGATATGATGCCGATCACGATCGACACAATTCCGAGCACGCATAAGCACAGCGCGATCCACATCAGCTGCATCCGTCGCTTACCTCCACTCCTCCGAAAGCCTTACCGCAACGCCGCGGTCGGCAAGAAAGCGCTTCACCCCGGCGATCTCCAGTTCCTTGTAATGAAAGAGGCTTGCGGCCAGCGCCGCGTCCGCCCTTCCTTCCGTCAGCACGTCATAAAAATGCTCCGGGCTCCCGGCTCCGCCGGAAGCAATCACGGGCACCGGCACCAGCTCCGCGACAGCCTTTGTCAGTGCGACATCGTAGCCGGCCTTCGTGCCGTCCGCGTCCATGCTGGTGAGCAGGATCTCTCCCGCACCGCGCTTCACACCCTCTTCGATCCACTGCAGGGCATCCAGGCCGGTATCGATCCGTCCGCCGTTTTTATAGACATTCCAGCCCGTACCGTCCGCGCGCCTCTTACAGTCCACCGCCAGCACCACGCACTGCGATCCGAATTTGTCCGCGCCCTCGTTGATGAGATCGGGCGTGTTGATCGCCGCGGAATTGACGGAGCATTTGTCAGCCCCCTCGCGAAGCACGGCGCGCATATCCTCCACCGTGCGGATACCGCCGCCCACCGTGAAGGGGATAAAGACCTTCTCCGCCACGCGCCGCACGAGGTCTGTCACCGTTTCCCTCGCGTCCGAGGTCGCGGTGATGTCCAGAAAGACGAGCTCATCCGCCCCCGCATCGGAATACGCGGCACCCGTCTCCACCGGATCCCCCGCATCCCTGAGGTTGACAAAATTGATTCCCTTGACCACCCTGCCGTCCTTGATATCCAGGCAGGGGATGATACGCTTCGTGTGCATGGCAACCATTATAACACGTTCTGCACGATCCCCGCAAAGAGGATGGAGCCGTCATGGGCCGTGACCGTAAAGAAGAAGGGGCGGTCCAGGACAAAATCGATTTCATCGCCGCCTTCCGCGGTGCCCTCCGCCACCATCATGATCGTGTAGGCCGCGCCGGTCACGCCCTCTTCATCCACCTCCACGACGGCCGCGTGCTCCGCACTGCTTAAGGCAAAATCACCGAGGGAAGAATCCGTTGTCAACGGCGTGAAATCCGCAAGCCCTCCCGTCATCACATCCGTCATGCCGAGGCGCTGCATCACCTCCATCAGATCGGTCTTGGCCTCCGTCCGGAATTTCGGAACGGACAGGCGCACCATCGGATAGGAAACCTGCTCGTAGGTGCCGCGGATTACCTGCATGACCTGCTCGTCGGTCACCAGGTCCTTGACATCGACGCCTTCGTCCGGCAAAAAGAAGGACATCATACCGCTGTCGGTCAGATTCAGCTGCACGGCACCGAATTTGTCTCCCGCATAATAGCTCATCATGTCGGTCAGATGCATCATGTCGACCTCCGAGTCACCCGCAGCGCCGTGGAAGGTCTGTTTGTCCGTCGCGCCCTCATGGAATTTATCAATCCAGCCCGCCTTGTAATAGATCGTCGATACCAGGGCCAGTACGGTTTCCGGCGTCGTATGGATCTCCTTCACGGCATCCTCCAGGAGACCGCCGGTGTTCTCGTTCATCCAGTCCTGCAGGGCCTTGTCCATTTCCGCCGTCCCCATGGCACCGGAAAAAGAAGAGGCATAGTAGATATCAGCAAGGCGCTGTAAGGTCTCTTCATTGTAGGTGACGCCGTCCCTCATCCAGACGGAATCCGCAAGCAAAGAGGTCAGCACCGGTGTATCGATATAGTTTGCCTCCCACAGGGCCTGTACTCTGGCACGCAGCGTCTCGATGGAATCAACCTCCAGTACATTGAGAATCTGCGTCCTTGTGTTACCGTCCGTACATTCCGCGAGCATTGCCAGCGCAATATAAATATTGATGGGGGAACAGACCGTATTCTCCGTTTCATCGGTCACCAGAAGCTCCCGCATCATGGCACTGTAATAAAGATCCATGTTTTTCTGAACAGCAATCGAGGCAGCCGCCTTTTCCCGGTATTCCTCCCACCACTGCCAGTGCGCCTCGGATTCCATAAAGGACTGCGCATCCGTATCGGCAAATTCCCCCTCGCCCGGGTACCTTGCAAGCACCGCCGTCACGCCGTCATAGGTTGCCGGCTCCACGGTCGTTGCGCTCGTTCCCGTATCCGCCGCTGCTGCGTTTGTGCCGGTGTCCGCCTGCGCGGAGGTGTTCGTGGGTGCCGCGGGAGCCGGACTTGTGCAGCCCGCAAGGATGGCGCAGCATGTCAGTATTGTCAGTATTCTCTTTGATTTCATCACAAGTTTCCTCCCTTTCTCGCCTGCCTCGGTGTCCGATGTTTCCGCCTCGCTCTATTTGTGCCGGACATTCCGCCGAGCCGAAACGCACATCGCTTCGCGCATCGGCGCTCACGATGCGCACGTCTCGGCTTCATGGCACAACAAGCCGCTCTGCGGAAATCATACGTCCACCGGGCGCGGCGAATTTCAACGGTGAACATGAGTGTCTTATAATAAGACAGCAACGTATGAAGAATCTTACATGAAATAGAATCCCGTGTCATAGGGACGCGAGGCGCCTTCCTGCAGCGCTTCCATATACGCCGGGATGCGGGCGCGGTACAGGGCTTCGTCCGCAAAGCAGTCATCGATCGCCCGGCGGTAGGTTTCCGTCACCTTGCGGACATAGGTGGCGGTTTTGGTTCTGCCCTCGATCTTGAAGGCCCGGATGCCGGCCTGCGTCAGCTCCGGAAGATGCCCGATCATGCACAGATCGTTCGGGGCAAAGATCGTGGTGCCGCGTTCGGTTTCTTCCACCGGAATATACTGACCCGGTCGTTTTTCCTCAACCACCGTGTAGTTCCAGCGGCAGCTCTGCGTGCAGCTGCCGGCATTCGCATCCCGTCCGGTCAGGTATTTGCTCATGTGGCAGCGGCCGGAATAAGCCATGCAGACCGCGCCGTGCACAAAGCATTCCAGCTCCATGTCATCGGGGATTGCGGCACGGATCGCCGTGATCTCTTTGAGCGTCAACTCCCTCGCCAGCACAATCCGCTTCACGCCCAGATCATACCAGAAGCGGCAGCTCTCATGATTCAGATTATTGGCCTGGGTGGAAATATGCACGGGAATCTGCGGACAGACCCTGCGGCAGATCGAAAACACGCCCGGATCGGCAACAATCAAAGCATCGGGAGAAAGCGCGGTCAGTTCCTTCAGATACGATTCCACGCCGGAAAGATCGGCTTCGTGGGCAAAGGCGTTGACGGTGACATACACCCTGACGCCGTTTGTATGCGCAAGGGTGATTCCCTCCCGCATCTCTTCCTTCGAAAAGTTTTTCGCCTTGGCGCGCAGAGAAAAGACCTCCCCGCCGAGGTAAACCGCGTCCGCACCGCACCGGACCGCCGCCTGCAGGGCCTCGGGTCCTCCGGCCGGAACCAGCAATTCCGGTTTTTTCCGGGCTTCAACCGGATTCATTTTGATGTCTCCTCTGCGGAAAGGAAATTCTTCAGAATCTGCATCCCGACCTCCGCGCTTTTTTCCGGATGAAACTGACAGGCAAAGAGATTGCCCTCTTCAACGGCTGCGTCAATCGTCACACCGTAGGTGGTCTGCGCGGCCACGATCGAAGCATCTTCGGAATGCAGGTAATAGGAATGCACAAAATAGACAAAGGGATTTTTCTGCAAGCCCCGGAAGAGTCTGCTCTCCTTCGGAAACGAGAGATCATTCCAGCCGATGTGCGGAATCTTCAAATCCTCCCCCTCCGGAATCCGGCGGATCTTTCCGGGAAGCAGAGAAAGACCCTTCACGCCGGGGGATTCTTCGCTTTCCTCAAACAGGAGCTGCAGTCCGAGACAGATCCCGAGAAACGGTCTGCCGCTCTTCGCCCTTTCCCGGATCACCTCCGTCAGGCCGTAGGACTGCAGCCGGTTCATGGCGTCGCCGAAGGCGCCGACACCCGGTAACACAACGCGGGACGCGTTGCTGATCTCCTCCGCGTCCCTCGTGATACTAACTTCTTCTCCGAGCAGGCGGAACGCGTTTTCCACGCTCCGGATATTGCCCGCATCGTAATCAATGATCGTGACCATCCGAACTTATCTGACTCCCGCAATCTGCTGTAAGGTCATGGTATATGCGAGGCGGTCCTCGATCGCATAGACCTGTTTTGCATACTCCGCCGTGATGCCGTAATCCACGGACAGGGCATTTGAAATGCTGTCATACGAAGACTGAATGGCGCTCTGCACATTGAAGTCCGCGGTGGCCGCTGCCGCTTCCATGATATTGTCATAGGCCGCGGCGCCCTTGACCAGGGCGTTCAGCGCTTCCACGCGTTTTCCACTGGTGCGGTAATGCATGTAGGACTCATTGTAGTGCTCCATCTCCGCGATCAGGCGCGCCTTTGTGTAATAGGACTGCTCCTCTTCGCTTAAGCCCTCCTTGCCGTACAGCTCCTGATAGGCTTCCTTATAATTGCCGTTCCGGTAATTATTGATGGCGCGGTTCACGGAGACCCGCTTCGGAATCAGCAGGGCCGGCACCATAAACATCGCACCCAGCGACACCGCAAAGAGCATGCAGATGGCAACGCGCCGCGGCGGAATCCGCTTCTGCGGAGGTCCCGTCGGAACCGGCTTCTCCTTCTTCGGCTTCTTCTCCTTCTTCGGTTTTTCCTTCTTCGGCTTCTTCTCTTTCTTCGGTTTTTCTTTCTTTTCCTTCGGTTTCTTTTCCTTCTTTTTCTTCTTCTTGCCGCCTTCGGCATCCAGTTCATCCAGCACCTGCTGGTTCTGGTCGGTCAAAGAAGCCAGTTCTGCGCCGTCCACGACGCCTTCCACGCCCTCGGCCATGCCCTCGATGGCACCGGCCTCCGGCTGATCGTCTTCGTCATCCTCGGTCAGGGCTCTGAGAATCCGCTTAAAGAAGCTCTCCTTGACTTCACCGTCATCGCCCTCTCCCTTTTTCTTTCTGCCGCGTTTTCTTCTCCCCTTCTTTTCGCCGACCTCCGGCAGCTCGTCTTCATCGTCCTCCGAAAGTCCTTCCAGAAATGCGGCGGCGTCTTCGAGCAGGTTATCCCCGTCATCGGGGGCTGCCGTCTGCGGTGTCACCTGCAGCTCCGGTGCGGCATCCGCAAGATCATCCAGATCATCGCTCTTGAGGCTGTTCATCAGCGCGTCAAGCTCCGCGATGTCGGCTTCGGTCGCAATTTCATCCGGAATGCTTTCCTTCTCCGGTTCCGGTTCGGCATCGGCTTCCTGTGCGGGCGTTGTCCTGCCGGCCGCGTCAAACATGCGCTCAATGTCTTCCGCGCTCAAAGTGGCATTCGGGTCAATGCCCTCCACCGCAGCCATGGCGGCGGACAGATCCGGTTCCGCAGGCGCGGCGGCTGCCTCCGGCATGACGGGAACCTCTTCCTCCATCACCTGCAGCTCCGGTTCGAATACCGGCTCGGGTTCCGGCGCGGGTTCGGGTGCGGGCGCTTCTTCTGCGCCGGCGGCTGCGGCAAGCGCAGCGATCTGCTCAGGTGTTAATATCGCATTCGGATCGTCGGGTAATTCCACGGCAGGCGCGGGGGCCGGTTCAGGCTCTGGTTGAGTCTCCGGGGGAGACTCAACGGGAGCGTCCAGATGCCCTGAGGGCATCTGCTCCCCGTC
>JAFSPF010000047.1 GCA_017443065.1 Lachnospiraceae bacterium
CCAGATCTTCCTTGACGGAAATAAGAGAGCCGCGGTCATTTACGCCAATCATTATCTCATTGCGCACGGAAACGGCTTCCTGGTAATCCCCGAAACGCATGTGCCGGAGTTCAAAAAAATGCTTGTTGACTACTATGAAGGACAGAACGATG
Source organism: Lachnospiraceae bacterium (assembly GCA_017443065.1). Taxonomy (GTDB): domain Bacteria; phylum Bacillota; class Clostridia; order Lachnospirales; family Lachnospiraceae; genus Butyrivibrio. The sequence goes on from JAFSPF010000047.1 coordinate 153, forward strand.
CATTTATCAGGAGCTTTTTAAGGGAAAACTGCTGGCATAGTTTTTAAGTGCAATCGAACATCACTCGACTGCGATCAAAAGCTTCCAAATCTATCATATTTTTGAAGATTTGGAAGTTCTCGTGTTTGCCACTATTTTTAGTTGCAAATATGCTTCATGTATGCTATTCTTATTTCGGGAGGATTCTTTGTTGAGCCAAAAAGATAAACTGATTGCAAAACTGAAATCAAATTCCAAATCCTTTACCTTTCAAGATGCAGAGACATTGTTGGGTTATTATGGCTACAAGCGGAATAACAAAGGAAAGACTAGCGGTTCGCGAGTATCGTTTACAAGCCATGATAATAACACAAAAATCGTTTTACACAAACCGCATCCACGAAAGGAATTGCTTGATTATCAGATAAAACAACTGACAGATTATCTAGAACAGGAGGGATTATTATGAACAACCTGATTGAGTATAAAGGATATGTCGGCAGCGTCGAGTTTTCAGAAGAAGACGGCGTATTCTTCGGAAAAGTACAGGGAATCCGCTCTCTGATCTCTTACGAAGGTACCACCGCAAAAGCACTCGTTTCTGATTTTCATGGCGCGGTTGATGAATACCTTTCCTTATGTGACGAAGAAGGCGTTACCCCGGAAGTTGCCTACAAGGGCAGTTTCAATGTGCGCTTCAAAAACAAGGAGAACCACCGGCGAGCGGCGATCTACGCCATCACCCATGAACAAAGCCTGAACAGTTTTATTGAGGAGGCCGTAGAAGAAAAACTCGCTGCGGTCAACGCCTGAAAGACCAGCGGCCGAAGGAAAATATGTAAAATAGTGGCTTGGCGTGCAGACAGCACACAGATTCATGTTTTATTCACCGAACATTGCCACCCAGTACCATACGTCCTCATGCTTGTAAACGGCGATTCCGACGTATTGATACGCGGGATTCAGAAGGATTTCACAATGTGCGGCGGAATCCGCAAAGGCTTTCATGACTTCTTCCGCGCTGTTTCCCTTTCTTGCAAAAATCTCCGCTGAAACAGGGTAGTCTTCGGTTATCAGCCTCAGCCAGAACGGCTCTTCGTTCGGTCTTGTGTGGGAGAAAACCACAGGAACTTCCTTCGCTCTTACATCTGCGCAAATCGCAAGATCGTTATGATACATAAAAGGCTTCCCGCCGTTTTCCGTGCGAAAGCTTTCCAGAAGCTCAAAAAATGATGTCATATGCTTCTGTGCTTCTTCTCTCCATCCGTCCACCCCGGACGGTGGTATGGTGATGGGTACATCGTCAAAATAAACGCCCTGATGCACTGCCCCTTCCGGGCAAACGCCGGTACCGTCGTCTGTTTCAACCGTTACACGGCTGCAACCCGCCACAAAAAGAACAAGCAGCAGGATAAAAACGGTTCTGCACTTCCGTAGTCTCATTGCCCCTCCATCCGAAAAAAACTAACTTATTACAATCCAAGAGCAGACAGGCCGGAGATCCCCAGCGTGCCGAGACTATCTGCAATCAGCCCTGCAGAATTAGACGATGCGTTCATTAAACTCTGGTAATAGGACAGATCAGAGAAATCCGTAATACTTCTGGTCTTTTGAGACTCCAGATAATCTTCCACAGCCTTCGAAAGCACCTCCTGAAAAGAAGTATTGTCTGTTATTCCTTCTGCATCTTTCAGAAGTCCGAGAAGCGTAAGATCATTTACACCGCTTACCTGCGCTTGTTCTTCTTCCGTTATGGCGCTCTGCCGCTGTCTCCTTGCGACAGGGTCAATCGGATCCATGGAGAAGGTCGGATAATACCGTTCTCCTCTGGAAGGAATGCCAAGCATACTCTCCGGTATCCTCGTACCCATTCCCGAATTCGCAATGATCGATGAAATCCCCGAAACGTTTGCCATTACAACTGATCCTGTTTAAAACTATTCTCGTAAATAAGTTTCAATCCCCTCCCGCACATTCTGTTGCAGATTGCGGAAGAAAAACTGGTAATCATAGACGTGGTAGGCGCCTTCCGGAAGACCCGGCTTCCACTGTCTTTTTGAATACACCCTTGAATCTTGCAAGCGCTTTCAGACCTTCTCCACACCGATCCTCGTCTTTTCGCCGTTGATGTCCCAGTCCTTTGCGCCTTTGACGTCTTTGTCGTACAGGATTTCATCGGCAAGGACTTTGGTGCCGATATAATCCGCGTTCTTTTTGACGACATCGATGACCTTTGCGCTGCCGGTGACGGACAGGCGGATGCGGTCCATCACCTCAAAGCCGGCATCCTTGCGGGAAGTCTGCACCTTGGAGACCACCTCGTTGGCAAAGCCTTCCTCGATCAGTTCCGGTGTGAGGTTGCAGTCGAGCACAACCGTCACGCCGTTTTCCTCCTGCGACATGAAGCCTTCCTTCTGCGCGGTATCGATCAGGAGGTCTTCCTTTGCAAGCTCCACTGCCGCGCCGCCCGCTTCGAATTTGAGCACGCCCGCGGCATTCAGCTCGTCCATCGCGGCATTGCCGTCGAGCGCGGAAAGGTGCTCTTTGATCGCGCCGAGCTGCTTGCCGTATTTGGGGCCGACCGTTTTGAGCTGCGGCTTGAAGGTGTAGCTCGTGAAGTCGCGCACGTCATCCGTGAAAACTACTTCCTTGACGTTCAATTCTTCCTTGATGATCGCGTTGAAGTTTTCATCCGCGGTGATTTCTCCGTGTCCTTTTCCCGCGCCGGAGGCGTCGCCCTCCCTGACATAAAGCGTCTGCACGGGCTGGCGGTTTTTGATGTTCGCCGCGTTTCTTGCCGCGCGGCCGAGCACCACGATTTCCATGACGAGCGCCATGTTGCCTTCCAGTTCCCCGTCGATCATCTTCTCATCACAGGCCGGATAATCCGTCAGATGCACGGATTCCGGTGCGTCAGGGAAGCTCTCGCACACGAGATTGCGGTAGACGGCCTCCGTGATGAAGGGCGTCATCGGTGCCGCCGCCTGCGCGAGGTTGACGAGGCAGGCATAGAGCGTCAGGTAGGCCGCGATCTTGTCCGCTTCCATGCCGGAGGCCCAGAAGCGTTCGCGGCATCTTCTGACATACCAGTTGGAAAGATCATCCGTAAACTGCAGCAGACTCCTGCCGGCCTCCGGAATCTTATATTTGTCGAGTGCATCATCGGTTTCACGGAGCATCGTGTTCATCCGCGAGAGCACCCATTTGTCCATCACCGTGAGCTGCGCTTCCGCCAAAGCCTTTTGCATCGCTTCATGCAGGGAGGCACTTGTCACCGCGCCCTCCGGATGGATATACTGCGCCGCGTCAAAGCCGTCGATATTGGCATAGAGCACAAAGAAGGCGTAGGTGTTCCAGAAGGTCGAAAGGAATTTGCGTTCGCCCTCCTGCACGGCCTTGCCGGAAAAGCGCGAAGGCAGCCAGGGCGCGGAGTTCGTGTAAAAGTACCAGCGGATCGCGTCGGCGCCGTAGGTCTGCAGCGCGTCGAAGGGATCCACGGCATTGCCCTTGCTCTTCGACATCTTCTGACCGTTTTCGTCCTGCACCAGACCCATGACGATGACATTTTCAAAGCAGGGCTTGTTGAAGAGCAGGGTCGAGATCGCGTGCAGCGAATGGAACCAGCCTCTTGTCTGGTCGACCGCTTCCGAAATGAAGCTCGCCGGGAACCAGTTTTCCTCAAACAGTTCCTTGTTTTCGAAAGGATAATGCAGCTGCGCGAAGGGCATCGCGCCGGAGTCAAACCAGCAGTCGATCACCTCCGGTACGCGTCTGCAGTTTCCGCCGCACTCCGGACACTTGATGACGTAACGGTCAATGTAAGGCCGGTGCAGCTCCACGGAAAGCGCACTGCCGTCGCCGGTGAGCTTTGCCAGCTCCTCCCTGGAACCCACGGAAATCTGGTGGCCGCAGCCCTCGCATTCCCAGATGTTTAAGGGCGTACCCCAGTAGCGGTTACGGGAAATTGCCCAATCCTGGATGTTCTCCAGCCAGTCGCCGAAACGGCCGCTCCCGATGGATTTCGGCACCCAGTTGATCATGTTGTTATTGCGGATGAGGTCTTCCTTGACCGCGGTTTCCTTAATGAACCAGGATTCGCGCGCATAGTAAAGCAGTGGTGTTTCACAGCGCCAGCAGTGCGGATAATCATGCTCGAACTGCGGCGCTTTGAAGAGCTTTCCGCTCGCCTTCAAATCCGCGATGATCTCCGGGTCCGCGCTCTTGACACCTGCTGCCAGCTCGTCCTCATTGGGCTTTGCGCGCATGCCGGCGAACGGCGTCGCGTCCAGCATCACGCCCTTTTCATCCACCATCTGCACGAAGGCGATTTCATACTGACGTCCAACGCGTGCGTCATCTTCACCGAAGGCCGGCGCGATGTGCACGATGCCGGTACCGTCCTCCATCGTGACGTAGGTATCGCAGACCACGAAGAAGGCCCTCTCTCCCTTGCGCTTTGCGGCGGCCTCCGCAGTGCAGTCATAGAGCGGTTCGTATTCTTTATACTCCAGCTCCTTGCCGGTCATTTCGGAAAGGATTTCGTAATTCTTCTTTCCCTCCTCTTCCCCGAGGACCTTGTCCAGCAGGGGCTTCGCCATGTAATAAACGTTTCCGTCCTCCGCCTTTACCTTTGCGTAGGTCTCCTCCGGATTGACGCAGAGCGCCACGTTGGAGAGCAGGGTCCAGGGGGTCGTCGTCCAGGCGAGGAAGTACGCGTCCTCGTCTTTGACCTTGAAGCGCACGATCGCGCTCCGCTCCTTGACCGTCTTATAGCCCTGCGCCACCTCATGCGAGGACAGCGGCGTTCCGCAGCGCGGGCAGTAAGGCACGACCTTGAAGCCCTTGTAGAGCAGATTCTTTTTCCAGATCTCGTTTAAGGCCCACCACTCGGACTCGATGTAATCATCCTCATACGTGATATACGGATGATCCATATCCGCCCAGAAGCCGACAGTGCCGGAGAAATCCTCCCACATGCCCTTGTACTTCCAGACGCTCTCGCGGCATTTTTTGATAAAGGGCTCGATACCGTAGTTCTCAATCTGATCCTTGCCGGAAATGCCGATCTCTTTTTCCACCTCCAGCTCCACCGGCAGACCGTGCGTGTCCCAGCCGGCCTTGCGCGGAACGTAATAGCCCTTCATCGCGCGGTAGCGCGGAATCATGTCCTTGATCGCACGCGTCAAGACATGTCCGATATGCGGCTTGCCGTTCGCCGTCGGCGGGCCGTCATAGAACATGTAGGTTTCTTTCCCTTTGCGATTGGAGACACTTTTATTGAAGATATCACGGTCTTTCCAGAACTGCTCGATTTCTTTTTCGCGTTCGACGAACTTCATGTCCGCTGCAACTTTTTGGTACATATGATATATCTCCTTTACTCCAGACGCTCAAGCAAAAATGCGAGCATCGTATAATACGTATCATCCGTATAATGAATGCCGTCCGGCGCTTCAAAACCCTCACGGGTCAGGTATCCGTAGAGATCCAGCACGGATGCCCCCGGAACCTCGGAGAGTCTTGCGTTGAAGGCTTCGATCTCCGCGTTCTGTATCGTGTAGCCGCCGACGCCCTCCTTCACGGGACCGACGGTGACGATCGTCAGCTTCTTTCCCTCGTCGATCAGCTTCGTGTAGGTTTCGATGTAACGGTCGATCAGCACAAGGTCATTCGCGCCCAGCAGCATCACATAACGGTCAATGCCCGTCCGCTGCGCCTGGGGCAAGGCTTCCCGTATCAGCCAGTTGTGGCCCATGCCGCTTTCCGCCACCACCTTGATCTTCGGGTTCGCGGAAACCTGTGTCGCCATGTCCAGGCCCACCGTCCGGCTGTCGCCGATCAGCACGTATTCGTAATTGACCTCCTGCTGCAGCGCCTCCAGATGCTCGATCGGATCCTCCGGCAGCTCCGGTAAGTCTGTCAGCGTGATGTGCGTGTAGGACGTATCCTCCCGCACCAGGCCGAGGAGCCGCTCGCCGTAAAAAACCACGACGGTGATGACCACCGCCAGCACCGCAACGATCGCTATGATCAGATAGTGTTGTTTTTTCACCGGTTCCTCCCCCGTGATCGTTTTCGTGCGAAAACGGTTTCGCGCGGAACTACAATATGATATTATATCATGAAACGCTTAAATATAGGAGAGGTTTTCGGAGATTATGGGAGGAACCCCGGCAAAAAAGAATAGCGCAAAGGGCATCCTGATGCTGCTGCTGACGTCGCTCATCTGGGGCACCGGCTTTATCGCGCAGAGCGTCGGCATGGAGAGCATCGAGGCCTTTACCTTCAACGGCATCCGCAACCTGCTGGGGGCGCTGGCACTGCTGCCCGTGATCGCCCTGCGGCTGATGCTTTTGAAAAAACGCAACTCCGCCGATGCCGCGAAAAAAGAGCTTGCGTCCGCGGTGCGGCACGGGATCATCCTCGGTGTCGTCTTCTGTGTCGCCGCCAATTTCCAGCAGTTTGCCTTCTACGATTCCACGGCGGGCAAGATCGCCTTTCTTACGGCGCTCTATGTCCTCTTTGTGCCCCTGATCGGCATGCTGTGCGGCAGGAAGGTGCCGCCGATGATGTGGACATGCATCCTGCTCGGCTTTGCGAGTCTCTATTTTCTCTGCATCAAGCCCGGGGAAACCTTTGACATCAACCGCGGGGACATCCTCGCCTTTGTCTGCGCTTTCTGTTTTGCGGTGCACATTCTGCTGATCGAGCGTTTTACGAAAACCTCCGACGGCGTGATTTTATCCGGCACGCAGTTTCTGGTTTCCGGTGTCATCTCGCTTGTGCTGATGGCACTGTTCGAATCGCCCTCGCTTCCCGCCATCCGCGAGGCCTCCGGCGCACTGCTCTATGCGGGGCTCTTTTCCAGCGGTATTGCCTATACCTTCCAGATCCTCGGGCAGAAATACACGGATGCGGTGATCGCTTCTCTTCTGTTGTGCATGGAATCGGTGTTTGCGGTGATTGCCGCTTTCCTCGTGCTGAACGAACGCATGACACTGCGCGAAGGCGCGGGCTGCCTGATGCTGTTCACGGCCGTCGCCAGCGCGAATCTGGTGGAGGCGAGATCCGCTTCTAAAGTACCTTTGAAAGAAAGTCCTGCAACCGCTGATTCTTCGGATGCGCAAAAAACTCCTCCGGAGGCTCATCCTCTTTGATGATGCCCTCGTCGATGAAGATCACGCGGTTCGCAACCTCTCTCGCAAAGCCCATCTCATGCGTGACGACGACCATCGTCATGCCTTCACGCGCAAGGTCCTGCATCAGCTGCAGCACCTCGCCTACCATCTCCGGATCCAGTGCGCTTGTCGGCTCGTCGAAGAGCAGCACATCCGGCTTCATCGCCAGTGCGCGCACAATCGCGATGCGCTGCTTCTGTCCGCCGGAGAGCATGGCGGGATAGACGTCCGCTTTTTCCAGAAGACCGATCCGTTCAAGCAATCGCTCCGCCTCCGCATCCGCTTCCTTCTGCGTCATCATTTTGCGCTGCACCGGCGCGAGCGTGATGTTTTTGCGCACGGTCATGTTCGGGAACAGGTTGAAGTGCTGGAAGACCATGCCCATGCGCGCGCGGATGTCATCGATCTGTCTGTCGGTGATCAGTTCGCCGTCGAGATAAATCTCCCCGCCGGTCGGCTCCTCCAGATGCGTGAGGCAGCGCAGAAAGGTGGATTTGCCGCAGCCGGAGGGACCGACGATGCAGATCACGTCGCCCTTCTCCACGCTTAAATCAATGCCGTCGAGCACCATATGATCATCGAATTGTTTTTTCAGTCCCTTAACGTCGATCACTTTGTCTGAGCTTCCTTTCGAATTTGCCGAGCAGCCAGGTGAAGATCATCACGAGGATGAGATACATGCCCGCCACGATCAGCAGCGGGAACATCGCCTCATAGGTGCGGTTCATGATGCCCTGTGCGGCATAGAGCAGTTCCTTGCCACCGATGAAGGTGATCAGCGAGGTATCCTTTAACAGGATGATGAATTCGTTGCCGAGCGCCGGCAGCACGGCCTTGATCGCCTGGGGGATGATGACAAAACGCATCGTGGTGATGTAGTTTAAGCCGAGGCTGCGCCCCGCTTCCATCTGTCCGCTGTCCACGGCCATCAGACCGCCGCGTACGATTTCGGCAACGTAGGCGCCGGAGTTGATCCCGAGCGTCAGTGCACCGACCAGCGTGAAGTTTCTGCTCGACGCAAAGATCACCATCGCCATGATCAGCAGCTGCACCATCATGGGCGTGCCGCGGATCACGGTCACATAGATCTGCAGAATGACGTTGACCGCGGAAAGCAGCGGATGGCGCTGTCCCTTCTGCTGGTCATGTGCCGTGCGGATCAGCGCCACCACCGTCCCGATCACGATGCCGATCGCAAGCGCAATCACGGTAACGAGGAGCGTGGTGCCCACGCCCCTCAGATACTGTAACCACCGGTCGTTATAAAGAAATGCCTGATAAAACTTTTCCGATACGGACATGCTGTGTTTCCGTCAAAATCCCGTCTGTTATTCCGCCTTGATGTATTTGTCCACGATCGACTGCACCGTGCCGTCCGCGATCAGCTTTTGCAACGCCGTATTCACCGCGTCCTTCAGCGCCGTGTTGTCTTTGGCAAGGCCGATCGCGTAATCCTCCGTCGCGTACTCCGTGTCCAGGATCGTCAGGCCGGGATTGGCTTTCACAAATTCTGCCGCCGGCGCGGAGTCGATAACGATGCAGTCGATCTGCCCGTTCACCAGCGCCTGCGTTGCCGTGAGGCCGTTGTCATAAGCCACCACGTTTTCTTCGCCGAACTCGTCCGTGCAGTAGATGTTACCGGTCGTGCCGCGCTGCGTGCCGATCGTGTGTCCCGCCAGATCATCGACCGACGCGATGTCCGAGCCCTCCGGCACGATGATGACCTGCACGCCCGTCGAATAGGAATCCGAGAAATCCATGACCTGCATGCGCTCTTCGTTGACGGTCACGCCCGCCATGACGATGTCGCTCTTGCCCTGCTGCACCGCAAGGAGCGCCGCGTCAAAATCCATGTCATCGATCTGCAGCTCCAGACCAAGCTCCGCGGCAATCGCGGTCGCGATCTCCACGTCGATGCCCTCGAAGGAACCGTCGTCCTTGGTCATCTCATAGGGCGGAAACGCCGCGTTGGTGCTCATCGTGAGCTTGCCCGCGTTGACGGTCGTAAAGGCCGGCGTCTTCGCCACCTGCACCTCCGAAGCCGATGCCGCGCTCTGTGCGCTGCCGCCCGCCGCGCTCTGCCCCGTCGCGCTGCCGCCGGAACAGGCCGCGAGCGCAAGCGTCATACATCCCGCCAGTACCATTGCCAGTATCTTTTTCATCTTCTTGTACCTCCTCCCCGGTTCTTTAACGCTTTAATGTATCATAGTATAAGGGAAGAGGGGGATTCTGTCCAGTAAGAAAAAACAGCCCCCCTCGTGGAAGACTGCCATGAAATGCAATACAGACCAGTATAATGACCACTATTCAGGGAAAACCATAAACATGTTTCTCTCTGCATCTGATAAGTCAGCGATCATGACCCCCTTTTTTTTCGCATAGTCCC
>JAFSPF010000048.1 GCA_017443065.1 Lachnospiraceae bacterium
GATGAAGAGGAAGAGGAAGAAGAGGAGAAGAAAACGGTTCATAAGCTTTCCGAATTTGCAACGCTGCAGGAGGTGACGAGCCCCGACACGATCAACCGCAAAAACCTCGTACGCTATCTCACGGTTTCGGCGCAGACGGAGGCGGGCTACAACACGGCGTTGCTCTCCAGGGAACTCGAGGGGAAACTGGAGGAGATCAACGCCTCTCTTCCGAACGGATACCGCGTGGAGATCGACGGCGAAGTATTGCAGATTCAGGACATGCTGGACCAGATGACGAAGCTGATGATCGTCGCCTTTCTCTTTATCTACCTCGTGATGGTGGCGCAGTTCCAGAGCTTCTTAAGTCCCTTCATCATCCTCTTCACGGTGCCGCTGGCCTTTACCGGCGGGATGCTGGGACTGTTGCTGTTCGGGGAGCAGCTCTCGGTGCTCTCCCTCATGGGCTTCCTCGTGCTGATGGGGACGGTCGTCAACAACGGCATCGTTTTCGTGGACTACACGAACCAGATGCGCATCGGCGGCTTAAAACGCAGGGATGCGCTGGCGGTGACGGGGAGAGCGCGCATGCGCCCCATCCTCATGACGGCGCTCACCACGATCCTCGCGATGGGGATGATGGTGTTCGGGAGCGGCATGGGCGCGCAGATGGGACGCGGCATGGCGATCGTGATCGCGGGGGGACTGCTGTATGCCACGCTGCTGACGCTTTACATCGTGCCGGTGATCTATGATCTCCTCTTCCGCAGACAGCCGCTGCATGTGCTGGTGGATGATGATCTGGATGCGCTTCCGGATGACGCCGCGGAGTTTTTGCAGGAATTGCAGCAGCGCGAGGGCATGACGGAAGGCCTGGAGGGCATGCCGGAGAAAAAGGGAAAACGCAGGAAGAACGGCAAAAAGAAGACGGGCGGAAAGCGGCAGGAAGCGCCGGAGACCGCAAAGGAGAAAAGGAAGGAAAACGATACGGTCGAGTTTATAGATGATTTCAAAAAGGACAAGGAGTAGGCACATGAACAATTTTTTCGCCATCATTTCCCGCATGAAGTATATCGAGCGCTGGGCGCTGATGCGCAACTCACGTCCGGAGAACTTAAGCGAGCATTCCCTGGAGGTTGCGATGATCGCGCATGCATTATGCGTCATCGGCAACACGCGCTTTGAAAAGACACTCGATGCGAATAAGGCGGCGCTGATCGGGCTGTACCATGACGCTTCGGAGATTATCACCGGCGACATGCCGACACCGGTGAAGTATTATAACAAGGACATCCGCAGCGCGTATAAGGAAGTGGAGGCCGTCGCACAGAAGCGCCTTTTGGAGCGCCTGCCGGAGGACATGAAGCCGGTTTATGAGGATATTTTCTTCGGCGCGTCGGATGAGAATGAGGTTTACATGCGGCGTCTCGTGAAGGCGGCGGACAAGATCTCGGCCTTTATCAAATGCATCGAGGAGGGACAGGCCGGCAACGGCGAGTTCCGCACGGCGAAGCAGTCGCTTTCGGATGTGCTCTCCGATCTTTCGGCGGAGCTGCCGGAGGTGCGTGTTTTCATGAAGGACTTTCTCCCGCCCTACGGGAGCACGTTGGATGAGTTGAATTAATGCGGCATCACCCGGATAAATACACGCGCATGACAGAGACGCCGGTCGAGCGTCTCATCATCTCCCTCGCCATCCCCACGATTATCAGCATGCTGGTGACGGCGCTCTATAACTCCGCGGACAAATATTTTGTCGGCGCCATCTCCACGCAGGCCTCCGCCGCAGTTTCCGTCGTCTTTGCCGTGATGAGCATCATTCAGGCCATGGGCTTCTTTTGCGGACACGGAAGCGGCAACTACATGTCCAGACAGATCGGCGCGGGCAATCGCAGGGAGGCGGAGGAAGCCGGCGCGACGGGTTTTATACTGGCCTTTCTGTTGGGGACGGTCGTGATGTGCGCGGGACTCATTTTTTTGTATCCGCTGGCCCGTTTCCTCGGCGCGACGGATACGATGATGTCCGATACGGTCGGCTATCTGCGCATCATCCTCTGCGGCGCACCCGTCATGATGCCGCAGATCGTCTTAAACAACCAGCTGCGTTTTCAGGGATCCGCCGTTTATTCCATGATCGGCCTCGTGAGCGGCGCGGTCTTAAACATTGCCCTGGACCCGCTGTTTATCTTTGTCTTCGGGATGGGCGTCAGCGGCGCCGCACTTGCGACGGTGCTTTCCCAGGGCGTCGGGCTCATCGTCCTTTATGCGGGAACGCTGCACGGGGAAAACGTGCGGATTCATCCGAAGAACATCCGCTTTAACCGTCATTACCTGCATGAGATCGTCAACGGCGGTGCTCCCTCGCTTTTCCGGCAGGGGATGTCCAGCATTTCCACCGTGATCCTGAACCATATGGCGGGTGTGTATGGTGCGGCCGCGGCGGCTTCGCTTCTGGTAAGTCCCGAAGACGCGGCGGATGCGGCGATCGCCGGCATGGGCATCACGACACAGGTGATGATGATCTTAAACTCTGCGCTGATCGGCTTCGGACAGGGAATGCAGCCGACGGTTTCCTTTAATTACGGCGCGGAAAAATATGACCGCGTGAAAAGGGCCTTTGCCTTCAGCGTGAAGGTGGCGACCGTGGCGGCAAGTGCGGTTGCTCTCTTTTGCCTTACCTTTGCGCCGCAGATCATTCGCTTCTTCCGCGATGATCCGGCGGTGGTGGCGGTCGGGCAGACGGCGCTGCGCTTTCAGGCATGCTCCCTTTTTCTCTTCGGCTTCTCGGTCATGAGCAACATGATGCTGCAGTCGATCGGAAAAGGGGTCAGGGCCTCCGTCATGGCAGCCTCCCGCAGCGGTATTTTCTTCATCCCGCTGATCCTCATTCTCCCGCGTCTCTTCGGTCTCTTCGGCGTTGAGATCTCACAGGCGATCGCGGATGTCTGCGCCTTTCTTTTGGCGATTCCCATCGTCCGCTCCGTCTGGCGGGAGATGTGATATAATTTTTTCGAAAGCGTCCCTGTCGGACGAAAATGCAAGAAGGAGTGTATCATTATGATTTGTCCAAACTGTCAGTCGAATCTTCCGGATGGTGCAAAATTCTGCACGAGCTGCGGAAATGCCGTCAGCGCGCAGCCGCAGCCTTCGCAGCCGCAGCCCGCGCAGCCCTTCATGCAGTACCGGCAGGAGACAGAGGCACCACAGCCTGTGCAGCAACAGCAGCCCGTGCAGGAGCAGCAGCCGACGCAACAGCAGGCACCGCCGCAGATGCAGGCACGGCCACAGCAGATACCGCCGAGGCCGCAGATACTGGCAGTGCCGCCGGCGGAAGGCTCCCCCGGCAGCGGAAAAAGCAACAAGGGTCTGATAGCGGGACTGATTGCCATCGGTGTGGCGCTGGTGGCGGTCATTACGGTACTCGTCCTGTTCCTCACGGGCGTGATCGGCGGCGGTATGCAGCCTTCCGTGGATCCGGGACCGCAGGTCGTCAGCGGGGTCACGGGAACCGAACCGGATGTAAACCTGACGGACGAACCGCCGGGGACGGGCATGCCGGATCCGGACGCGGATGCGCCGCAGCCGCTGACGGTGACCGCCGAGCGTCAGCAGGCGGTATATACCGATACGCTCTATACCAGGGAAATGGAATTGTTACGCATTTCCTGTGAAACCCTGACGATCGAAAACGGAAGCGAAGCCATACGAAAATATGCAGAGGATTTCAGCAAAACGCAGGAGGAACAGTTCCGGAGCAGAGCGCTGTCGGAAGCACAGGAGGTCTATTCCACCCTGACAGAGTATCCGCGAATGTGGGAAGGTACATGGGTTGATGAGAGTTCGCTGTTACTGGACCGCGCGGACACACAGGTGCTGAGTTTTGTGCTCACAGAGAATGTCAGCAGCGGGGGTCCCCACGGGAGCACCTGGTACAGACCCTTCAATATTGACGCGGAAACGGGAGCGGAGATTGCCTTTTCGAAGATCGTCAAAGACCACCGGGCGCTGGCGGATGCCATGTTTGCCGAGATGAAAAAGCACAAGGAATTCGATGCGGTCGTTTATTATTATGAAAATGATTCCGAAACAACCTTTGCGGAGTATATTCAGGAATTCACGTTGACGGGCGCGGAGGGCGGTCTGCTTTGCTGGTCGCTTTCCCCGGATGGCTTTCATGTATGGTTCAGCGATTACGAGCTGGGCGCCTATGCGATGGGCAGGGGAGACCTGATCATTCCCTTTGGGGATTATCCGGAGGTGTTTCATGAGAACGTCTATACAACGCAAAGCAATGTGCCCGCGGTGACGGATGCGCAGCTGACCCGTCGGGAAACGGAGCCGGTCCGCCGGAATATGACGGAGTATTGCGTGGAGGAGTTCGGTGTGATGCCCACGGCCTATTGTGCGTGGAACGGCATTTATTCTTCCGGGGAAGACCGTCTGGAGATCACATCGTACGGGAGATATGAGATTTATGAGAACGGGACACTCGTCTCCGAGGGGGAACTCCGCGACACACCGCCGGCAACGCTGCTGTTCGAAGGGTATTTCGACATGGATATCAGCAAAAATGTCTATGGGCAGATTCTCGATTTACCGGAGAAGGGAGAGGGTGTTGTCGGCATCAGTACCGGTGATGATGAGATGCAGATCTTCACATACGACGCGGAAGCCTCCGAAGAAATAGGATACTCCCGGAGAAAGGCGGGTCCCGTCGCCATCACGGAGGAACAGATGGAAAGCCTCTGGACGGACGGCTACAATGTGGAACACGGCATTCAGCTGTACGCCTGGCGCGGCGAATTTGAAACAGAAGATCCGGACGGAAGGCCCGTCACGGGAGACATCATTTACAACGGCGATGAATTCAGGCCGGTATATACCTTAAGAACCGCAGACGGCACGGACTATGCCGAAATCTGTTTCCTGGACGGCGCGGGTATGGATATGGAAGGGGATCCGGTCATGTGGATCACCTGGCTGCAGGAAGAAGAGAGAACCGGAATCCTCTTCCGGGCGAAGGGCTGACAAAACGCGGAGACAGGGACGGCTCCCACCGGGCCGTCGGGATGAAAACCCCTCAATCGTAGGATGTGAGGAGAGAAAAAATGCGCTATGGTTGTTACATACCACGGCGCATTTTTCTTTTGGTGAAAGCAGAGAGACAGGATGGATACGGCAGCAGGTGTGAAGGCACAAAGAAACACAAAAACAAAGGGTGTGCTGGTCGTGGAGGACCAGGATCTGATCGCGCAGATGTTTGAAACGATGATTGCGTCTTCGGGTGCGTATCATCTGTGCGGGCGGGTCAGGAATGCCGATCTCGCGCCGGTCTGGTGCTTAAAGGGCGGCATCGACCTGATCCTCATGGATGTCTATACGGAGTTGGGCGCAAGCGGACTTGAGGCTGCGGCGATGATCAAGGAGGAATTTCCCCGCATCAAAATCATTGTTGTTACAAGCATGCCGGAGGTCAGTTTTCTGCGGCGCGCAAGGGAGGC
Organism: Lachnospiraceae bacterium; assembly: GCA_017443065.1. Lineage (GTDB taxonomy): Bacteria > Bacillota > Clostridia > Lachnospirales > Lachnospiraceae > Butyrivibrio. Next base: position 5,481 of record JAFSPF010000048.1, read on the forward strand.
CGGCGTGGAAAGCTTCTGGTACAAGGAGGGCGCGCGTGCCTCCATACTGGATGTGATGAACCGTACGATGGCGGGAGAGTCCGTCTATCCGGATCGGACACCGCGGATACGCTTCGGCGAAATATTCAGTGACGATCTGACGGAGCGGGAGCTTGATGTTCTGCGGGAGATCGTGCGCGGCAGTACGAATGCGGAGATCGCGGAAAGCCTCTGCCTTTCCGCCGCAACGGTCAAGAGCTATGTCAACGAGATCATGTCCAAGACCGGATTCCGCACCCGCACGGGTCTTGCGGTCAAGGCAAGGGAACTCGGTATCGTGATCGCGGAGGGATGAACCGTCTGCTTCCCGGAAAGAGGCAGCGGACGGATTATCATAAAAACGAGACCCCGAACAAGAATTAATCACAGTTGAGAGAAAAGTACCAACCATGGTTGGTACTAAAGAATACCCCGGCAGGGTATTCTTTTTTTGTAAACAGAAAAAGTGTGCGTTATGGTGGCGCCTGATTGCAGTGAAAGAGAGGAAAACGATGAAAAAGGGTAGAAGAAGGGGGATCGTTGTTTCGAAGAAGCTGATGGTTTTCAGCCTGTGCCTGATGATACTGCTTGGCAGTATGCCGTCGAACAGGCTGCATGTTCATGCGGCTGAGTTTGAATGGGAATGGACCGATGAATGGGGTGTCGCGAAAGCAGAATGCAAGTTTTGTAATCACGAATTCGAGGTTGCGGACTGTGAAAACAGTTCCGATGCGGAGAGCGCGCTGTCGGAGTATTTTTGCGGGGAATGCGGAGGATGTACCGAGGATGATTGCTGGACAGTACATCACTGTCTGGTATGCGGTGAATGTCTGGACGACGCGGATCGTTGTGACGGATGTGCGGAAAATGATGTGTTTGTCCATGTGGATTGCATTCCGGATGGCACGGAAACCCATTGTCATTACTGCGGCGGTCATCTCGGAGAAGGCGTGCCGGAGTGCGACTGCGAGTTTTCTATAGTAACCCCGCACTGCACGGACTGTTCCGAGGCGCAGTGTGATAACTGCGGGATTTGCATTGTCATCGATGGAGAAAAAAACGAAGCATGCGATCAGGACGGCTGTGTGGAACATGAATTGTGTGATTTGTGCGTACAGGAAAGTGAGAGCCACTGTAAGAAATGCTATTCCTGTGAGACGGAGGTTTGTGAGGACTGCGGTTTATGCGAGGATTGTGTCGAAGAAGACACCCACTGTCCCGAGTGTAACTATTGTTTTGAAGATGAATGGGAACCCTGTGAGGATGGCGGTGCACACTGCATCCATTGCTGCGAAGACAATGACTGGCTTTGTGAAGGATGCGGCAGCTGCATGGAAGCATTGGAAATAGAAAAATGCGAAGATTGCCATATGTGCGAAGCATGCTGCCTGGATGCAAGTGACGATGCGGGTTGCATTCACGAGTACTGCATAGAGTCTTCCGAATATGCGGATCACCTTTGTCCGGAATGTGAGCGTTGTCCGGAAGACATGGAATGTGAGGACTGCGGACGTTGTGAGGATTGCCAGAGTGATTACCATTGTGATCACGAGTTATGTCCCGACGGATCAGACTTTGAGGATCACGTTTGCGACGACTGCGGTGAATGCTTTGATCCGGATGAATTGTGTGAATACTGCGGATTGTGCGAGGAGTGCTGCATGAAGCATACGGAAGATGCCGAATGTGAGCATGATCATGTGGAAGAAGAGTGGTCACACAATGACAAAAAACACTGGCATGTCTGCGATGACTGCGGTGCGGCGTATGCAGCGGAATCGCATACCGCATCCGAGCCGGTACGGGTGAAGGATCCGGATGAGGAAGCGCAGACGGACGGCGTCGAAGAAATACGCTGCGAGGACTGTGGATATGTGATTGAAACCATCACGATCCCCTGGTCGGGGTCAGGCGGAGGCACGTCTGAAGGCGGTGGCGGAACGAGCGAGGGCGGCGGAACGACCACGACCGGCGGCGCGACGACCACGACCGGCGGCGGAACGAGCGAAGGTGGCGGCACCACGACCGGAGGCGGAACGACCACGACCGGCGGAGGAACGACCACGACCGGCGGCGCGACGACCACGACCGGCGGCGCGACGACCACGACCGGCGGCACCACGACCACGACC
>JAFSPF010000005.1 GCA_017443065.1 Lachnospiraceae bacterium
GCTGTTTGCTTTGGCGGCTCAGGCCGCTTCATGACGAAATGTTTTACACCGGAGTGACAGGCGAAAGCCTGTGACGGCCGGTGTTTTCTTTTGCGGAGAACATATATGGAAAAGACAGAGGAAACAGGAGGAAGCAAGGTATGAGAGAGGGTAAAAGGATCATGATCACACTGCTGCTGGCAGCGGCGCTGACGATGAGTGGCTGCGGCGGCGGGGAAACGCCTGCGGCGGGCGGAAGCACCGGTGACGATGCGGTAGTAGTGGTGGAAACGGAAAAGGATGCCGGGCCGCGCGTCATGCTCTCGCTGAACGGTAAGACACTGACCGGCTCCACGGAGCAGCTGCTGGCGGGCGGCTTTGCCTCGGTCAGCGTCACGCGTTCGGCGGACGGGGATGAGGAAGCGTCATCCGCGTCCCTGAACTTTTCTTTGGAAAAGCCAATGGGGGAGGAAGGTGTCATGACCGTCACCGGCAGTCTCACGATGGCAAAGGACGCCTCTGTTCTCTTTGACATCCCCGTGGAAGAGGAAGAAGAGTGGACAGAGGAAGACGATGCTTCGCCGGAAGAGGAAGCGGCGGAAGAAGGACAGGAAACGACAGAAGAACCCCCGGAAACCCCGGAAGAACTCCCGGAAGAGGACTTCTTCGCGGAAGAGGAGGAAGAAGAGGAAGAGCCGGATCATCAGATTCTGTCCGCAGAGGAAGCCGCGGAGCTGCTGACCACCATCATGGGCAACAGTCTCTCCGCAACAGAAGCGGGTGCCACGCTCAAAACCGAAAACACGGGCAGCCTTACCTGGCAGTACGGCGCGGCAAAGGCGGTGAGCGGAAAGGATGACTATTCGGTGCTGAACTTTAGTGCAAGCTGTGAGGCGGAGGGTGTGCTGCTTTACCTGAACGCCGGCGTGATGGTGAAGGGCGCGGAAGACGCGGCCGAGCAGCTGACAAAGACGGAAGAAGGGCTGGGCGCATGGATGAAGAGTCTTGCCTTTACGAACGTGCAGGGAGAAATCCTCGGCGGGAAGGACAGGCTGCAGATTCCCTTCGCGGGAAAGACGCTTGCAGTGCCCGGTACGGATTATCTGCGTGTCTCCGGCGCGGAGCTGAAGTTTGCCGCTTCAACGCATTATCTGGATGCATCCTACGAAGGTATGGTGCTCACGGAAGGGAAGGAAGCGGGATTCTACGCGAGCCTGAAAAACAAAAATGCCATGACGGAAGAAGAGCTTGCCGCGATGGACGGTTCCGAAGGGGAAACCCTGGAAGGCAAAGGCCTGCGCTGGACCGTCGTTACCACGGAGGCGGAAAACGGCGGACGGATGCTCCTTGCGAGAACGGAAGCGGAAGGACAGCCGCTCTTCTTCTCCATGGAGGTGATGGGCTTTGGCGAACACGCTGCGGAGACCTGTGACAATGTGATTCAGAACGCAAAGGGCTGGCTGGCCGCCCTCACCATACAGTAAGAAAGCGGGAGGTAAAAACCATGCGTAAAAAAGGAAAAAACATGAAAAGAATACTGACATTACTGCTGGCCATTGTGATCGGCCTTGGCGTATTGCCGCCAGTACAGGCGCGTGCGGCTGAAGAGTGCACACGGCCGTGGAACCATGCCGCCCTCACCAACGAGTATAAATATGAAAGGGTAAGTGATGAACCGTTCAACGGGGTTCGAAGCTACCGGCTGTGCAGCAAATGCAAAGAATGGGTTCTGGTGCATGATGCCATCGGCGATCCGGACAAGGGCCATCAATGGAAAGTTGTGCAAAAAGTACCGGCCACCTGCACCACGGACGGATATGATTTGTATCAGTGCTGGTGTGGACTCGAGGAAAAAGCGAACATCGTCAAAGCCACCGGCCACCGCTTCGGGGATTGGAAGGTCGTGAAGGCGGCCGCCTGCCTGGAAGCCGGGGAACGGCAGCATGAATGTGAGGAATGTCATACGGTCGAAAAAGAGGCCATTCCCGCTAAAGGAGCCCACAGTTTTGGCGAATGGAAGGTGGTGAAGGAAGCTTCCTGTACCGAAGCCGGGGAACGGCAGCGCGAATGTGGGGCATGCCATACCATCGAAAAAGAGGCTGTTCCCGTAGTCGAACACGAGTGGACGGAGTGGAAGGAGACAAAGAAAGCCGCCTGCACGGAAGCAGGCGAGGAAATGCGCAGCTGCGAAAGCTGCAAGAAAGAGGAAAAGCGGGAGCTTGCCGCCAAAGGGCACAGCTTCGGCGAATGGACGGTTGCAAAAGCCGCTTCCTGCAAGGAGGCAGGGCAGGAGAAGCGTACCTGTGCGGTCTGTAAAACAGACGAAACAAGAGAAATCGCAAAATCGGAACACCAGTGGGGCGCCTGGACGGTGACCAAACAGGCCGGTCACGGAGAAAACGGTGAGGAAGAGCGCACCTGCAAGGTCTGTAAGGAAAAGGAAACCCGCGTCGTGGACGGCGACAAACCGTTGGCACAGGCGGGCTCGAAGGGCCTTGCCGTGCTGATCACACAGCATCTTCTTACCATGGGCGGAGAGTATGCGGGGGAGACGGACGGCGTGATGAACGAGGCGCTGGCCGACGCCATCCGTGTCTTTGAAGCGGCAAACGGTTTCCCGGAAACGGGCGTCATCTACGCGGACACGCTGCAGCTGCTCAACGAACGCTATCTTGCCTCCTTTGAGGGAGTTCTGCCACGGCAGGGCATGCTGAACAGCTATGCCTCCGGTCTTCGTACCAGACTGCAGATAGAAGATCACTGCACAAGCAACGAGGACGGCACGCACAAAAACGCAGCCGTTGTCACCGGCGTGCAGTATCTTTACGGGGAGGAGGACATGACACTGTCCTTGCCGCAGGACAAACAGCATAGCTTCCCGGAAATCACGGAATCCTGCGCGTTCATGAATGACGCCCTGACCTGCACGAAGTGCGGTTACCGTCAGAATTTTGCGTGGATGTTCGAAAACGGCATCGGCGGCATCGGCGGGCCTGCCTTCTATGATTACCATGAAATCATCTACCTCAACACGACGGAAGACCTGGGTCTCGGGAATATCGAAAATATTGCGTTTGATGAGCCGACGGACAGCCTGCACTGGACACCGGTGGAAGGCGCATTCCAGTATCACATCGTGATTACCGGAGACGGCGAAACGGTTCTGATTGAGACAAAGGATGCAAGGTCATATATCGAGCGCTCTTTCTGGCACGGTTTGGGGGAAGGGCAGTATATCTGGTATATTCAGGCACTGGACAGTGACGGCATGCCACGCTCCAACAAAACCTGCTTCTCATGGTATTATGACGGTCACAAAATGCCGGCGCCGGAGGGTCTCTCCTTCCAATATGCCATGGTGCGCTGGAGCTTCCCTTATGACGGCTACGAGGCAAAGTTCCGCGTGAATGTCTCTGCCCTGACGCCTTCCGGTGAGGGCTATGACGAAGAACTGCTCCTGGAAACCGAAACGGAAAACGAGGAGCTGGATGTATCGGCGCTCTATTTCAAAAATACGCTCTTCCCCTACGGCACGCAACTGAAGGTTTCCGTGCAGACCATTGATGCGACGGGAAAACGCGAGGACGCTGATCCCTATGAAACGCTCGTGCCTTATGTCCGCCCGGATTTCCTGAAGGCGGAGGTGGCGCTGAATGTGCGTGCGGGTGCCGGAGAAAGCTATGAGCGGATCGGAAGCATCAAGGCAGGCAGCTGCATGCTATGCTGGGATCATGTGACGGGCGATGACGGCAATTATGTTCTGATCGGCTACGACGGCTATCCGGGTTATGTGAAGAGAAACTTCCTCTCCTGGTTCCAGCCCGCGGACTTTGAAGTGACCGTGGATCTTTCCGACGGCCGCGTGGTGGACGTGCGCGTCAACATCGACGGAACGCTGAATATGGATGATTTCAAGGAAAAGGTAAAAAAGCACGGTCATAAGGTCGCGGAGATCAAAAAGAGGAACGGCGACGTCCTGCAGGAGGGCGAGGTGCTGATCCCGGACACAAGGCTGAAGGTGGAATGGGTATTGGCGGGTTCGTATTACCAGGTAACCTTCATCAGGGACGGTAAAAAAATCCGATTTACGGATCCCGATACCGGGAAGGAACAGGACTATGTGATTTTGTATGGCGGAGGAAGATCAAAGACGGAAATGCCGGAGGATGTGAAGCGGGTGTTCCGTAACGCCGCCGAAAAGAATGCCTACTGGTGTACAGAGAAGAACGGACAGGGCACAATCGTAACGGAAAACACCAGAAGAATCACGGAGGATATGAGAACTCTGTACTGGTGTGAGAACAGCGAACAGGATTTTACCCTGGGGGAAGTCCCCGACCTGGGGTGTGAAATCTACCGCGAGGCGAAAATGGATTCCTCGATACGAATCGGCTTTCTGCAGAGGGGAGACAGGATCCGTATTCTCGATACGGTGGTTACCGGGGTGAAAAAGGAGTATACAACAAAGAAGGGAGAGATCGAATACACACTGGACTTCTATAAGATCTACCACTACCGCCTGGATACGGAAGGCTATATCCTCACAAGAGCGTTGGAGAGAGCCGGGGGCGTGGGCAGATTCCCTGCGGTCTATTTTGACGCGAACGGCGGCTGGTGTACCGTGCAGGTCATGACGGCAAAACGCCAAAACGAGGGGGATACGGAGGAAGACGGATACCTGCTCAGACACGGCGCTTTGCCGACAGCGGCGAGGGACGGATATATCTTCCTCGGCTGGTTTGATCAGAGGGGGAAACGCATTCATGAAGATTATTACAGATTCAAAGAGAAAAGCACCACCCTGACAGCAAAGTGGCAGCCGGTCAGCAACACCTATGCAAGCAAGACGGGCGTACTGGTGCCTGACAGGTCGAAGGGTGAGTTTGTGAGACAGGGAATTGAATACTATTTTAACTTTGACGGAAATCCGGATCAGGGCCTTCGACGCCCCGGTGAAAAGGTGACTGTCATTGACGAGCTCGGGCGCCGGTACTGCTGCGTGCTTGAAGGCAGAATGGTCCGGTGGATAGACAAGGAAAATGTCTGCGTTGATTACAGGCATCTCAATGGTGGTGAGCTGTACGCGATAAAAGAATACGAGCACTCTGAGATCGGGTACATTGAAGGCAACGGTGGCCTGTATATCGTGGGTGATAAGGTTAAGATCAATGGGAAAAAATGTTACCCGGTTGTTTATGATTCCGGGGTAGCAGAAATCGAGGACCAGAAAAACCAGGGTGACATCGGATGCGGATATGTTGTAGAGATACCGCCGAAAAAATATGGAAGTATTTACCTGATCACAGAACAATGGACAGATTACGATGTTTATTTTGACGCCAACGGGGGGTACTGTGATATCCAATGCCTCTCGCGTGAGGACTTCCCCCGCTACATCACACCCGACTGGCTGCCGGTAGCCACGCAGCCGGGCAAGAAGTTCCTCGGATGGTTCACGGAACCCGTCGGCGGCAGGCAGTTCGTGAATAATGAAATATTTACCGGAAAAACCATGACCGTTTACGCGCACTGGGAAGATAAAAACCACGAAAAGAAATACTATTCGGCTTCAAAAAAAGATCATGTTTTTCAGAATACGAACGCGCACTCCCCCGTTCTGGCCTCTGTAGAACCCGGTGATGTGGTGCTCGTGCTGGAAGGCGAAGTGGGCATAAAAGGGGACGGATATGTGCTTGTGAGTGCCAAGGGGCAGACGGGCTATCTGAACAGAGACAGCCTGTTGAATGTGGAATTGACGCGCATGGTGGCCCGCATAGAAAGCGGCGCCGGCAGATCCGGCGCAAGCCTGAACAGGAAATACATGAAAGAACTCAGAAAGTTTCCGGATAAGAACAAGAAGGTCCGAAACGTCAAGGAGGGCGAAGAGTTCTTTGTGTTTTCCTTAGAGAGCGGACGGTATCCCGGATGGGCGAGCGTTTCCACCCCGGAAGGCGAAAACGGAACAGCGTACGTTTGGTCCGACGCCCTCCGGTACGAATAACCCTTACGCCACGCCGCGCGCACGCAGGCGCACAAGGGCAAGCTGCGCAGAATACGCAACGAGGTACACAACAAACACTGAGGAGGAAGCGTAAGGCTTCCTCCTTTCTTTTTCTGCGCAGGTTCGCGAGAAGTGCCCTTATTCTTCTTCCATGCCGGTGTCCGGCGTATCCGTAAAGGTGTAAACCGTGCGTTTCCTTGCCTCCGCGTCCGCGGCGAGATACTTATCATAAGTCGTAACCTTGTCGATCAGCGAACCGTCGGGGAGGATTTCCATGATGCGGTTTGCCGTCGTCTGCACGATCTGGTGATCCCTGCAGGCAAAGAGCTCCACACCCGGAAACTTCACCATGCCGGTGTTGAGGGCGGTGATCGCCTCCATGTCCAGATGGTTCGTCGGCTCGTCAAAGATCAGAACATTCGCGCCGGAGATCATCATCTTCGAGAGCTGGCAGCGCACCTTCTCGCCGCCGGACAAAACCTTTAAGCGCTTCACGCCGTCATCGCCCGCAAAGAGCATGCGGCCCAGGAACCCGCGCACATAGGTCGTGTCCTTGTTTTCGGAATAGCCGGTCAGCCATTCGGTGATCGTGTAGTCGTTGTCAAACTCCCGCGTGTTATCCTTTTTAAAATAGGAGAGGGAGGTAGTGACGCCCCACTTATACGTGCCGCTGTCCGCTTCGTCCAGTCCCGCGAGGATGTTGAAGAGCGCGGTCTTCGCCTGCTCGTTGGCGCCCACAAAGGCGATCTTGTCATCATGCTGCACGACAAAGGAGAGGTTGTCCAGCACCTTCACGCCGTTCACGGTTTTCGTCAGACCCTCCACCGTCAGCACCTCGTTGCCGATCTCGCGGTCGGGACGGAAGTCAATGTAAGGATATTTGCGGCTGGAGGGCTTCATCGTTTCCAGCTCGATTTTTTCCAGCGCGCGTTTACGCGAGGTGGCCTGCTTGGATTTCGAGGCGTTCGCGGAGAAGCGTGCGATGAACTCTTTTAATTCCTTGATCTGCTCTTCCTTTTTCTTGTTCGCTTCCTTCATCTGGCGGATCATGAGCTGCGAGGACTCGTACCAGAAATCGTAGTTGCCGGCGTAAAGCTGGATCTTGCCGTAATCAATGTCCGCAATCGCCGTGCAGACCTTATTCAAAAAGTAGCGGTCATGGCTGACCACGATCACGGTGTTGTCGAAGTTGATGAGGAATTCCTCCAGCCACTCGATCGCGTCGAGGTCTAAGTGGTTCGTCGGCTCGTCGAGCAGGAGGATGTCCGGATTGCCGAAGAGCGCACGCGCCAGCAGCACCTTCACCTTCAGCGAACCGTCCAGCGTCTTCATCTGTGCGCGGTGGTATTCGTCCGGGATGCCGAGGCCGTTTAAGAGCGTCTCCGCATCGGACTCCGCCTCCCAGCCGTTCATCTCCGCAAATTCCGTTTCCAGCTCCGAAGCGCGGATGCCGTCCTCATCGGAGAAGTCTTCCTTGGCATAGATCGCGTCCTTCTCCTTCATGATCTCAAAGAGGCGTGCGTTGCCCTGCATCACCACGTCCAGCACGATCTCCTCATCATACTTGAAGTGATCCTGCTCTAAAAAGGAGAGGCGCTCGCCGGGCGTGATGCTCACGTCGCCGTTCGTGGTCTCCAGCTGCCCCGACAGTATTTTCAAAAAAGTGGATTTCCCCGCGCCGTTTGCGCCGATCACGCCGTAGCAGTTGCCCGGCGTAAACTTGATGTTGACATCCTCAAACAGCGCCTTTTTCCCGACGCGCAGGGTGACATTGTTGGCCTGAATCATGTTTGTTCTCCGTAACAAAGTAAATGACAATATGCACTCAAACTATTATATAGAAAAAAACGGTTTTTTCAAGCCGAAATGTGTAAAAAACCAATATGACGCATGTGTCACGCGCAAAAAATACGAACATCTGAACCGCCGGAATTAACCAAATAAGTCAATATTGTCTTCCGAGAGGCACCGCCGAAAAAATGGCGGTGTTTCTTCTATATCAATTGTGCATATCCACGGGACGGAGTTCCCGACTATAGTCACGAAATCATGCAAAGCACCGGTTTAGAAAAAATTTAGATTTTACAAAATCGAATATTATGCACTCTAAAATCCGCTCCAGTACTGGCTTTCCGGTTTTATGCACGAAAAAATGCATCAAAACTGCCAAAAAATAATGCTTTTTATGATCGGTTTCATGATAGGTGCTTTGCTACACTGATGCTCGGAGGATTTTGCCTGCATATTTATGCGGCGGAAAGTATGATTGACATAGACAGCAACAACGGGCAACAGGCAACAACAGAAACAGCAACTGCAGAAACAACCACAGTAGCTAAGACGAGAGTAAGCAACAGACACAAGGAGGCAAAACAGATGAAACGCAGAGTGGCAAGGATCCTGGCAACGATCATGATGGCCGCGACATTTGCAAATGCATTCTCCCATTCCCTGGCGACTGCCGATGAATACGTCTATGTGGAAGACGAAGACATCGAAGCGCCTGCGGAGGTGCAGGAAGCGGCCGAAGCGCCGGTGCAGGAAGAAGCGCCCGCTCCGGTGACAGAAACACCGGCAGCACCGGCGGAGGAAGTTCCTCCGGCAGCGCCGGCAGAAGAAGCTCTCCCCGCGGCTCCGGTGGAGGAGACACCGGCTGAGGAGATCCCTTCTATAGAAGAGACGGTTCCCTCAGAGGATGAGCTCCCGACGGAGGAAGAAACGGAAGCGCTTCCCGAAGAGGAGATCGGTACCGAGGAGGTCAATGAGGCGAAGGAGATCACCCTCACCGCATACGCGGGTCAGACGAGGATTACGGTCAGCTTCATGAGCGATGCCTTCGACGGAACGGTCACGCTGGAAGCGGAAGAGATCACCGTATACGATGAAGCGTTTGAACAGGTGGAAGCGGCCGTCGAGGAAGCGGCGGCACAGAACGAGGATCTGAGCACGGAGGACTTCGCGGCCTTCGATATTCGCTTTATTGACGAGTACGGCTATGAAGTCGAGCCTGCGGAAGGCGCGCAGGTCGCCGTCTCCATTTCCACCACAGGCAAAGAAACACCCGCCCCCGAAAAAGTTGCTGAAGTTATACATATTACCAATGATAATCAGGTGGAGTTCATGGAGGCCGATACCAGCGGCAAGACCGCGGACTTCACGACGGAGAGTTTTTCGATTTATATCGTCGTCGGCGGCAACACGAAGAAATCCGGTGACGGCTATACGACCGGTGCGCATCTCTTCAAAAAAGGCTCCGGCTCCATCACGATCCGTGGCACGGGCTATGTCGGCGCGGGTCTTGCGGATGTGACCTTTACTGCAGGCACCGGCAACGGCGCATCCTATGCGGTGGACGGTCATGACACCATTTACGGTGTCTACTGGCACGAGGGCAACGGTATTTACCACAGGGTATCCCGCTTCCGCATTGCGAATGGCAACACAAACAACTGGCGCGTCTATACGGAATTTGATGACGGTGCCGGCGATGTTGTCTATTTCGATAACGGTACGGGAACGGACAATACGGGACACTTTGCGTGGCTGATCGAGCCCTTAAACGGCAACGTGATCAGCGCAAAGGTCTATCTGAAATATGATAACTTTGTGCCGGACGACGGTGAGGGCAACAAGCTGCACGGTCCGATCAGCATCGGCAAGTTCGGTCCGTACAAAAACAACGTGCCGTACTTCAACGTGTCGATCGACCTGAATGAGCTGGAAGAGCTCGGCGCGAAGCCTGCGAAAAACGGCGGCTACACATATTATACCTACAAGTCCAGCGGACTGGGCGATACGGCCGGCAACGCACAGCTTGCCAGAACCTTCTTCCAGGACTATATCCTGAAGGCCATGACAAATGCGGGCGACATTGCGAAGCTGGGCGAGCGCTTCGGATATCTTTCGGATCAAAAGACGCTCAACTATGTCGGCTACGTTCTGAAAAAGGAAGATGACGGCTGGCATCTGGACGGCATCGCGATCAATGCACCTTCCTATATGGTGGAGCTTTACGATCTGGAGAAGAGCGGTGCGCCCTTTGACACGATTCCTTCCCTGGAGAGAAAGCCCTATGCGGATGCAAAGAAGAAGTTTGAGGACTATTTCCAGAGACGTTTCAGCAACGTGACCTCCATCGTCTGGACGGATGCCGACCAGCGTTATGCGGGCGAGATCACGCTGGCGGACGGAACGGTTTACAGCTTCAACATCTCGACAAAGGATCAGTACTCCGGCGTCGACGGGAACGGCATCATCACCTACGAAGAGGTCACACCGGTCAATATCTACTGGCTGGCACGCTTCTTTGTCGACTTCCAAAAGGTGCCGACCGGCAACTTAAGAATCGTCAAGGAACTGCAAGGCGATCTGAACGATGAAATCCGCAACACGGAGTTTTCGTTCACGGTCACGGATGCCGCCGGCAACAAGCTGCGCTTCACGCAGAACGGTAACACCTACCAGCGTGCCGGCAACGAAGGATCCGAGACGATCAAAATCAAAGGCACCGGCAGTGCGACCCTGACAGGTCTGCGTGCGGGCGAATATAAGGTGGTGGAAAACAGCTTTGCTTCCCCGATCAACTATTCCGTGGAAACGACACCCGCGGACGGTGCGGTTGTGCGCGTGGTGGCGAACAACACGATGGACGCGAAGATTGTCAACAAGTATACCTCCGACAAAATCAAGGTCGATGTCGAGAAGCGCTGGAATGACGAAAACAATTCGGACGGTCTGCGTCCGGATTCCATCAGCGTCGACCTGATGATCGGCAGTGTCAAAGTAAAGAGCGCCACGTTGAACGCGGCAAATAACTGGAAGCACAGCTTTACCGATCTGCCCAAGGTGGACAGCGCCGGTAAGGACATCGTATACAGCGTGCGTGAGCCTGAGATCGAGCACTATACCTCGAAGATCGAGGGTAGCATGGGTGCGGGCTTTGTCATCACCAACACGCATCCCGTGAAGAAGATCTCCTTCCCGGTGAAGAAGATCTGGAATGATAACGGAAACTCCGCCGGCCTGCGTCCGGACAATATCACAGTGAAGCTGATTCACCGCTTAAACGACGGTCTGGGCTGGCGCGATGCGGGCAGGGAAATCGTACTCAGCGCTTCCAGCAACTGGGAGGGCTCCTTTGACAACCTGCCGATGTATGCAAACAAAAAGCCGATCGGTTACCGGATCAAGGAGGTTGCGGTCAGCCCTTACACGGCGACATATACGCCGGATGTGACGTGGCACGAGAACGAAATCCTTGCGACAAATGAGGAGGCGGTAAAGAACGGCATCACGATCACCAACACCTACAACCCGACCTACATCAATATTCCTGTGGAAAAGAAGTGGGAAGACGACAACAACTCCGCAGGCATCCGTCCGACGCAGGTACAGGTCAGACTGTATGAAAGCGGCGTGGATACGGGCAAGAGCCTGACACTCACAGCGGATGCAAACGGCGTCTGGAAGGGCAGCTTTGAGCAGCTTCCGGAAATCGTGAACGGACACCCCGCAAAGTACACGGTACAGGAAGTGCCGCTGCGTCCGTATACGTCCAAGGTGACGGGCAATCAGAAAGACGGCTTCGTGGTGACCAACAGCTATACGCCGGATATGACCAGCGTCAGGGTGACGAAGGTCTGGAAGGACGACAACGACGCGGAGGGCTTTCGCGGCAGCGTGAAGGTGTATATCCTTGCGGACGGCAACAGAGTGAAGGATGCAAACGGCGAGGACCGCCATGTGGAACTGACGGCGGACAAGCTGACGGATGTGTTTGACAACCTGCCGGTCATGGCGGGCGGTAAAGACGTGGAATACACCGTCGAAGAAGAGATGAGTGCGGATGTGGCTGCGCGTTATACGGGCAAGGAACCCACGGGCAGCGCACAGTACGGCTATGTTATTGAAAACGAGCACATCACGACGCCTGTCACGATCGACGTCAAGAAGATCTGGGAAGACAATAACAACAGCGCCGGTTTCCGTCCGCAGGGCATCAAGGTGGAACTGTATGCAAACGGCACGCTCGTCAACGATGCGGTCTTGGGCGGCACGGGTAAGGAGTGGACCTACACCTTCCGCACGGATTCCGCAGGCAGACAGCTGTTGAAGTTCGCGAACGGCAAGAAAATCGAATACACCGTCAAGGAAGTGACGGATGAGCGGACAAAGGAATTGTACGATCTCGGTGAACCCAAGATGACGGAGACGGACAACGGCTATGCGTTTGAAATGGAAAATCACTATCAGCCGGAGACCATCGTCATCAAGGTCACCAAGACCTGGGAGGATGAGAAGGATAAGGACGGCTACCGTCCGACTGACGGTGCGGTCACGGTACGCCTCTACGCCGACGGCGAAGAGGTAAAGGTCGCACCGCTCAAAGAAAGTGACAATCCGGCCCTCACGGCAACATGGGAAGGCCTGCCGAAGCACGCAAACGGCAAAGAGATCGTCTATACCCTGCGGGAAGATCCTGTGCCGAGATACACGGCGACGATCGTGCCGGCACAGATCATCGCTGAAGACGGTACCTTTGCGGTGACCAATAGCTACAAGCCGCAGGAGACCCATGTCGAGGTGCAAAAGAAATGGGATGACCAGGATGACAGGGAAGGCTTCCGCAGACCTGTCACGGTGATCCTGACCAACAACGCCAATCTTCCGACACAGGAAGCGGTGCTCACAGCGGATACGGACTATTTCCATGACTTTACCGGCCTGCAGAAAGTGGCCGGTGGTAAAGAAGTCGAATACAGCATCGAAGAAGTACAGGTCGAGGGATACGGAAAAGCGAAGGTCGAAAAGAGCGGCTTAAGTGACGGCGGATACCGCTTTGATCTGGAAAATCCGCGCATCGTCACGCCGATCAGCATCAAAGTGACAAAGAAGTGGGATGACGCGAAGGATGCCGACGGCTTCCGTCCGGATTCCATCACTGTGAGACTGATGGCGGACAAGCATGACCCGCAGAATTCTGGCTTCGTACAGGTGGCATCACGTCAGCTTACCGGACAGGGAGACGAGTGGAGTTATACCTTCAACAACCTGCAGGCCTATGCCAACGGACAGAAGATCACCTACCGCGTGGACGAGGTAAAGGTGAATCGTTATACAACGACGATCCTGCCGGAGAGCACGGACAGCATCGACTATAATCAGAGCACGGGATTTGTCATCACCAACAGCTATACGCCTGTCCCGATTGAGATCGCGGTCGAAAAGGTGTGGGATGACAACGAAAACGCTGCGGGCATGCGTCCCGATGGCGGAAAGGTAACGATCGAGTTGTGGGGCAATGACCAGTACGTCGATGAATATGAGTTCTCCGACGGAGACCTGAAGCATACCTTTAAGGATCTTCCCAAGTATGAGGATGGCGCCCTCATCAAGTATGAAGTTAAAGAGAATCAGGTGAAGGGCTACCAGGCACCCGCAATCAAATACGCAACAGTGGAAGATGCGGACGGTGCCGTTGTGACAGGAGCCGTCGTGACCAACACCTACAAACCGGGCGAA
>JAFSPF010000006.1 GCA_017443065.1 Lachnospiraceae bacterium
GATCTCCGCAAAATGCTGTATACTTTTTGTCATAGAGAACACCTCCTTTGTTTAGGTATTTTGGTTGGCGCCTGAATACTTTATCACAAAGTGGTGTTCTCTTTCTATTTTTCCATTTCCGAATAAAACTTTACGCTAGCGCGCTTCAGGCACGGAAAGAAGCGAAGAAAGAGGCGGTCATACGGAACCACAGGCCGGGCGCCATGCGCTCGAGCTTCTTCAAATCATGATCCCCTTTCCGGATCTTCATTCTATTCCCCAAAAACGCAAAAATGTTGATTTTGGGGAATAGAAATGATACTATATATGTGGAGGCGCAGCCATGAAGCTGATCAAAAGAACAACTTATCTGCAAGAATTAAACAGCCTTATGAACACCCCGGATATAAAAGTGATCACAGGGGTGAGACGAAGCGGAAAATCCAAACTCATGGATGCATTTTCCAATGAAATCAAAAAGAAAGATAAAAAGGCAAATATCATTCATATCAACTTCAACCTGACAGATTTTGAAAGATTATTGGAATATCGTTCTCTGGAAAAATATGCGGAGGAGCATTTTAAGGAGAAAAAGAATAATTATCTGTTGATCGATGAAGTGCAAATGTGCAATCATTTCGAAAAGGCCATCAACTCTCTGCACGCAAGAGAAAAGTATGATATTTATGTCACCGGCTCAAATGCCTTTTTACAGAGCAGTGACTTAGCTACTTTGTTTGTTGGCAGAACCTATGAAGTGCATATCCTTCCGTTTTCCTTTGAAGAGTACACCAGATATTTCCCTTCCGAGAATATATATGGCAGTTTAACAAACTATATGAGAGAAGGCGGGATGGCAGGATCATATCTTTATTCAAACGAAACACAAAAATACCGCTATATCAACACAGAAGTGCTGAATGCTCTGATTGTGAGAGATATCGTCAAGAAAAATAAACTTCGCAATGAACCGTTGCTGCATGAGCTGATCGACTTTCTGATGGACAATGCAGGCAGTATTGTTTCTGTGAGATCCATTACGGAAGCTTTGGCAAAGAATCAAACCAAAGCAGATCATAAGACGATAGGCAGCTATATAGGATACCTGTGTAAGGCTTACGCCTTTTACAAAGTGAGGCGATATGACATCAAAGGCAAGCGATATTTACGCTCTGAAGACAAATACTATTTATCAGATCATGGCTTCAAATATGCCAGACTTGGAACAAAAAATATGGATTATGGTCATGTCTTAGAGAATATCGTTGCTGTTGAACTGATTCGCAGAGGATATGAATTGTATGTGGGTGTGTTGCGGAACAAAGAAATTGACTTTGTTGCGATAAATCAGGGAGAGAAGCTTTATATTCAAGTGGCATATGATATCTCGGAAGAAAAAACATTTCACAGAGAGGTGACGCCGCTGTTGGATATTAAGGATGCGTATCCCAGGCTGCTTATAGCGAGAACTTACCAGCCGGAGTACACGCATGAGGGAATTCGCATTATAGATGCCGCAGATTGGTTAAAGAGAATCTAATCCCGGCGCGTCACACGCGTTCGAGCTTCTTCAATATCAACAGGGGCGTGGTTCGCTTCGCCGCGCCCCCGCTACGTCATTTTCACCCGCGGCCGAGGTTGAGGGTGAGGATTTGTTCTCCGTTGTAAATGTAGATGTTTTCCATCGGAATATCAGCAAACGGGGGTTCAAACACCACATCGCTCAGGCGGATTTCCAGTTCCTCTTCAATATGGCGCAGCTCCTCCAGGGGCAGCGTTCCGGCAATATGGATCCCATGACCGTTTTCGCGGTCGAAGAGGATGATGTGGTTTTCCTCAGACCAGGTACGGTCGTCTGTGGTTTCCACATGCACACGGGTCACCTGCAGGTTTCCGCGCTGCTCTTCACTGATAATCTCGCAGTCGCCGGACAAAACATAATGTACATCGGAGTCCGGAAAAAAGATGCTGATCCTGTACGGTATTTCACCGCTAAGCCACCATTCATCGCGCTCCTGAATAATGTGCCAGCCCTTCTCCGGCTTGTAAAACTCATCCCAAACCTGTTTCAGCGGCGATACCGTCGGTCTGTCCGGCAGATATCCGGCGCGGAATTCCGGAATGTAGCGCACACTGTCTTCGTTGATGCCTTCCCAGGTAAAGGCCAGCCCGGGGCCTTCATAATTCCATTCCACCCGTTCCACTTCCGTGCCGTCCAGTTGATGTACGGTATATGTTCCCTGCAGCGGAGCCGTATCCGTAATCTGCTGTGTCCGCTGGCTGTACAGCATCACGGCAATGGCCGTCCCGCAACTTGCAAGGAAGATGGCAGCGGCCGCAGCCCAGGGCAACAGGCGTCTACCCGCTTTTATGGATATTTTTTGCGCGCCTGTCCGCTGTTTCGTATATTTCATGTACTGCTTCCATGCAAGCCGGCCGGCCTTACGGAAGGATTCTGTACTGATGCGCCGGCCATCGTCTGACAGTATGACGGACGACAGCAGATCTTCATAGTAACGCAGCCGTCCTGACGGATAATCCGTGCGGAGAAAATCCGACATGGCATCCGGTGACAAATCAAAGCAGTATTTGCTGAAAAAAAGAACCCTGATCTCTTCGGGGAGGGCGCAGATGCGTCCGGAAAGATCGGAAAGCTGCCGCTTTGTCAGCTGCACTGTTTCGCGAACATCCTCGTCAGCCGCATCCAGACGGCGTACATCCTCCTCATACACGGCGCGCATGGCGTCCCTGACGGCCTGTTCCGCTTGCTGTTCCTGATGCATGCTGTCATTCCCCTTTCATCAAATCGCGCAGCTTGCGCAGCAGGCGCTCCGCACGCTTTCTTGCGGTTTCTTCCGTAATGCCAAGCACATCCGCAATTTCCCTGTAATTCGCCTCATCCACATATTTGAGCTGAAGCAGCATCCTTTCATCCCCGGACAGCTTCCGGATGATGCACTTGAGCTCCTCCGCATTTTCCTTTTCGAGGAGTACATCCTCCGGATGCTTGAACGCGGCTCCTGCTGCGGTGTTCATTTCCATGGGCACTTCGTCTGTTTTCCTGTATCTTGCATACGCGCAGTTTCTTACAATTACAATGCAGTACGCGCGTATTTTGTGACGCGGAAGTCCGGAAATTTTATCTAAATTTGTGATGATGCGGTACATGGCATCCGATACGGCATCCTCCGCTTCCGCATGGGAATGCAGAATCTGTCTCGCCACGTTGAAGAACAGTGCCTTGTTCTCCCGAAACAGATTTTCCACGAAGGAGCGCTCGTGATCAGACAAAATCATAACGAACAGCATGTGAAATCCCTTAACCGCATTGTTGAATATGTGTTTCGGGTAAAGAATAGCAGAATCCCGGCGACAATGCCACGATTAAAAAAGAATTAATTATGTCACGCGTTCCGGCTTCTTCAAATGATGTCAGCGTTGATATTGCTCCTGCAAATAAATTGTCACACGGTTCTGAACAAGCTCCGCTGCCTCCCTGGCGCTTCTTTGTCCGGAGAGAAAGGCGGTTGCTTCTTCCATAATGATTTCGCGAATCCTGTCATCGTCGTGAATGAAGATCGTTGTTTCCTCCAGCAGACGGTAAAAGCGTTCCTTATCCGCATCGGAAAGAATGCCCTCACCGCTTATCACATAGTCGTCAAACATCGCATCGAGCGCGCTGCGGATCATCGGCAGTTCCCAGCGTTCCGCCACCCTGCTCTGCCAGTCCGCCTCCAGCATGCCGCGCACAAAGGCCCAGGCAGCTGCGGTTTTCTGACTCCTCGCGGGAATCGCCAGAAGCAGATTATTTGTGCTGTCAAAGTACGCGCCGTTATTGGCATCCGCATTGGGAAATCCGATGAAGGTATAGGCTTCCGTCCCGTAGTTTTCTCTGATTGCCTCCAACCTTGCCGGATTTGCAACCGTTTCCACCACCAGCAATACCTTCTCACTCCACTCTGACATCCCTCCTGCCGACGCGTCATAGCTGCGGGGAAGATCCGCACAAAACTCCAGCATTTCCGTGAAGGCCGGCGTATCAAAATGACACCGCCCCGCATTCCAGTCGATCATCTGTCCCATGGAAACATAACAGAACCACAGCATCATCTCCCCGGCCGTCAGATGGGGAGGAAATACAAAATGATCCCCGCTCTTTTCCAAAGAAAGCTGTTCCACATCCGCCATCTTCCATCCGGACTGCATACCGACATCCTTCGTGCGTCCCGTCACCGTTGTAATCGAAAAACCGTCCGTCAAAGCGAGCAGCTTTCCGTCCGTTTTGAGCGACGGAATGATGTTCCCGGAAAAGTCCGTTAATGCAATACCTGTGTCCGCCTCCAGAAAAGGCATCATATCGACAAAGTTGACACCGTTCAGCGGAATGCCCGCGCCATGGAGATCCAGCACGTCAGGCGCATCCCCCGCCGCAAAGTCCGCAAGAAGCTGTGTCGGTTCACTGTATTGCTTCAATTCCGCGTGTACAAGATTCTGCGATCCGTTGAACCGGTTGATATACTGTTCGAGCTCAAAGGTGTTGAAGGAAGCCGATGCCACCGTGATCGTCTGTGTTTCACCGTCCTTTGGGGCCGATAACAATCCTCCGGTTTCCTCCGCCGCATGTGCTACGCCATCCCGCGTTCCCGTCGCTTTGGCGCCGCAGGCGCAAAAAACCAGAGCTGCCGCAAGGAGCAGCGCGATTCTCTTTTTCATGTTGTTTTCCTCCGTTTGTGCTGCAGGCCGAAACGCCCGCTGTTTATGAAACAGGTATTGTCATCCGCTCAACCGCGGCTCAGGTTGATGTAGCCGTATTGTATTTCATCGTTTTCTTCTTCGTATCTGCGCATTTCCTCCGTCATCCCTTCATAGGGATCAAAGACCTTATCTGTCATCCGGATTTTCATGCTGCGCGCCGTGCGTATGATTTCTTCCATCGGCTGTGTTCCCGCCAGCTGAATCACATAGCCGTTCTTCGTATCAAACAGAAATACATGGTTTTCTTCGGGAAGACCGCCTGCGCCTCCGTCATATCCGACCCCGTTTGAATACACACCTGCCGGATGCTCCACATGAACGCCCGTGACCTGCAATGCGCCCCACTGTTCCTCCGTCACGATTTCACATTCTCCCGCCAGAATATGATGTACCCGATCGGTCGGATAAAGAACCTCGATCCGGAAAAGATCTTCATTTCCTTTGTCACGGATGATCCGGCTGTGCCAGTGTTTCGTGTCGCCCTCCGTGTTGCCGGCCATGACAGCCTGTGTCTGCTGCATGTCATAACCTTCATAGGTCAATGTCCCCTCCGTACCGATGCCCGGTAGATAGCCCACCTGAAACTCGGGCTGATAACGTTCCGTTCCTGTATCAAATCCTTCCCAGGAGAACAAAAGCCCCGGCCCGTCATGTTCCCAGTTATATCTTTCCGCTTCGTCTCCTTCGGCAGGTACGATCACCCTCTGCCTCAGCGGTTCCGTTACCTCTTCCACACGCTGGTGATAGAGGATCACCGCAGCCACGGTAATGGCGCTTGTAAAAAACACCGCTGCCGCTGCAGCCCATGGCAGAAGGCGTATTCCGCCAAAACGCGCGGCCTTGCCGATGCGGCGCACGATATGCTGTTCGCTTCGGGTCAGCAGATCATCGTCCGCGTATCCGATCATCTCATACAGCGTCTCTTTTTTCATCGAGCCATTCCTCCCTTTGCAGGTATTCCGTAAGTTTTTGTCTCGTGCGGGACAGGATTTTCCTGACATTGCTTTCTTTCAGGAGGTATTCCTGTGCGATGGTTTTGATCTCTTCCCCGAAAAAGTATCTGCGCAAAAAGACGTCGCATTCTCTTTCCGGGAGTGTCCGGAGGAAGCGGTTGATGACGGATTTCATCTCCTCCGCTTCGAGCACTTTCTCCGGCGCGTCCGTGTCTGAAACGCATTCCCCCAGCTCCTCCAGGGAGAGCGTCACGCCGGCAGAACGTTTTTCCGCCCTGTTCTTCCGGTACAGGTCGAAGGCGAGATTGCGCGTGATGCGTGCCAGAAAAAGCTTCAATACGGCGGGCTTTGCGGGCGGGATGGCCTTCCACGCCCTCCACCAGGTATCGTTGACACATTCCTCCGCGTCGGAGGGATCCGCGAGGATATTGTTTGCGACGGCAAAGCAGTAGTCCCTGTATTTGGCCGCCGTCTCCCGGATGGCGTTTTCGTCACGCTGCGCATAAAGCGCGAGTATGTCCTGATCCGATTTGTGTTTCATGGTACTCCCCGTGCGTTCGCATGCTCCGTTTCCGCACGCACTTTTCATCTCTCATTATATATGACGTGGTTTTTTTGTTTTTGTGACGGTATCAGCAGCATTCGTTTATCATAGACAAGGTACATCCTTTGTCGGAATCCGGGACCCCCGCCCCTGTTGACATTAGGTCGGCATACCGATACAATCAAAGTTGTAGGGCATTCACCTTTGTGAAGGACGGTATCCTCATGGATTTGCAGACCTGGCTTGACCAACATCATATTTCCAAGTATCATCTTGCGAAGATCAGCGGCGTACCCAAAACGACAATCATGGATATCTGCGCGGGACGGAGCGATATTGAACGCTGCGCCGCCGGTACGGTCCGCCAGTTGGCAAAGGCACTGGGACTGGCAATGGAGGATATGCTGGATATGTTTTCCCGTTATGATGCGAAAACAGGTCTTCCGAAGGATCGGTCCTATTTTGAGCATAATCTTCCTCCTTTTCTTACGATATCCATCAATGCAATGAAGGATGCATGGGAAAAGCTGGAGCGGGGAGAGGAGTATACCCTGTGGGATTGCGATTACTGTGATCTGCAATCCAGCATCAACATCGCGGAGGTGGAACAGATCATCAGCCCGGATCAGGCATGGTATCTGCGTGAAAAGTATCTGGGACTGGAAAGGGTATCCCAAATGGAACTGGGGCTTTTTATACGATGACCGCAAGGATGATATGGTTCTTGCCCCTGTCTATGACTGCGGCAGCTGTCTCTATCCGCAGGCGGATGACAGTATCATGGAGAAGGTGTTATCAGACCGGGCGGAGCGCGATCTCCGTATTTTTGATATCCCCTTTTCCGCCATCAATCTGGGCGGCAAAAAAATCCGCTATTTTGATTTCATTTCATCCCTGGAGTACGAGGGATGCAATGTTGCATTGAAGCGCATCCTGCCCCGGATCAACATGCGTAAGATCAAGACCATCATCGATGAAACCCCCTTCTTAAGCGACCTGCAAAGGCAGTTCTATCTGACGATGCTCAAGGAACGTAAGAAGCGGATCCTGGACTTTTCGTTAAAGAAGCTCGAACGCGGCTGATGCGACATAATTTATTCTTTTTTAATCATTGCGTTATACTTTGTTTTCTGCTATTCTGGTTGCGAACACAGACGCTTGCACAGAGGGACGTATTGTGACAGCAACAAATCCGGAAGACATCATCCTTGAAAAAGAACGTGCCGGGGAACTGCGGCAGGTCATACAGACGCTTTCCAGAGATGAAAGAATGCTGCTGCAGCTGAAGTATGAGCATGAAGCTTCCTACAAAGAAATATCGGATGTGCTGGGCACCTCCGAAGAAGCGGCGAGAAAACGCACGGAGCGCCTGTTACGTAAGCTGCGCAGGCTGCTCGTCTCCGTGCTCCTGATTCTGCCGGCGGTTTTTCTTTTCGCCATAACGACCAACGCCGAATTCCGGGAGAGGGTGATCAACTGGTACCTGACAACGTTTCGGCAGAACAGCGTGGTGCAGACGGAAACAGACGACAGCATTACCATGGAGCGTGTGCGGGAGTACCGTCCGTCCTATGTGCCCGAACGATTCCGCCTTGCGGAAACACTGGAGACGGATTGCTGGATCGTATTCGGGTATCGGGATGAAGAAGGCCGTATGCTGGATGTCACGCTGCAGCTGCCCGGTGTCATCAGCTCGATTGACACGTCGGGACTGGAAATGAAAACGCTGATATTCCGTGGGGAAAGAGCCTATCTGGTGACGGACGGCACGGGGTTCGGAACGCTTCTTTATTCCCTTGACGGGATCACCGTTATCATTGACGGTCACGCAAGCCCGGAGGAGATGCTCCGGATCGCGGAAGGTATCGGTAAGGAATCATGACAGGAGGAAAGACATGAAACATCAAAAAATCGCACTGTTTGCCCTGCTGTGCCTGCTGTGTCCGCAGGCACTGTCCTGCAGCGGACTTCAACCGGATGCTTCCGCCACCGCCTCTTCCGCGGTCACGGCGGACACGACGGCGGAGGCGGCTTCGGACAAGACGGCGGAGTCAGCCCCGGACAATACGGCGTCCGCCACAGCACAGTCCACGGAAGACTTTGCCCCGCACGAGGTCAGCGCCACCGTCATCCGTGACTGGCGCAGATGGAATGAGCAGTCCTATACGCTGTCCGTTTCCCCGGTGTCCAAAGAGGAAGCGCGGGAGTTTACCTGGCTGGTGAAAAAAGACGGCGTGTTGATCAATGCGCCGCATGTCAACTGGCAGTCCCTGGATCCGCTCACTTCCTGGCGCAAGGAAACGCAGTCCCTGCTGTTGCATGTCCGCTTCGGCCTGAGCGAGGATGGCTCCGATTATACGCTCCCCCGTGATCTGGAGGAGCCCTTCGAGGTGGAGCTGGTCGGGGGACCTGCCACCTTCGCGGGAGACTTTGAGGATGAAGGTCTGACCGGAATGGAGGAGATCTGTCACACCAGACTGCGCCTGCAGATGTCGGAGGAAACGGATACCGACATGCAGATCATTCCGCTCGGCGAGGGTATTTCTTTTACAAATGAAGATACCGGCGAGGAGGGCATGCTGACGGAGCTGCGCATCATCGACGGTATTGTCTGGGCGGGTTTTACCTTTCCCGGTGCGGAGTTGCTGGAAGGACGTGATTTCAATTACAGGGTTCGTTCACCGGAGGAAAAGGAACAGAGCGATGATGTTTACATGTCATGGATTTTTTCGCTTCCGGAGCTGACCCTGCATTACGAAGACGGGAGCAGTGAATTCTACGGCGTGAGCAACCTCCGGCCGCATTATACCTCCGACGGTGTCTTTCTCAGGACCACCAATCTTCCCGCGTACAAAAACGGCTCCCGCCTCGTTCGCGTGGAAACGGAAGGGGAGAGTTTTGACATCTTTCTGTCGAGAATACGTTCATGAGGCAGGGCGGCACCGGCTAACAGTGCCGTCGCATCAGCCCTGCAGCTTTGCGATGATCCCGGGCAGCTCCGCGTCCGCCTTGTCATTCGCCAGCTGGCAGGTGCCGGCATTGGCATGACCGCCGCCGCCGTAGCTTAAGCAGATATCGCCGATGTTGACGGGGCTTGTTTTATTGATGATGGATTTGCCGATCATCACCGCCGTGTTCTGCTTCTGGAAGCCCCATGCGACATGCACGGAGATCTTGATCTCCGGGAACATCGCGTAGATATAGAAGCGGTTGCCCGCATAGATAGTCTCTTCGTTTCTGAGATCGAGCACGCCCACATCGCCCTCGATTTTCACCAGACGCTGCAGCTGCTCACGGAACTGCTCCTGCTGAGCAAAATAGAGATCGGAGCGCTCCTTCACATCCGGCAGTGCCAGCACTTCGTCCACGGAGTGCTCCAGGCAGTGGTCGATCAGCGTCATCATCAGGTCATAGTTGGAGATGCGGAAGTTGTGGAAACGGCCGAGGCCCGTCCGCGCATCCATCAGAAAGTTCATCAGCACCCAGCCCTCCGGATGCAGAATCTCTTCTTTCGTAAAGTCCGCGCTGTCGCCCTTGTCCACCGCTTCCATGAGCTCGTCGGTGATGCGGGGCAGCTTCGCCTTGCCGCCGTAGTAATTATATACGACACGCGCCGCGCTCTTGGCATGCGGCTCGATGATGAGCTTTCCTTCGCTGTCGGTTCCCTCGAGACGGGTGGTCTCGGATTCGTGGTGATCAAACGCGAGCTTCACGCGCGGGTCAAAGGGCAGATTTGTCGTGATGTCATTGCCGTTCAAATCCACCTTGCCATCCTGCACATCCTTGGGATGGACAAACTTGATATCATCGATCTCGCCCATCTCCTTTAAGATCATCGCGCATACCAGGCCGTCAAAATCGCTTCTCGTCACCAGTCTTCCCATACCGTCCTCCGAATTGTTTTGCTTTGCACGACGGCACATCCCGCTCCCCCTGCGGGGAATCCGCCACATGGTTTTGCTACCCCATAAGCGTACCAAAATATCAGTAAAGAGGCAAGTGTGTCAGAAGACGGGGTGTCATGGTGTTATTCGACCACCCGGTACACGGTGACGGTGCCGTAGCGTTCGTCCCCCATGAGGGCGATGACGCGTGCGCCGTAGCGGGCGTCGGTGAAGCTGCCGACGGCTTTGCAGCGCGTTTCGCAGTATTCCTTCAGGGCTTCGGCAAACATGATATTCCCGTAGATCACGTTGTAATACGGGCGGTGCGAGAGCAGGTAGTCCAGTTCCACGGTGTAGAGGATGTATTCGACATGGTTCTCTTCGACATATGCAGCAATCCGGCTGACGGGAGAAGCGGTCGCGCCTCCGGCAGGATCCGGGGCATCGGCATCCGGGCCGGCGTCCGCATTGCTTTCGCCCTGCATGACATAGGGCAGGTTGCGGTAGTCCAGCAGTTTCCCCTGATCGAAATAAAAGGCCGTGTTCAGGTTGGCGATTGTCTTCGCGTCCCGCGGGACAAGGGCTTCGAGCTCCCGCAAGTATCCGTCGTAGGTGCCGTCGGACGCTGCCTTCCGGTCGGAGGAGACTGCGGGAGGCAGGAGCCATGGCCGGATCTGCAGGACGCTTGTCAGCAGTTGGATGGAGAATGCACATGCAAAGAATACTTCCCGGCGGGGCAGCAGGAGCAGTGCCTTCCCGGCCAGCAGATACACAAAGGGAAAGAAGAAGATGAAGCTCATCTGGTTGAAGCGCCCGATGATGTAGATACCTGCGATCAGCCCTGCGAGCCCCGCCGGCAGCAGCGCGACATCCCTGTCCTTTCTGCGGACGGCGTACACGGTCATGCCGATGACCAGCAGCAGCATGAGCACAAAAAAGACGCGCGTCTCCGGCAGGTAATAGGTGCCGCTCTCCCTCTTCCAGAGCCTTGCAAAAAAACCGAAGAGCTCCGTCAGGCGGTCTCCGGGTGGCGCATCCAGACCGAAATCCGCAGCACCGTAGGCAAAGTAGTTGCGCAGAAAATGCGGACCGAAGGAGTAACTGACGGCGATGAAAAATGCTGCAAAGAGCGCGACAACACATACGTAAAGCACGGGCGGCGCGAGGGGGCTGCTGCGGAAGTCGAAGTGTTTTTTCGCATGAGGCTGAGCGGAAGCCTCCGTGACGGCGTCTGCCTCCTGCGTCCTGCCCGGACGCGCCTGTATCAATTGCGCGAGCAGTATGCCGCCCGCCACGCAGGCCAGGAGAAAGCTGTTCGGGTGGAAGCCGATTGCGATGCCGGTGAGGAGGGCGGCACAGAAGGCCCTTCCGGCAGGCGTTTGCATGGTAGAGCCGTTCAGCATGCGAGGACCGTCGCTGTCCGCCGCATCCCTCTTACGCGCAGGGCACAACGCAAGCATCACCCCCGCCATCAGCGCCAGCAGCCAGCTCTCCTGCCTGGCAAAGTGCGAGATGTAGATGAACCAGGTATGCAGGCTCAGCAGAATCATCAGCGCAAAGGACAATCCGTCCTTCTCCGTGAAACGCTTCGCCAGCAAGTAAAAGGGCCATAAAAAGACAATGGCCCCGGTCAGGGACAGCAGCCGCACGGCAAAGGGCGAATAGCCGAAGAGCGCAATATACGCCTGCTGCAGAAGATGATAAATGCTCTTGATCGCGTGCGGATAGCGCACCTTGGCATTGAAGAAGCTTTCCGTCACGCCGAGACTGCCTTCCGCCATCATGTCCCTCGAAAGCCCCGCCAGCCAGCCTTCATCGGAGTGCACGAAGGGAAAGCCTGTCAGGAACAGCGCGGAGCAGACGCCATAGACAGCAAGATACAGCCATACATATACCGTCAGGGAACGTTGTTTTTCCAATGCGGAAGTCACTGAATGATAACCTGCCAATCCTCTTCCATCTGTTCGTTGTCAGAGCTATTGTTATTCTATCACAGAGAAGATTATCCCAGTATATAACGTTTTCTCGTGCCCAATGAGTTTATGGCTGATGGGAATACCGCCTCGAACCGGAAAAAGAATGACAGCATAGGAAGAAAACACAATGCAAGGATGCCCTCCGGAATCTCCGACAAGGCCGGGGGCTGTCCTGTACTTTTTGCTGCCGGTATGATACAATAGTGCTTTGCAGGATGGAAAACCGGCCGGTACGGGCCGAAGGTATGTTGTGGGAGTGAATGTATGAAAAAGATTCTTTTATCGGTTCTTGTCAGCGCGCTGACGCTGTCCGCCCTCGCGGGCTGTGCCACGCACACTTACGCGGATACCCCGGAATCATTGATCATCAGTGCGGCGGATGCGGGTGCTCTCATGGGACAGGAGGGCGTTGTCTTTGTGGACATGCAGGCGCCGGAGGAATACGCGAAGGAGCATCTGGAGGGCGCGGTCAACATCCCCTCCGCAGATATCGTGATCTCCGTGCCTGTCGCCAACATGTTGACCTCGAAGGCAAAGGTCGAAGAGGTGATGGGAGCGAACGGCATCTCCAATGATTCCACGGTGATTGCCTATGATACGGATAAGATGAGTGCGTCCCGTCTGCTCTGGACGCTGTACATGTACGGCTTTGACAAGATTAAGGTCGTCAACGGCGGCTTTGAGGCAATCAAGGCCGCGGGGCTTTCCGTGACGGATGCGGTGCCTTCCGTCACACCCGCCACCTTCACCGCGGGCGAGGCGCTCGGGGATTACAATGTGAAGATGGCCTATGTGAAGGACATCGTGGACAATCCGCGCGAGGGCGTGACGCTGCTGGATGTCCGCAGTGATGAGGAATACATGGCGGAGGGCAAGATCCCGACGGCCGTGATGCGCAATTATCTGGAGAATTATTACGAAGACGGCACCTTCAAGGTGAAGGAAATGACGCGGATTAATTATAAGGAGATCGGCGTCTACCCGGAGGATGAGATCATCATCTACTGCAGGTCTTCCTTCCGTGCTGCGCCGGTGTTCGTGCAGCTGTATGAAGCCGGCTACCGTAACATCAAGCTTTATGACGGCGCCTTTCTGGAGTGGTCCGCAAACTCAAACAATCCGGTGGAGATGCCGGAGGGTGCGGCGGCCCCCGCCAAACAGGACGCGTCTTAAGCAGTTTTATTTCATTCACATCATTTTCTTAAGGAGGACTTATTATGAAGAAGAAACTTGCACTGACACTGGCGCTGATGCTGGTCACGGGAGCACTGGCAGCCTGCGGCGGTTCTTCCGGCAGCGGCACGAGCACAAGCACTGCGGCGGCGGACACCGGCGCGAGCGCGGCGGCTGGAGCATCGGAAGCGGCCGGTGGCGCGGAAGCAAGCGGAGATGCGCTTCAGACAGCGGCGATGGAGTATTTCAACAACTTCCCCTGGGGAGACATCGGCAACAACCAGATCAAGCCTGCGGATCTCTTTGGCAAAATCGATGCCGGCGAGGATATGGTGATCCTTGATATCCGTCAGGCGGATGCGTACGGCGAGAGCCACTTAAAGGGTGCGGTGAACATCCCCTATCAGGACATCCCGGCCAATCTGGAAAAGCTTCCGGATGACAAGACCATCTATGTCAACTGCTACACGGGCCAGACCTCTTCCCAGACGGTTGCGCTGCTGAACATCGCGGGCAAGTACGCGATCAACATCCAGAGCGGCTGGAACCGCGGCATTTCCCAGGCGGACGGCTTTGAGGACTACACGGAAACGACCGCTAACGAGCTTCCGGACGGCAGCTATCCGGTGGACGAGGCCATCAAAACCGCGATCACGAATTACTACAGCGAGGCGGACGGACACAACTACAAGTACTTCAACTTCCCGGTGGATGACCTGAAGGCGCTTGTGGATGCGGGAAGCGAAGACTACACGATCCTCTCCGTACGTCAGGCCGAGGATTATGCGAAGGGTCACATCGCCGGCGCGATCAACATCCCCTTCGGCCAGGGCATGCAGAACAGCTTCTCCGAGATCCCGACCGACAAGCCGGTCGTCGTTTACTGCTACACGGGCCAGACGGCCTCCCAGGTGATGGCGGTGCTGCGCATGCTGGGCCATGAGGCTTATAACCTCAACGGCGGCATGGGAAGCTCCGGGAACTTCGGATGGTTGGAGAAGGATTACCCGGTTGTCACAGACTGATGTAATGAACGTCGTGCCTCTACGGACGATGATTCCGCTTCGCTCTATTTCGCCGGACACTCCGCCGAGCCTGTAGTCTCGGCTCCGTGGCGAACAAGCCGCTCAGCGGAAAGCATGCGTCCGCAGGACACGACGACGATACAAGAAGGGCTGCCGTCAGGCAGCCCTTCTTTGTAGTATAATAGAGCGTATGAAAAAGCTGATGGGTTTAGGCGGGTCGAACTGCCAGTTGCATGCCTTGAAGCGGGCTGCGGAGCGCGGCATCGGCACCGTTTTGATTGATTACACGGAGTGCCCGCCCGGGCGGGAGATTGCGGATGCGCATCTGCAGATTTCGACCTTTGATACGGAGGCCTGTATCAGGGCGGCGCGGGAGGAACAGATCGACGGCGTGCTTGCGGTCGGCACGGACCAGCCGGTGCTGACGGCGGCGCGCGTGGCGGAGGCGCTGTCGCTGCCCTCGGCGCTGAGCGTTTCACAGGCGCTTGCGGTGACGAACAAGCGCCGCATGAAGGCGGTTTACCGCGCTCATGACATCCACACGCCGGACTATCTGTATCTGACGAGGGACGGACGCTTTACGGATGCGGAGGGCGCGGAATGCGCCTGCAGCCTGCGCGCACCTCTTGTGATCAAGCCCCTGGATTCCCAGGGACAGCGCGGGGTGTTCAAGGTATCCTCCGTGGAGGAGGCGCTGCGCTTTCTGCCGGAAACCCTTTCTTTTTCCAAAGAAGACAGCTGCCTCGTCGAGGAATATATCGAGAGCGACGAGATCACGGTCAGCGGCTGGGTGCGGGAAGGGCAGTTGTTTCCGCTCACCATCGTCGACCGTCTGCATTATCCGGAGGATACCCACATCGGTGTCTGCACGGGGCACCGCTATCCTTCCGTGCATATCGCACAGAAGGAAGAGATGGTGCGCCTGAGTGAGCGGGTGACGGCGGCCTTCGCGCTGACGGAGGGTCCCTTTTATTTCCAGATTCTCCGCGCGGGGGACGGCAGTCTTTACGCGAACGAAATCGCCTGCCGCATCGGCGGTGCCTTTGAGGATATCACGATTCCGCGGCTCACGGGCTTTGATATTTTGGACGCCGCGATTGACCTGGCGCTGGGATGTGATACAGGGGAGTGTGCTGTTTCGGACGGTGGCGCAGGCGGTGCCGAGGCACAGACGGGAGCACGGAGGCTGGAGCCGAAGCTGTCGGGAGAAATGTGTCACGATGAGAATTCCCCGCAGCGCTGTTTTGTACCCCTGTTTTTTTGCAAGCCCGGAACAATCTCGGAGATCACCCCGCAGGAAACAATCCTTGCCCTGCCCGGTGTCGCGGACTGCGGCTACAACTTCAAGGCAGGCGACACGATCCCCGTGATGCAGAACGCCACGGCGCGCTTCGGGCACGCGGTGGTGTTCGGGAGGAAAGAAGAGATGGCTTCGCGCCTCCGGAAGCTCTTTGACACGCTGCAGGTGCGAAGCGTGGCGGGGGAGAATCTGCTGTTACATGATAAAGAATACTATGAATGATAAAACCCGTAAAATGAGAAAACGCGCACCTCTTCTGTGCGCCGTCTGCCTCGCAATCATACTTCTTGCGGGCGGCTGCGCCACCCGCGCGGCGGAAAAGCGCATCACGGTCGGTTACCAGTTCGGCACGGCCTATGCGCCGCTGGAGCTCATGAAGGCAAGAGGGATGCTGGAGGAAAAGCTCCCCGGCGTGACGGTGGAATGGCGGCAGCTCGGCGGTCCCACGCCCATCCGCGAGGGTATGCTGAACGGGGAGATTACCTTCGGCTTTATGGGGGTTTCGCCGGTGCTGATCGGCATCGACAACGGAATGCCCTGGAAATACGCCGCGGGCCTGAGCATGAACCGCGTCGCGCTGATGACGAGCCGCGCGGAGATCAAGTCTCTGCGTGATCTGACGCCCGCGGACCGCATCGCAATTCTCTCCCCGGGCTGCACGCAGCATGTGCTGCTGTCATTGCTCGCAAAGGAGGAGCTTGGCGCTGCGGACGCGCTGGACGCACAGACCGTCTCCATGACGCATCCGGATGCCTGTGCCGCGCTGATTTCCGGGACGGAGGTCACCATGCATGTCGCGACGCCGCCCTATATCGAGGAGGAGCTCGCGCAGGGCATGCACCTGATGACGGACGGGGAGGAGATCATGGGAGAGCCCTTCACCTTCATCAGCAGCGTGGCGATGACGGAGCTGTATGAAAATGACAGGGAGACTTACGACCTGTTTTACGAAACGCTGGACGAGGCAGTGACGTATATGAATAACCATATGGAGGAAGCCTGCGAAGAGCTCGCGCCCGTCTATGGCATTTCCGCGGAGGAGCTGTACGCGCAGATGACCTACAACGGCACGATCTATTCCACGGAGCTTGAGGGCATCGAAGCCATGCGCGACGCGATGTTTCAGTGCGGGTTTATCCGGGAAGCGAAACCGGTGGAGGAACTGGTTTTTCAGTGAGCGGAGGAGATCGTAAAAAAAAGAATACTCTGTACCGCTGGATGTGGGTGATCCTCCTCCTGGCAGTCTGGGAGCTCACGGTAAAACTGGGGAAGATCTCCCCCCTGATCCTGCCCGGGATTGAGGATGTGGTAAGCGCGCTCGTCCGTGATACCGCAGAAGGAAGGCTTGTTCCGCAAACCTTCTTTTCTCTTGCCATGATCGCGGGCGGGATGCTGGTATCCTTTGTACATGCCGTCTTCTTCAGTTTCATTGCACGTCTGCATGAGATCTTTGAAGCGCTGGCGGATGTGCTTTGCATGATCGCGCATCCCCTGCCCGGCCTTGCACTGATGCCGCTGATCATTCTGTGGTTTGGCACGGGAAGCAGCGCGGTCTTTGTGATCATCATCCATTCCGCACTGTGGCCGCTGCTGCTCAATCTGAAGACCGGACTGGAACGCACACCGGAAATCTATACGGATGTCGGCAAAAATCTCTCCATGTCCTCTGCTGCCATTCATTTTGAAATCCGCTTCCGTTACGCCGTCCCTTACCTGATTGCCGGATTGAAAATTGCATGGGCGAGGAGCTGGCGTGCCTTTATCGGTGCGGAGATGGTGTTTGGTGCAGTCGGTGCGTACGGCGGACTCGGGTCTTACATTCTGGCGCGGCGCACCTTTATGGATACGGCGGGGCTTTTCGCGGGGATCGTGATCGTTGTCGTGATCGGGATCCTTGTGGAAAGCGCTCTCTTTCGTCTGATCGAAAACAGGACCGTCAGGCGGTGGGGGATGAGACAATGAGTTTTCTGGAAATCGAAAAGCTGAATGTGTCCTATCCGAAGGACGGCGACAGGCTGCAGGTATTGCATGACTTTTCCCTGACGGTGGAGGAAGGGGAGTTTTTTGTGTTGACCGGCAAAAGCGGCAGCGGAAAGACCACGCTCCTGCGCACGATCGGCGGTTTTCTTATGCCGGACAGCGGCAGCGTCACCCTGGACGGTGTGCCGGTCACAAAGCCCGGCAAAGACCGCCTGATGATCTTCCAGAGCTTTGACCAGCTCTTTCCCTGGTTTACCGTGAAGGAGAATCTGTGCTATGCCATGAAAAAAACCGGTGTCGGGAAAGAGGAATGTGCGCGGACGGCGGAACGCTTTCTTGCCGATACCGGCCTTTCGGATTTTGCGAATGCATACCCGAACGCACTCTCCGGCGGCATGAAGCAGCGTGCGGCACTCGCACGCGCGCTGTCTTTGCAGCCTTCTTTATTTCTGATGGATGAGCCCTTTTCCAGTCTGGATGAAGAGACCCGCTTTGAAATGCATGAACTGGTGCGGCGTCTCATCAAAGAACAGGGGAAAACCGCCATCCTCGTCACACATGACGCCGTGGAAGCGAAAGCCCTCGGCGACCGAATCGGCAGCATCCTATCGCGCAAAAATTGACGGGTTGAATGATAGCGTATTATAGTGTATTATAGTGACGACGTTAAATTATAGTGAATTATAGTGTTTTATAGTGACGCAAATAAATTATATTGCTTTATAGTGAGGAGGCATTCCCATGGCAACACCGGCTTTGGAGAAAAAACGTGAAAGTAATCCCTATGTCGTCAGTTTTGGACGGATACCGAATCAGTTTATCAGCAGAAGTCTGATTATCGATAATATCGTGGAGACGCTGAACAGCGATATTGTGGAGGAACAGGCCTTTAAACTGACCGGCATCAGGGGAACCGGGAAGACCGTTACCTTAAGCGCAATTGTGAGAGAGATGAATCAACATCCGCAGTGGGTTGTGGTGAATCTGAAGTCCGGGGGAGACATCACCGGCGATCTTGTCGCCAACCTTTACAGCGAGGTTTCTTTTCTGACAAAATATGTCGATGCAAATCTGAATCTGTCTGCATTCGGCATCGGGTTAAATCTGTCCAAGAAGAGTCCTGTTGCCAGTCTTGATGTGGCATTGAAAAAAATTCTGCAGGAGATACAAAGGAAGAAGAAACGCCTGTTGGTCACCATTGACGAGGTTCATAAAACGGATGCGATTGTTGATTTTATACAGGAATTCCAGATTCTGATCCGGGAAGATCTCCCGGTTTACCTGATTGCGGCGGGGCTATATGAAGACGTAGAGAGCGTGGAAAACACGGACGGACTGACATTCTTTTTGAGAGCCGCGACATATGAAATGACACCTTTAAACCTGAATATGATCCGGGAGGACTATAGAAAAACGCTGCGGCTTGACACGGGCACGGCAGGGAAACTCGCGGAAATGACAAAGGGATACGCTTTTGCATATCAGGTATTCGGAAAGTATATGTGGGAATCCGGAGGAAAATCCATCACGAATGAGGTGCTGGATCAGGCCGATGAAGCGCTGGCACGGATGGTTTATGACAAGATATGGAGCGAACTGGCACCGCGCGACAGATGGTTTTTAAACTATCTTGTTCAGAAAGATACGATGTCTGTAGAAGAGCTTTTGACAATCACGAAAAAGAAACACAATGAATGGAGCGAACCCCGGAAGCGTCTGGCGGCCAAGGGAATCATTGATGTATCCGTACGGGGAAGGATTGCCCTGAAACTTCCCCGGTTAAGGGAGTTTGTAAAAAACCGGGCGGAGGAGTGAATCCCCCGCCCCGCGATAAGTGACGCGCTTATATCTTGAACCGGTACCCCACCCCCCAAATGGTCTCGATGTACTGCGGGTTGGAGGTATCGTATTCGATCTTCTCGCGGATCTTTTTGATGTGCACCGTGACGGTGGCGATGTCACCGACGCTTTCCATGTTCCAGATCTTGCGGAAGAGCTCTTCCTTGGAGTACACATGGTTCGGGTTTTCCGCAAGGAAGGTGAGCAGATCGAATTCCTTCGTGGTGAAGTTCTTTTCCGTGCCGTCGATGTAAACGCGGCGGGCGGTCTTGTCGATCTTTAAGCCGCGGATCTCCACGATATCATTCTGCTGCGGATTGGCGCCGACGAGGCGCGAATAGCGGGACATATGCGCCTTGACGCGCGCCACCAGCTCCGAAGGCGAGAAGGGCTTTGTGATGTAGTCATCCGCCCCCAGGCCGAGGCCCCGGATTTTATCAATGTCATCCTTTTTTGCGGAGACCATGAGGATCGGCACATCCTTCTTTTCACGGATTTTCTTACAGACCTCAAAGCCGTCCATGCCGGGCAACATGAGGTCGAGAATGATTAAGTCAAAGTCATCCTTCAACGCGTTCTTTAAGCCCTTTTCCCCGTCGTGCTCGATCTTGACTTCAAAATCAGAGAGCTCCAGATAGTCTTTCTCCAGATCGGCGATGGCTTCTTCGTCTTCGATGATCAGAATCTTACTCATGTTTTCTCCTCCGTTTGCTTTTTGCGTTTCTTTTTATCCTTGTCCGGCATCAGGATTTCGCCGGGTTGCTGTTCCTCATAATTCGGCAGGTACTTGCGCAGCACCAGGTGCATGCAGGTGCCCTCGCCTTCATGGCTCGTGGCCCAGATGTAACCGCCATGGTCCTCCACAATCTTCTTCACGATCGAAAGACCGATGCCGGAGCCGCCGATCTTGGTCCCGCGGGCGGTGTCCGTGCGGTAGAAGCGGTCGAAGATATGCGGAATATCCTTTGCTGCGATGCCTCTGCCGTTGTCTTCGATTTCAATGCGGACGCTGTCCACCTCATCCAGAATACGGATTTCGATCAGCCCCGATCCGTCATCACGCTCCAGGTACTTCACGCTGTTGCCGATGATATTATTCACCACGCGCTTGATCTGCTCCGCGTCCGCAATCACCTCCGTGTCCGGCGGTGTCAGGTTGGAGTAGTTGATGCGGATGCCCCTGCTCTCCATCTCCGTACCGACCTCTTCCACGCAGTCCCCGAAATACTCCGCCACGTTGATCACGTGAAAGTTGTACGGCACGCGGTCGGAATCAATCGAGGAATACAGTGTCAGCTCGTTGATCAGCGTATCCATGTCGACCGCTTTGTTGAAGATCGTGCGGACATAACGCATCTTCTTTTCGGGCGTATCCGCGACTCCCTCCAGCAGGCCCTCCGAATATCCCTTGATCGCCGTGATCGGTGTCTTTAAGTCATGCGAGATATTGGAGATCAGTTCCTTGTTCTGCTGCTCATGATGCAGCTTTTCATCCGCGGATTCCTTCAGCCGGAGACGCATGTCCTCATAGGTCTGATACAGCTCCGCGACCTCGTTTTCTTCATTGCTGCCGGGGGCGAGCGAAAAATCCAGCTCCCCGTCCCGGATATGCCGCATGGCGGCCCCCAGATCATCGATCGGTTTGAAGAAGCCGTCCCTGATCCAGAGGATCAGCAAAAAGGCGGTGATGATCAGGATCAGCGCCAGCGCGATGAACATGGTCATCAGCAGCGAAGGAATGTCCGTTGTTTCTTCGAGTGCGCCGCTGTAAAAGAAGCGGCTGATACCGTTGTAAGCGGCAACCATCAGCAGCAGCGGAAGCACCACCATGATGATACCCGTCAGGATCAGCTTTGTTCTCAGACGCAAGGCATTCCTCCCCGAAATCAACTACCCTTATAGTATAGCATTAAGGACGGTCCGCTGACAATCGGTAGGCCTTTTTTTGTTCGTACATCCGGTTTTCCGCAAGTTCATAGACACCCTTGCCTCCGCCCATGGGGCATTCCTCGCGGAAGGCGTAACCGTAGGAAAAGGAAACATCCGTCTTGTAGGCGGCGGGCTTCATCATGTTAAATGCGCCGATGGCACGAAGCAGAAGCGACTGCAGCTGCGGCAGCGGAATCTTATTGATGACGACAAGGAATTCGTCGCCGCCCTGTCTTGCGCGGAAGCCGTGCTCACCGAAGCAGTCATTCAGGACATCCGCCATGTTCTTCAGAATCCGGTCACCCGCCTCATGGCCGTAGCGGTCATTCACCGCCTTTAAGCCGTTCAGGTCGAACAGAACGATACAGTAATTGGAACGCGTGCTGTCGAGGATGCGGAAGAGATTGTCCACGCTCTTGCGGTTCTGGAGTCCCGTCAGCACGTCCACGTAGGCCAACTGGTTGAGGGAACGGTATTCCTTTTTTCGCGCATAGGATTCGCTGATGTTGAGGTAATAGTTGAGGATCAGCGTCACGACATAGGTATTGCAGCCGATCATGAGAAGCATGAGTGTCAGCTGCACGGCAAAGACCCCCGCCTGCAGGTAGAGGTTGCGGAAGATCAGCGCGAGGAACAGGCAGATGCCGAGAGCAAGGAGGCCGCGCTCCTGCATGGCAATGCCGGGCTCCGTATAGACACCGCTCCTTTTTTTACGGACCAGCTGCAGGATACAGGCACCGAGGACGAGGAAAAGAACCGCGCTGTACGGAAGGAAGGCCCGGTCGGCAGGCATCACATGCATCAGGTGCAGCAGGGTGAGAAGAACCGCCGGAAGAAAAGCGAGCAGGGCGACCGTCCTCAGCCATGCGGCATCCGGATGCAGATAATGCAGCAGAAGGAGCATCAGCGGCAGGATCAGGTAGAAGGCTGCAAGGGAGAGGATTCCCGCCGTATACACCGGAAGCAGCAGGAATAAGAGCAGGTAATCCCCGAGGACCCAGAACCCGAGATCCATGGCGAGCAGGGCGCTGACGATGTGCGGCGCGGCGCCCGCCGTATGCACGGAAAAGAGCACCGTAAGCAGCAGGAAGACACAGCCGAAGAGCAGGAGAAAGATGCCGCTGAGCAGAGCCGGCAGGTGTTCCTGCAAAAACAGACGGAAGAGGTTGCGGTAATCGCCGAAGAGCGGGGAAGGATAATCCGGCGAAAAGCCGGCATTCTCCTCCGAAATGCGTACGGTCATCAGACGTCCGCCGAAGTCCTGCGGAAGATTGATGAAATGCAGGCTCCGCCCGACGAAGTAGGAGCCGTCATATTGCGCGGGATAAGAGTACACGGTTTCGTCCCCGAGCAGTACCTCCACGGCGCCGCGGTCGGTCTTCATCATGACGGTGGGGAAGGCGGTATTATAGTTGAAGCTGAGCCATGCGGTCAGAACGGTCGCGTCTTCCTCCTGCGTCACGTTCCAGTCATACAGCCCCACACAGCCTGCGCGCCGGGCGGCGGCGCTGGTCTGCCGGACGATGACCGACAGCAGGATCAGCATCAGGCCGGGCACAATCACAAGGAGGGCTCTGAGGTGTTTCTTTCTCATGATTCCGCCCCCTGTTCCGGCCTGCCCGACATACGGTGCGCCTGTTTCATCGCGTACATTCTGCGATCCGCCTCACGCAGAGCGTCACGCACGCTGACGATGCCGTCTTCATCCGTGGAGGCCACGCCGTAGGACATCGCAAAGGGCGCGAGCGAGCGGTCGTTGTTTTTTTCCGAAAGCTGCTCCTGCAGCATGTCGATGCTGTGATCGGTTTTGAACATGGAGGTGCCGCTCATGATGGCGATAAACTCGTCCCCGCCCATGCGACCGAGCAGCACGGCATCCGTAAAGCAGCGGTTCAGGATTTCCGCGGTATCCGCAAGATAGCGGTCTCCTGCCGCATGGCCGAAGCGGTCGTTGATCAGCTTCAGGCGGTCCACGTCAATGGAAATCACGGTGCAGGGGAAGGACTCCTTGTCATATCGTTCCAGCACCTGTTCGCAGCGGCTGCGGTTGGCCATGCCCGTCAGAGGATCGGTGAAGGCCAGACCTGTCAGGCGCTCGCGGATATCCTCGTCATAAATGCGTTCGATGTGGTAATAGAAAAAGTTCAGGATGAGGCTTAAGGCGAAGAAGAAGGCACCGGCGGTGATGTAGTTCAGGTTGGCATAGGCATCGCCGCCCGCACTGAAGTAACGCATGAAGCTGTAGCGTGCAAGATCGATCAGGGCCATCGCGGTCATGACAAAGAATCCCGTCATCAGAATCCGCTCCGAAATCTGCCAGGGATGACGTTCCCTGTTGTTTTTTCTGTTCTGCCGCCAGTCGTGGATGACCATGGCCACCAGGAGAAAGGCCTCAAAGAGGATCAGCAGATGGATGTAGGGCACACAGTTATTGATGTGGACAATATTTGCCGCATGCAGGAGGAGGATGATCACGGCAACGGCAAGATCAAACAGCGCCAGGAAACGGTACGGCCCGCGCTTTTCCGCTTCCCGGATGGAGCCGATGAAGGAAATGAAGGCTGCGGGAAGAAAGAACAGGCAGGAATACTCCAGGATGTTGTCGAACACAATGGAATCATTGAGGAACTGCGGCAGCTTGTTGTAGCACAGGATGTAGAGCCCGAGCAGAAAGGTAATCAGGGCGGAATACAGAATCCGCCGTTCCGTCCGGTAAAAAAGCCAAAGGAAGAAGTGCGTAAAAAGCAGCACCAGACCGAGGACTGAGAGGAAGATGCCGACCATCAGCGTCAGGCGGTTCACATGCAGATAGGTGAGCG
This sequence comes from Lachnospiraceae bacterium, assembly GCA_017443065.1. Lineage (GTDB taxonomy): Bacteria > Bacillota > Clostridia > Lachnospirales > Lachnospiraceae > Butyrivibrio. The sequence goes on from JAFSPF010000006.1 coordinate 24,157, forward strand.
AAAGATCCTGCACATTGCCGATGCGCACGGGGTCAAGCCCGGAAAAGGCGCCGTTTTCATTGGCGGTTAAGTGAATCGTCAGCGTCTTTCCGCCGTAGCCCTCCGGCAGCGGAATATAGTGATAGTGACTCGGCGTCATTTTGTTCTTTGCGGTGTACTGCGCGCCGTCCTCGTAAATCACCGTCTCCCCCACATAGACGCGGATCGACGCATGCACGGTTTTGATCTGGATGCAGGCACCGGTGACTTCTTCTTCGGGAAGGGGATGTGACATCAGAAAGGTATCACCTTTTTTTACGACGCCTAAGTTTGCGTCCGCAAGCGACAGGTCGTCCAGATATTCACCGCGCACAATGACACGCCAGTGATCCGTCAGACCGGTGACGGATGACGTTTCTGTGGAAGGACTGCGCCCCGCGAGAACAATGGTTCCGGCAAAACACAGCAACAGAACGATCAGAATCGCCAGATTCCTCTTTTTCGGTTCAGGTGCTCCGGGCATGTGCTTATTTTACCACACTCCCTGCCTGTTCTGCCATCCTTGGCAGAGCGCAAAACAGTGACTACCGGAGCAGATCGGACAAAGCCGCAAATTGCAGGATGGTGAGCCGCTCCGCCCGGATGTCGGCCGGAAGATGCAGCCCGTCCTGTAATGCGGCAGAAATGCGCTCTTTGGAAAGCGCAAGCGAGGGGTCGCTGCCGAGGGAGTTGACCAGGGTTTTGCGCCGGTGCGCAAAGGAAGCCTCCACGACGCGGAAAAAGAAGTCCGGGTTCTTTACCCTTACGGGCGGTGTCTCAAGCGGCACCAGACGCACCACGGCACTTGTCACCTTCGGCTGCGGCCGGAAGGCATGCGGCGGCACCTCACAGACCGATTCCGGCGTTGCGTAGTACTGTACCGCAACGGAGAGCGTGCCGTATTCTTTCCCGCCCGGAGCTGCGCACATTCGCTCCGCCAGCTCTTTTTGCACCATCACGGTGCAGGAAAGCGGCGGAACCGCATCCTGCAACAGTTTCATGATGACCGGTGTGGAGATATAGTAAGGAAGATTCGCCACGACCTTGAAGGCCTTGCCCTCATTGTATTCTGCACGGAGTGCGGCAAGGTCGGTTTTCAGTATGTCCGTGAAAAGAACGGCCACATTGCCGATGTGCATCGTGCCGTCCGCGGTCTGCAGGGCGTTCGGATTCATTCCGGTGCTGCAGGCGGAGAGCGTCTGTCCGAGTTGTTCACGAAGGCTCCCGTCAATTTCCACCGCCACAACCCGCTTTGCGCGTGCCGCAAGGCGCGTGGTCAGCGCGCCCGTGCCGGGACCGATCTCCAGCACGACGTCCTCCTCGGTCAGTTGCGCACTTTCCGCAATCTCTTCCAGTATGGCCTCATCCGTCAGAAAGTTCTGCCCGAAGCGTTTTTTGGCGTGTATCCGTTTTTCCATGAAATAATCCGGGTGCAGCAGGCGCGGTTTGCCAACTCCGCCTCTACCATACCATACGCCGGGCAAGGATGCAAAAACCGTGAGGTGGCCGGCACTTGACAGAACCTATAATAACCTATAAAATAATCTAAAACCTATAACGAGATATAAAAGATGACAAAACCTATAAAAAGATATAAATAATACTGATACCCGTAACAAGACATAAAATCTTGCGAAACATGTAAAACCGTATCATTCCGGAGGCGGACATGAGAAAAAACAATCCATACACCATCATGTTCGGAAGGGAACCTTCTCAAATGGTGTCCCGGATCACGCAGCGTGATGAAATCATCAATACCTTTACCAGCGATGTGCCGAGTTCCCAGATCTTTTTCATCACCGGTGTGAGGGGCTCCGGAAAAACGGTTCTCATGAGTGAAATATCCGCACGGTTGGCCGCCGAAAAAAAATGGATCACGGTCGAGATCAGTCCCATGGGAGATATGCTGGCAGAACTGGCCTCCAAAATCTATCATACGGGCGGCATGCCCAAATGGTTAAAAACCGCAGGCATCGATCTTTCTTTTTTCGGCATCGGGGTGAAAATCAAATCTGCGGAGCCGGTCACAAATATAGAAATCGCACTCAGGCGCATCCTCGGAAAGCTGAAAAAAGAAGGGAAGCGTCTGCTGATCACGATGGATGAGGCTTTCAGTTCAAAGGAAATGCGTATCTTCGCGTCTGCTTTTCAGATTTTCATGAGGGAAAAACTTCCCGTTTTTCTGATCATGACAGGTCTTTATAAAAACATTGACGTTCTGCGCAATGATAAGGTACTGACTTTTTTGCTACGGACGCCGCGGATCAATCTCGGTTCCCTGAACATACGCAGCATGCAGAACTATTATACGGAAACCTTTCAACTTCCCGAAGAGGATGCGCTCGAAATGGCACATATGACAAAAGGATACCCGTTTGCGTTTCAGGTTCTCGGGTACCATACATATGAACATCACGGTGATTATCAAAAGGCGGTCGAGCCCACAAGACTGTATCTGGAGGAATATGTTTACGAAAAACTCTGGACAGAATTGTCAGACAAGGAAAAAAAGATCTGTACCGCAATCGCGGGGACGGAAAGCGGCAAGGTCCTCGATATTCGAAAAAAACTGGATATTGAAACGAATGAATTCAGCCCCTACAGGGCGAATCTGATCAAGAAAGGGATTCTGGACGGAAGCAACTATGGTCACATTTCTTTTACGCTGCCGTTTTTTGATGACTTTGTGCGGAGTTGTTAAGAATCCCCGCCACCTCATAATAAAGGAATACCGCGCCCATTCAGCGATTGAACAGACACGGTACCCGGCCTGCGCCCCCAGGGCCTCGAACCCTGGACAACCTGATTAAGAGTCAGGTGCTCTACCAACTGAGCTAGGGGCGCGTTTTTGAAACACTTAGACGATTATAGACCACTGGATTATAGAAGTCAAGCGTATTTCAGCAAATTTGAAAGGGTTTTTGACATGATCGACACACACGCACACTATGATGACAGCGCATTTGACGCGGACCGCAAGGCGGTGTTTGCCGCGGCCGCAGCCGCCGGCGTGACACATATCATCAACGCGGCGTCAGATGTTTCCTCACTTGCAAAGATTGACGCGCTTTTGAAGCAATACGGGATCCTTTCTGCCGCTGCCGGCCTGCATCCGGAGAATGCGGCCGATCTTACCGGAGATGCACTGGAAGCGCATCTTACGGAAATCCGCTCCTTTGTACAGCGCACGGACAGGGTCGTCGCGATCGGAGAGATCGGACTGGATTATCATTACGATTCGCCGGCACCGGACGCGGCAGCGGAAGTGAAGGAAAGAGCGGCACAATGGGATCACGGCAAAGACCCCGTGAACTGGCCGCCCCGCAGGATACAGAAGGATCTGTTCCGCAGACAGATCGCGATGGCGAAGGAACTGCAACTGCCCGTTGTCGTACATTCCCGTGACGCGGCGGAGGATACCCTTGCCGTCATCAAAGAAACCGGTGCGGGAGAAAACGGTTGCGATATGCACTGCTTCGGCTATTCCAAAGAGATGGCGCGGGAATTTCTGAATGCCGGGTGTTATCTTGGCATCGGCGGGGTCTCCACCTTTCAAAACGGCAAAAAACTAAAGGAAGTGATCGCTTATGCGCCGCTGGACCGGCTGCTTCTTGAGACCGATGCGCCCTATCTTGCCCCGGCGCCGTACCGCGGAAAGAGAAACGAGAGTGCATATCTCGTACGGGTGGTGAAGGCCATCGCCGAAATCAAAGGCGCAGGGGAAGACGATGTGATGCATCAGACGGCGGAGAATGCCCTGCGGCTGTTTCGGCGGCTGCATCCATAGCGTGTGCCGGCAGTGCCAAAGGATCTGATTATCTCCACACAAACCAGATAAAGAGATAGCCCGCCATGACGGCGGTGAGCGTGAAGGGAATGCCGATGCGGAAGAAATCCTTAAAGCCCGCGTCATGGCCTTCCTTGCGCAGCATCCCCATCGCGGTGATGTTGGCGGAGGCGCCGATCGGCGTTAAGTTGCCGCCGAGGGTGGCGCCGCAGAGGAGACCGAAATAGAGCAGATAGGGCTCGATCCCGAGCTGTGTCGTGACACCGGAAAGCACGGGGAGCATCGTGGCCACGTAAGGAATGTTGTCCACGAAGGCGGAGATCGCAACGGAGCCCCAGACGATGATCGTATAGAGCAGGAAGATATTGTTGCCGCCGACGGAGACGATGAGCGAGGCAAATTCGTCAATGATGCCGACCTCCGTCACGCCGCCGATCACGATGAAGAGGGCGGTCAGCAGAAGCAGCGTCTCTAAGTCCACGCTCTTTAAGGCGCGCGTCATGTGCGAGGCATCCTTGTATTTGACATAATCCAGGGCGGCCGTGATGAGCGCCAGCACCAGGCAGATCAGGCCGTTCGTGACATCCGGCTTGTCATCGATGAAGGAAGCGGTGATCAGGAGCGCCACCATCAGAAGCAGCATCACCGTCGGGACATAGTTCCGCACGGAGGTATGTTCCTCATTTGAAACCGGCGCCTTGTCCTTCCGAAATAAGATCATCATGATCGGGATGGTGGCGATCGCCCCGAGCTCCGTCGCGAAGAACATGCCCGGACGCCCCTTCATAAAGAAGAAGGCCGTAAAGTCCATTTTCGCGTAATCACCGAGCAGGATGGAGGTCGTGTCGCCGACCAGGGTTGCCGCGCCCTGCAGGTTGGAGGAGACGGCGATCGAAAGGATCATGGGGATTGGCGAGATGCCGAGCTTTTTGCAGATCGCAAGGCCGACCGGCGCAACCATCAGCACTGTTGCCACATTGTCAATGAAGGCGGAGATGATGCCCGCGAAGAGGGACATATAAATTGTCACCATCATCACGTTTTTCGAGTGATCCAGCAGGAATTCCGCGATTTTGTTCGGCATGAGGGAATCAATAAAGAAATCCACGATCAGCATCGTGCCGCTGATCATCATCAGCACGTTCCAGTTGATGACGCCGGGGAGCTCCGGAAAGGGCAGGATCCCGAGAAGCAAAAACAGCACCGCACAGGCACAGGCCGTCCACACGCGCCGCTTCGGTATGGCGATGATCAGAACGTACATCAGGATGAATAAGACGAGTGCCGGTACGCGCATGGGCTCTCCTTTGCCCGAAGGCTTAAGCCGTGATTTCTTTGCACAGCGCGGACAGTACTTCCTGATCCGCCTGCGGCATGTGCCAGTTGATTTTCACGTCATCGTTCGCAAAGCGCGGGATGGCATGCATGTGAAAGTGCATCACCGTCTGCCCGGCCGCTTCGCCGTTGTTCTGCACCAGGTTCAGGCCGTCCGGATGAAGTCGTTCCTTCAGCTGCCCCGCAACATGATGCACGCGCTTCATGATCTCCGAGGCCTCTTCCTCCGAAAGCGCAAACAGGTTCTCCGCGTGCTTTTTCGGGATGATCAGCGTGTGTCCCTTCGCAACGGGACAGACATCGAGGATGGCGATACAGGTTTCATCCTCATAAACCTTGTGGGACGGGATTTCGCCCGCCGCGATTTTGCAAAAAATACAGTCTGCCATAATATATACCCCCCTTATAACATAGCTCTCAAATCAATGTTCCGTTTTCCCGCCGTCATTACAAAACAAAGCAGCGCACCCGTGACAAGTCCTCCGATATGCGCGATATTGTTGACCGCGCTCGAACGAAGGCCCATAAACAGGGAATACACCACCATAAAGCCGACGCGCCGAAGCAGGGAGGAGCCCTGCCGCTGCGCTTTCGGCATCCGGAGCAGCAGTACGAGCATCGCACCCATCACGCCGAAGACCGCTCCGGAAGCGCCGAGGGAATCCCAGGACTCTCTCTGCGAAACCTCATAGAAGAGCGTGAACACATTTCCGGCGATGCCGCTGATGAGATACAGCAGCGCAAACAGGATATGGCCGGTATTCCGCTCCACCGCCGCACCGAGGTAAAACAGCAGGATCATGTTGCTGAACAGGTGCATAAAGTCCGCGTGCAGAAAGGTGGCGGACAGCAGGCGGTTGTACTCCCCCTCTTCGAGCACCAGATACACGTTCAGGACGCCGGCATCATGGATCCGGTCCGGGACGATCAGTGTCAGAAGAAAGACCAGGACGTTCAGCGCAACAAGGGTCACGGTCACGACGGAGGTGAGCCACCTGCGGTCAAATGCGTAATACATTTATGCCTTCGCTTCCAGGAAGGGGAAGAGAGAATCCATCTGCCGAAGCAGCGTAAAGTCCCCCTTCAGCCTGAGGCTTCCCGCCATGAAGGCGCGCTGGAAGGTCATGCGTCCGTTGACGATGTTCTCCAGCACTTCCTGCGTGAGGCTCAGGCTGACATCGCCCTCCACGGCAGCCGCCAGCACCTCCGCGGAACACTGATTGCCCTCCGCGATAACGCGGAAGCTTTTCGCTGGAAGATCGGTGAGGTTGATATAATAGGCCGCACGGACCCCGGGCGATGCGTGATAGGCATTACGGAAGCGCTCCGGATAATCGGCGGTACTTTCCGTGCCGGAAGCGGATCCGAGACGCGAGCGGAAGAGGTTCGTCAGCTCCTGAATATCTTCTTTTTGTGTCTGCACATAGCTCTCGTCCGAGGCGTACTGCGACAGCTGCTCGGATTCCTGCGGGGTCAGGTCCTGCGCCTTCGGCAGGGATATTCTTGTTTTCACCGCCTGGTTGGAATTGGGCAGGCCCGGGAGCTTCTGGTTGATGGAGCGGTAGAAGTTTTCCGCCTTCTTTTCGATCAGGTCATTGCAGGCCGGATCGGATTCGAGAACAGAGGTTTCCGCGATATAGCCGCAGAGGCCGTCACAGGGAAGGCCCCCCAGGATTTCCCAGGCCGTCGAGAGCCAGGTCATGCCGTCGCGCTCGCCGTAGGTGGTGGACATCGCGACCGGCATCATGTAGAGGTTGCTGATTTTTTCCTTATTGCCGTAGAGCCATAAGGCATCCAGAAACTGCGTCAGCAGGCCGCCGACCCCGTACCATTCCACCGTGGACGCAAGCACGATCCCGTCCGCGTCCTTGATGGAGCCGGAGAGTGTCGTGATGCCGTTTTTCAGTTCGTACAGATTGAAATGCTCCACCCGGACGTTGAGTTCTTCGAACACCCGCGCCATCCGGCCGATCACGTAGAGTGTCGGGTCATCGATGATGCCGCGCCCGCCGTAGTAGATGTTGATTTTCATCTGGAGCTCCCCCCCTCATGGCAATCAAAAAACCATGTACCATCGTACCATAATCGGGCGCTTTCCGCAATGAAGGGAGGGGATGGCGGAATGGGGCGGAACGTGGTAGAATGTAAAAAATATACTTTGTTTTGAGGTGACGGGTGAAGCAATTCCAGTTTGAAATCCGCGCAACCGAATGGGTGCAGGCGGAACTGAAGACGGTCAGGGCCTGGCTCGATGAAAACCAATCATCGGCCGTGGTGGCCTATGTCTTTGCGGGGCTGATCGAAAAGCGCCGCCTGGAAAAGGTGGTTTCCGAGATCCGGCAGGTTCTGCCGGAGGCCATCATCGCCGGCGCCTCCTCCGCGGGAGAGATTCTGCACGGCGAGGTGGTGGCCCAGTCGATCCTGATCAATATTGTCGTGTTCGAAACGACGCAGGTGACGATGCATGCGCTTCAGATGAAGGCCGGTGAAGAGGTCGCGGAAGGGCAGCGCCTTGCGGCTGTGATCGATGCCACGGAGCAGTGTAAAGCCGTGGAGATTTTTGCGGACAGCTGGCGCATTTCAACGGGGAAGCTCTTCCCGGAACTCAACAAATGCAACTCCCGCGTCAAGATGTTCGGCGCCGCGCCCTATGCGCATGACGTCAAGAACCGGAAGTTCCTCTTTACCGGGCATGACATGGAGGAAGTGACGCTCCTCCTCCTGCTCTTTACGGGAAAGGATTTTCACGTCACGACGGATTACTGCATCGGCTGGCAGCCGGTGGGGGCGCCCATGACGGTGACAAAGGCCGACGGCGCCACGCTCTACGAGCTGGACGGCAGGCCCGCGATCGAGATCTACGAAAAATACCTGCAGATCGCGCCGGACGATCATTTCTACGAGAACGCCTTTGAGTTTCCCTTCCTGCTGTATACGCATGACACTTATAAACTCCGGATTCCTTTCTCCAGCATGCCGGACGGCGCCATTTCCCTGGTTGCGCCGGTGCAGGAAGGGGATACGATGTTTTTGTCCTACGGCGACGTCCCGACCATCCTTGCGGAGATTGTCGAAGCCTCGCGCCGGATGGAACGCTTCCGTCCGCAGTACATCCGGCTTTATGACTGCGCCACGCGCAGAACCTTCTGGAAAAAGAACATCAACAGGGAACTGCAGCCCTTCCAGCGGGTGGCGGAGACCGGCGGATTCTTTACCGGCGGGGAGCTGCTGCGCGTGAACGGGCAGATGACACATTTCAACTCCACGCTCCTGATCATCGGCATGCGCGAGGGCACGAACGGTGCGCGGGAATCGGCGCTGGCCAGGCGCATCGAAGACGCGGATGACGGAGGCGAGATGCAGGCATCCTCCATGGTGCGCAGGATGGCGCATTATATCAATGTCGTCACGCAGGAGGTGCAGGACGCCAAAAGACAGTTACATTTGCAACAATAATCGCGCTTCCCCTGTGGTATGATGTCCTCACACATATGGCAGGGGGTGTTTTGGGGATGGAACACAGGAATTTCGAAGAAGTCAGGCTGGACGCACTCGAGGCCGGCATCGAACTCCGAAAAATCAGAAAACTGGCAGTTATTTTTCCCGGCATCGGCTACCGGACGGATAAGCCCCTGCTGTATTATGCCGCGCGCCTTGCGGCCTCACACGGCTACGCGATCCGTGAAGTGCATTACCGCGGTTTTCCGGAGGAATTCAACAAGCGCAATGCGACCGGCCGCCGGGAGCTGGTGGAGATCGCGATGGAGCAGACAAGGGAGCTCTGGAGCGGCGTGCAGGCGGAATCCGTGGAGGAGGTTCTGTTTATTTCCAAAAGCATCGGAACGGCCGTGGCTTGCGCCTATGCGGAGGAAACCGGACGCAAGGTGCGTCATCTCCTCTTCACTCCGTTGGAGGAGACGCCGCTGGACGGGGTAAAGGACGCGCTGATCTTCCACGGAACGGCGGATCATTACGTGCGCAGTGAGGTATTGCTCGAAAACTGCCGTGCGCACGGGCTGAAGCCGCATGTCTTCGAGGGTGCCAATCATTCCCTGGAAACCGGGGATCCCCTGCGGGATATCGTGACGCTTTCGGAGGTCATGAAGCAGGCGGATGCTTTTATGACGGCAGACACCTGAACGCCCGCCGCAGATATGATATAATGTGCACATGCGTTTGAGTATCATTGTACCCGTATATAACATGGCGGCGGAGGGGAAGCTCGCCTTTTGTCTGGATTCGCTCCTGGGACAGACGATCCCCCCCGAAGATTATGAAATCATTGCCGTGGATGACGCCTCGACGGATGATTCCTTCCGGATTCTGAAGTCCTATGAGGAACGGCATCCGGGGCGTTTTTTTGCCCTGCGGCATCCCGTGAACCTGCACCAGGGCGGCGCCAAAAACACGGGCTTGAAGAAGGCGCGCGGCGAATGGATTTCCTTTATTGACTCCGATGACTGGGTCGCGCCGGAATACTATGAAAAGCTGCTCACCCTCGCGGAAAAAGAGGGCGCGGACGCGGCCGGCTGTGATTACTCCATGGTGAGCTCGCATACCTTCACGCCCGGAGAGGCCGTGGCGAACAGCACAAGGGAGCAGACCGGGGAGCGTACGACGGAGAGCTTACGCGCGCGGGTGCTGGATCCCGGCAGCTTATGCGTCAAGATCTTCAAACGGGAGATTCTTCTGGGAGAAGGCGCCGCGGGTGCGGACGGAAAGCTCTTTCCGGAGAATATCTTCTACGAGGACAACGCCGTCGGCGCACATCTGATGGCGCGTGTCGGCCGTTACGCATATCTGGAGGAACCGCTCTATTATTATTATCAGCATGACACCTCGACGGTGCACACCGTGAGTCTGAAGCGCCTGCAGGACCGCGCGGTCGCCGGGCGCATGCTGCTTGCGCTTGCGGAGAGCGACGGGACACTGGCAAACTGCCGGGAGGAAACCGAATACAGCTTCACGCGCCTGTTTTACATCAACACGCTCTTTTCCGCCATGCAGGCCCGCCCGCATGTGAAGGGCGGATACGCCTTCTGCAAAGCACTCGGCGAAGAGATGAAGCGCACCTTTCCCCTGTTCCGCAGCAATGCGTATTATGAAAAACAGGTGCATCCGGAGGAAAAGAAGCTGATCAACCTGCAGATGAAATCACATCTGCGCTTTTATCTGTATTACCGGCTGCTCTGGTGGTATCGGGACCGCTTCAGAAAATAAGGCGGATGGCAGAGCGGATGTATTCTGTGATATACTATCCTATGCCGCATGCGGCAGGAGAAAGGAGTACATGAAAATGCTCGAAAACAAAACCGTTCTGATCACGGGCGGCACGGGATCCTTCGGACACCAGTTTGCCGCGTATCTGTTAAAAAAAGAGAAGCCGAAGAAGGTCATCATTTATTCCAGAGACGAGTATAAGCAGTTCCTGATGGCGAAGGAAGAACCCTTTGCCTCCCACACGGAGCAGATCCGCTTTTTTATCGGGGATGTCCGTGACGCAGCCCGCCTCGACCGTGCGATGGAGGGCGTGGATTATTGCGTGCACGCGGCGGCTTTAAAGCAGGTGCCGGCCTGTGAGTACAACCCCTCCGAAGCCATCCGCACCAATGTGAACGGCGCGGAAAACGTGATCAACGCGGTGCTGAATCATCAGGTAAAGCGGGTGGTCGCCCTTTCCACGGACAAGGCGGTGAATCCCGTTAACCTCTACGGCGCCACAAAAATGGTGAGCGACAAGCTCTTCATCGCCGCGAATTCCTACGCCGGCGGCAAGGACGTAAACTTTTCCATCGTGCGCTACGGCAACGTGGCGGGGAGCCGCGGCTCCATCATCCCCTTCTTCCGGGAGCTTCTGGATCAGGGAGAAAAGGAACTGCCGGTCACGGATTACCGGATGACGCGCTTCTGGATCTCTTTGGAGGAAGGCGTAGCGCTGGTGATGCATGCGCTGAAAAACGCGAAGGGCGGAGAAACCTTCATTTCAAAAATTCCCTCCTTCCATGTGAAGGATCTGGCGGAGGCCATGTCCCCGGGCATTGCCACAAAGGAGGTCGGCATCCGTCCCGGCGAAAAACTGGACGAGGTCATGGTGACGGCGGAGGATGCGCCCTATACCTACGAATACGAAAAGCATTTCATCGTCTACCCGCAGATTTATTTCAAGGGAGAGGTGGAGATCGTGCCCGGCGGGAAGAAGGTACCGGAGGGCTTTGTCTACAGCTCCGGCACCAATACGGAATGGATGGATGTGGCGGAGCTCAAACGCAGGCTGCCGGAGGCACTGCAGGGACACTGAGGGACGATCGCCGCAGTAAAGATCCCGGTCGAAGGAATGAAAAAAAGGATATACGTCTGTCATACATTTTATCATGTTTACATCAGCTGCCTGAAGGAGTTGTATCTGCTCCGTCAGGCAGATCTTTCGCATGAAAAGGCGGCGGCGGGGAGCGGCAGCATCGGGCGGGCGCATCTCATGCTGTCAACGATGTCCAACGATTTCTCCGGGATGATTCCGCGTGCAAAGAACTGCCCCCTTTTTGAGGAGGTCATCCTCTTTGACGAAAAACGCGATACCTTCTTTCCGGAGCTGGCACCGCTGCGCACGGACAGCGGCAGCATCGTGAAAAACATGCGGAACCGCATCCGTTTCTGCAAACGCTTTCCGGAGCTGCTGGAGCCTTACGTTCCGGTGGACTTCAAAAGCTACGACGATATTTACGTCTTCTGTGACATTGATCCCATAGGCTTTTACCTGAGCGGAAAAAAGATTCCCTATCATGCCGTGGAGGACGGACTGAACACACTTGCCCACGGCAATGACGCCCTTTATGACAACCGGGGTTTTTTCGGCATCAAAAAAACGATGGCGGCGCTGGGCCTCATTCACATGCAGAACGGCTATGCAAGGCACTGCATTGACATGGAGGTCAACGATCTTTCCGTGGTCAAAACCCCCAATGCAAAAATGATCGAGTTGCCGCGGAAAAAGCTCACGGAAAAGCTGACGCAGACGGAGAAGAACCTGCTGCTGGAGCTGTTCGTGGAGGATATGGGAAAACTGCGCGCGCAGCTTGCGGGGGAGAAGGACAGACCCTGCGTGCTGATTCTTTCGGAGCCCCTCTGCGAAGACCTGAAGATGCGGGAAAAGCTGTTTCTGGACCTCATCCGGGAGTACGGCACAGTGGACGGGAAGGCGGCGACGCTGCTCTTCAAGCAGCATCCGCGGGATGATCTGGATTACACGGGGATTCTGCCGGAGGACGTCGTGCTTCTGGACAAATCCTTTCCGATGGAGATGCTCTATTTCATCGAGGGGATTCATTTCGACCGCATCGTTTCGGTCTATACGGTGCTGGATGCCTTTCCGGACGTGAAGGAAAAGGTTATTTTAGGCGATGCCTTCATGGACAAATACGAGGACCCGTCGAAGCACTGGCTGACGGCGGGGTAAGGACGGGAGCGTTCAGTCCGTACGCTGTCCGTGATAACGGTAGAGCAGGCGGGAATCGTTATGAAGGATGTCATCCCGGAAGACGGGAAAGGACGCGTGTAAATCCACGACGCTGACGGGAATTCCGTGCAGCGTTTTTGTTTCGCTTGCGCCGCAGGCAGCAAGGAGCGCCTCCAGCTCCGCATAGGAATCCAGATAGCGGGGATCCTTTTCGAGATCCCGGACATACATGGAATACTTCTTTTCGGAGGTGTTTCCCTCCGCATCCGTGTAGGGGGCCGTAAAGATCTTTTCGTAACGGTAGGGCACCCCCGTCATCTGCTCCACATGATGGATGAAGGTGAGACCGTCAGTGGCATTAAGGCCGATCACGAGCGCCTTTGCGCGCTGTTCGTCCAGCAGATCAAAGATGCTGCCCTTCCCGAAGGCATTGGGCGGGTCTGCGGAGAGCAGCATGTCCCCCAGACGTCCCCACACCAGGAAGGAGTAGATCGGATGCTTCGTCCTTTGAAAATCCGTCCGTGCAAGGGCGGCATTGCCGAGCGCGCCGGTCTGGGAGGGACTCTTCCGGATGTCAAAGCCCTTCCCCTTGCAGAAGTCCCAGTTGAAGGCGGGAATGAGAAGCGTTCCTTCCTCCGTCACCTTTTCCTGTAACAGGGAGAGCATCTCATTGCGGTCGAAGGTTTCTCCCTCCGTTCGCGATAGCGCCATCAGCCGCATCAGATCGGAGATGACATATACCGTGTCGCCGGGGCGGACTTTGTCCGCGAGGGAAAGGATTTCGCCTGTCAGCTTCGCCGTAAACGTCATACGTCCTCCAGAAGTGCCGCAATGGATTTCACCGAGGAGAAATTGTCCGCGGTGATGTCGTCCAGGGCGATCTCTTTGCCGAAGCGTTCCGCAATCCGGTCGCAGAGCGTGATCACGTCAAAGGAATCCAGCAGAAAGTCTTCGACAAAATGCGCGCTGTTCTCAAAGTCCGCGTCGGGTTTGATTTCCTTCAGCAGGGAAAAAATCTCTTGTTCTTTTTCGTTCATGAAATGTCTCCTATACGGCCGTCAGGTAGGGCAGGGCCCAGAATGCGATCAGTACCAGCGCAATGACAACGCCCGCCAGAAGGGAGATCTTTGCGGCACGCATCGTGAGCCGGACGGCCTTTGCGTCTCCGGTTTCCGGCGGGGCGACAAAGAGCGCGGTACGCGCGGCCTGTTCCTCTGCCGTCGGTTTGGTGAACAGGGAAACGATCACCATGGCCAGCGTGTTGCAGCACATCCCGGCAAGAGAGGGCTCGAACCAGACGGGAAGGTTGGCGCCGACCACGCCCGTGATGAGGCGCAGCAGGAAGCAGACCAGAAACCCCGTCAGCATCCCCGCAAAGGCACCGGCCTTTGTGAGGCGTCTGCTCGCAATCGCGCCGATTGCCACGGGGAGCCAGGAAGCCGCCACGATGGAGGAACCCATGTACATCACCCAGAACACGGCCGGCGGATTGGTGATCGTGATGCCGAGCACGACCAGCGCGCAGACGATCATGGCGATGCGCCCGGTCAGGATCCGGTTTTCGCTTTTTTTATACAGGATGTCATTCGCCACGGAGGTGCCGATCAGGGAGAGGAAGGTCGTGGCGGAGGAAATCCCCGCCGCCAGCACCCCCGTCAGGAGCAGCACGCCAAGCAGGCCGGGCATGACGTGCATTGCCGTCCAGATCAGCACCTGGGAGGAATCCGTAAGCGAAGGGTTGATCAGGTTGACAAACACGGCCATCATGCAGGCCGTAAATTCCAACAGAAAAACACAGATCACGGCCGGGAAGGCGGAACGGATCACCACATGCTCGTCCTTTGCCATCAGGTAGCGGCTGGACTGCCAGGGACCGACCATGCAGACCGACATCCAGACGACGCCGTACAGAAGCCCCCAGGCGACGTTTTCCGCGCCGCTGTCGTACAGCACCCCCGGCCTTCCGTGCCAGGACAAGAGGTCCGTGAGCGCGGGGTCCGCGGCAATCTTTTGTACGGAGGGAAACCATCCGCCGGTATATCCCGCGATATACAGAATGGAGAGTACGGTCGCCAGAAGGAACACGAAGGACATGACCGTATCCGTGATCAGGACGCCGCGGGAGCCGCTCATCACGGAAATAAAGGTAAAAACGATGAGGGCAAGCGCGATGCACAGGTTGTAGCTTAAGCCCGTCACCACGCTCATCATCGTGCCGATGCCCTGCATGACGGAGAGCAGATATACCGTCATCATGATGATGGACGTGACGGAGGCGAGGATGTGCAGCGGACGGGAGCAAAAGCGTTTTTCGAAAAAGGCGGCAACCGTGAGGACGCCCGAGCGGCGCAGGTAACGCCCGAAAAACACCGCGCCGATGATATAGCCCGAGGACTGCAGCGTCGCCATCAGCATGATGGAGGAAAAGACCCCCTCATAGCATACCGCGGGGTCTCCCATAAACATGCCGACGCCGGTAAAGGAGGCAATGAGGGAACCGGAGATCAGAGGCACCGGCGCCCTGCGCCCCGCGACATAATAATCCTCCATCGTGCGGATCCGGCGGGAGATCACCGTCGCGATCAGCATGTAGGCGGCAAGGGATATGATCATGCCGGTCAGATAGATGTTCATGTCCTGTCCTTATATTCTCTGTGCAGTGTGACGAGGACGATGATATTGCAGATCACCAGAGAAGTACCCGCGATCAGCGCGACGACTATTTCCATAATTCCTCCTGCTGTGCTTTCAGTTTGCTGCGGTCGATTTTCCCGTTCACGTTGTAGGGAAAGGCTTCCAGGTGCACCGTTTTATCCGGAATCATATAGGGAGGGAGAAGCGCACGCAGTCTGTCCTGAATAAAAGACACTTCCGCCTTACCCGTATACAGCAGCAGAATCCGCTGCGTCTCTTCATGGAAGAGGCAGCAGTTGCCGTCCACCCCGTCCAGCGCGGAGACATTTGCCTCGATCTCGCCAAGCTCCACGCGGTGCCCGTGGTGTTTGATCTGAAAGTCCTTGCGCCCGGCATAGACCAGTTCCCCGCGGGAATTCGTCCGGACGAGATCGCCGGTGCGGAAGATGATCTCGGGATAGTGTGACTGTAAGGGATTCTGCACAAAGACCGCGGCGGTTTTCTCCGGGTCATTGTAATAGCCCCTTGCAATGGAGCTGCTGATGGCGCACAGTTCCCCGATCGAGTCGTCCGTGACCGCCCTGTTCTCCTCGTCCAGCACGAGCAGCCGCATGTGCGCAAAAGGCTTTCCGAGGGGATAGATTTCATGATCTTCAAACGCGCGGTCGATCACATAATACGTACAGCCGTCCGTGACCTCCGTGGAACCGTAGCAGTTGACATACATCACCTCCGGCAGAGCCTCCTGCCAGAGCTTGAGCATCTTCACCGGCATGACCTCTCCGCCGAAAATGACGAGACGCACAGCGGACAGATTCGCTGCGCCAAAGGCCTTTGTCCTTGCGATTAAGATCAACGCGGAGGACACCCAGTTGAGGATGGTCGCCTTCTGTTCCTCCAGATAGCGCATCAGCTTTGCCGGCGCAAAGAAGTCCGAAGCCGGAAGCAAAAGCGAGGAGCAGCCGTACCGCAGCGGCGCAAAAAGATCGATCACGGAAAGCACGAAATAAAAGGGCGCCTGGTTGGCGATGACATCCTGCTCCGTCAGGTCATAGACCTCACCCGCGACTTCGATATAATCGATCAGCGCACGGTGCGCCGTGACGATGCCCTTGGGCACCCCGGTGGAGCCGGAGGTGAAGAGCACATAAAGGATGTCGGTATCGATGATCTGCGCGGTACGTGTAAGTACC
>JAFSPF010000049.1 GCA_017443065.1 Lachnospiraceae bacterium
CAAGCGTGATTCTGGTAAAGTCCGCCGTCCAGACGGTTTTCTTCTCTTTCATCTCTTTATACTCCGATTTTGCGGAACAGTGCGCACAGAAACCCTGCGCGGCATACAAAAAAACCTCCGTGCACAGCCGGGGGCACCATGGGTCATCCGTGTGTTTTTTCGGGATGGCAGATACTTAAGATCAAAGAATCTGCCGGGGCAACAAAAAACAGGCTTCCACGGGATGATCAGGATGCGGGACCGACTGCGTGTACCGGTGTGGCCGCTTAGACCCACCGGAGCTTGATGGCCATACGTAAAGCAAACGGCTCAAACCGCTTCTTTACGCGTGCTCACCACACAAATCGTTCACCTGATCCTGATGTTCAACATCCTTTCACCTGTTTTCCATAGATTTGCCGGAAGTTTCCGACGAGGTTTATCTTAACACAGAGTATTCCGGAATGCAAATGCCTAAATTCGTCAGCGGCGTTTCCCCTCCTGCGGTCTGCTCCGACGGATCAAAGGCATGCTGTTATGTTCCCTACGCCGGGAGGGTTCCGATCGTTTCCAGCATGCGTGTGACTGCCGCCTCGGTACTTTCATAGACAAGCGCCATCAGACGCGCGTCGGAGCACTTGATCGTGCCGCGGATCCATCCGCCCAGCGTGGCGGTCAGACTGGTTGTAAAGTACTGCGTCAGCAATTCCGCGTCGCTTTCCTTTAAAGGCTTTTCGGCGGACCGTTTCTCGAAGCGCTTTAAGACGCTTTCGTTCAGCTTCCGGCGGAACAGTTCCTCCATGCGCCAGCTTTGGGAAGACTCAAGAACTGCGGAGACAAAGTCACGGTTTTCTTCAAAATAATGCAGCAGTTCCCGCATGTTGCCCCGCCAGTCATCCGCCTGAAAGTCGATCAGTGCCTCCCAGTCCTCTTCGATCATCCACCAGGTCGCATCGTAGATATCACTGAAATGATAATAGAAGGCGCGGCGGCTCACACCGCAATCCTTGACCACGTCCGCGATCGTGATGCGATCCAGTTTTTTTGTCTTCATAATCCTGCGCAATGACTGCGCCAGCATCAGTTTGGTACGGCGGTTTAAGGTATCGGATGCCATCGTCTGCTCCTCCCGTCGGGCATTTTTTCCCTTTATCATATTATAAACGATTGCACATTTCCCCCGCCTTACACAAAATGACCGCGCTGTGCAAAATGTCTGCATCGCACGGTCATTTTGTGATATGGAAAACCCTCTTGTGTCTGTTTATGCCTGCTTTCTCAAGTCCTCCTGCTGCCCCTCGCGGATCGGATACACCTTATCGAACTGCGCCATATATTTCTTGAGCTGCTCCGGTTCATAGTTTTCATACAGCGGTTTTTTCTTTGGCTGTGTCTCCCAGATCGCGTCGGCGCTTTCCTTCCATGCCGCCGCATAGTCATCGCATTTGGCGCAGAGGTGATCGGCATCCTCCAAAGCTTCCGCATTGGTGGAATGCGCACCGCTGCGTTTGACCATCTGCCGGAGCAGTTCCGGATTTTCCAGCATCGGGCAGGGACGTAAATGATTGTGGTTGAAGGGCTGTCCCTTACGGTACTCCATAAAGAGCGGGCTTTGCAGCATCTCGAGGATGGAATGCGTGCGGATATTCGTATCGGAGAAATGGATAAAGACACAGGGCTCCGCGTCCCCCGAGGCGTTGATGTGAAAGTAATCACGCCCGCCCGCGATGCAGCCGCCGACAAACTGTCCGTCATTCTGGAAATCCATCGGGAAGAATGGCAGGTCGCAGTCTTCCGACCGGATCTGCCGGATGCGGCCGATCATGTATTTGCGCTGCTCCACACTCGGCAACAGTTCCGGCACCGCATTGACGCCCACAGGCATGTAGTGGAAATAAAAGCCGTACCGCGCTCCCTTGTCCGTCACCAGTTTCAGAAAATCGTCACTCGTCACGGCCTCCACATTATATTTTGTATAACAGACAGAGATGCCGAATAGAATCCCGTATTGCCGGAAAAGGTCCATCGCATGCATGACGGCGTCATAATGTCCGATGCCGCGCCTCGCGTCATTGGTATCGGGCGTGCCCTCGATGGAGAGCTGGAACATGAGATTCCCCAGGCGTACGACTTCCCTGCAGAACGCATCGTCAATCAGTGTGGAGTTGTCATAGATCGCAAACTGTACGTCGTTATGCTTTTCGGCAAGTTTTAGGATATCGTCTTTGCGCACGAGCGGCTCCCCGCCGGTCAGCATATAGAGATACACGCCGAGTTCCTTGCCCTCCGTAACGATCTTATCCATCTCTTCATAAGAGAGGTTTGCCTTGCGTCCGTAGGTGCCCGACCAGCAGCCCTCGCAGTGCATATTACAGGCGTCCGTCGGATCGAAGAGGATGAGCCAGGGGATATTGCAGTGATAGCGCTCCCTGTTTTCGCGAATCATCTTCGTACCCCGGAAAAAGGCCTCATAGCCGAGGTTTAAAAGCGTCATCTTCGCGACATGCGGATCTGTTTCGTCAATCACGCGGTTGATCAGTTTCACCCACCGGTTATCGGGATCACAGAGCGCTTCCTTCACTTGCCGTATGGCCTCTTTGTTGACCGCGTCCCCGTAAAAACGCGCCGCTTCGTCCGCCAGCCGCATGTACATCCTTGTGCGGTCCTTTGTCTGGTGCACGTTCCGCAACAAACGGCTGATCAGAATCGAAAAGAACCTGCGCTGCGCCCGGTGGGTCAGGGCACCTTTCCCCGTCCGAATTGTCCTCCTGTCCCTTTTCGCTTCCATACCGCATCTCCTCCCTTGGTTTGGCGGGCGGCAAATCCGTACACCGCACCCTGTGCACGGCATACGGATCTGTCCCCTGTTTGTGTTTTCACCGTACCACAGGAAAAGAGGGCTGTCCCTACACAACCCGTGTATTTTGTTTCATTTTGGGAAAATTGTGCCGGATTGTACCGCGTATGCAAATAAGAACAGGATGATTCATCCGGCGCCGACATGATACAGAACCGTGTAAACGCGTTTTCCGTCTCTTTCCTCGGATTTCATGATCTCGAAGGTTTTTACCGTCATGTCCCCTTTCGGAACCTTGATCCCCTTCCGGTTGCCGCTGCAATCCCGCATCAGCGTAATATGCGTCACGAAGGGCTTGTGGTCATAATCAATGCCGGCCTGATCGAGTGCGGAACGGACATCCTTTGCCAGCGCGGACAGCCCCTGGTTGCCCTTCGGCGCGATCGTCAGCGCCCCTCCCACCGCCTGATACTCCGCAAGCGAAAGCCGGAACGGTTTGAAGCGGATGTCCTTCAGCGCCTCATACACCAAAGTCTTGTCCTTCACATCGCCGAGAAAGGCAAGTGTCTGATGAAGATTGGCCATCGGAACGAAGCGCCCTTTGACGCCCGCAAGCTTCAGATCGTGCATGCCGGAGGCAATGGTTTTTTTCAGTTCTTCCGAAAGATCTATCGCAATAAACATTCTCATGGGAAAACCTCCGTCCCGCTTTCATGTGATGGATCTGCTTCCCGCAGCAGCTGCAGGCGTTTCATAAACATCTTTTCTTCTTCGCCGCGGCCCCGAAACCATGCGGGGTCGATGTCCGCAATCTGATGAAGCCCGTTGTTTTTCACCGCCTCCAGCGCCGCTTCCTTTTGTGTCATGCGGCGCGGGAAGCATGTTTCACAGTTTGCGCCTTCCATGTTGTCATAGGACCGGAACGAGCGGTTAAAATCCATCAGATCATGAAGGCGCAGGGGGCGGTTGTCCGTATGCCGGATCAGCAGGCCCCAGTTGCCCCAGTGCCGGTCCGTGTTTCCCGTCAGATAATCGAGGATGTTCATCATATAAAAACCGTGTGCATCCAGTTCCAGGATCTCCTGCAGAGGATCGAGGTTTTGATTGCGTGCATAGATTTCAAAGGCTTCCCGGGATACAATTCCCTGCGTCCGGTCCGTCATCAGCTTTGATACGCTGACCTTTATGTCTTCAAAAAAGTCCTCTTCATAATGCAGTTGGTTGACATCAAAGCAGCTACAAATTCTGCTCGCCAGGAGTTCATTTTCAACAGACTGCGCCTCCCCGTCCTTGAGAAGATAATATGCATCCTCCTTCCGGACCCAGGCCTTCGGACAAAGACCGTTTGTGGAAATGTCGTTTGCCAGGTCACGGTGGTTTTCCACGGATCTCTGCCTGCCAAACAGCGCAATGTCAGTCACGGCGGCGGCTGGTGCATGGTCGTACAAATTGATCTCTTCAAATGTAAGGGTTTCTTCCTGTGATTTGACCCACCACACATCCGTTAAGGTCAGGCAGTGAAAAGAAAGCGCAATCTCCGCGCGGTCACGGTCGGTTGCAGACTGTGATGCCCCCAGGCTGTTCAGGATTTCTTTTGCAAAGACGCGCTCCGGCAGCAGCAGTCTTGTCGCGCACCAGTGATAGAAGTTGGACAGATTATTGACAAGCCTATCAAGGTCTTCCCCCTCCTCCAGATAAAGCGCATATGGCATCATCTGCGGAAGGAGGATGCTCGCTCTTCCCTGCGCGGACACGGTCGCGATCTGCTGTTCGTCATGCATGATATGCCATATCATGCATGTATTGTACCACACCCGCAACCTGTTCCGCCATCCGGCGCGAGGCAAATATCTTTCTGTCGCACCGGCCTCCGTCTGATGACTTTCGCTTCATTGTGCGTTTTCACAATCGCGAAACCAGATAATGCATCCCCTCTCTCCACTGGTAGCGTGCAAGGTCCACCACGCCGTCCGTCACCTCGATGCCGTCTGCGCGAAGCAGGGCGATCTGTCTGTTTTCCCCGCCGAAGACAAAGGCTTTGGAGACCCGTCCCTCGCGGTTGACGACACGGTAGCAGGGGGTCAGGTCCCCGTCGGGATTGGCGTGCAGCGCATATCCGACGACACGCGCCCAGCGCTTATTTCCGGCCAGCGCCGCCACCTGCCCGTAAGTCGCAACACATCCTTTCGGGATGCGGCGCACCACTTCATAGATTTTTTCAAAGGTATCCCCTGACGTCCGGCGCATGGCTGTATTTTATCATATGTGCTATGATATAGGGAAACTGTTTCAGCGTAAGGATACCCGTTTTGAAAAACCAAACCTGAAAGGAATCCGGACCTCCGCGCCCTCCGGGGATTAAAACAGCGCTTCCTCCGCATATTCCTGCATCCTGCGGATCTCCGCATCCGTAAAGCCGAACATGCGCTGCGCAGTTTCGATTTCTTTTTGCATATTCGTGCCCGAAACCGTACGATTATCGGTATTGAGCGTCACACGCACCCCGAGATCAAAGAGCCTCCGGATCGGATGGTCTTCCCTGCGGGAAAACACATTCGTCTGGAAATTGGAGAGCAGACAGCACTCGAGCGTAATCTTCTTTTTCGCGAGCAGCTCCGCCAGCAGCCGGTTTTCGATGACGCGGACCCCGTGGCCGATGCGCGTGGTGCCCGCATCCACGGCCGCCCGGACGCTTGAAGCACCCGCCGCTTCACCTGCGTGAATCGTAAAGGGAAGGCCCAGCCTTGCGGCATGCGCAAAGAGCGGCAGATACCGCTCCGTCGGGTAAAGCGCCTCCGCACCGGCAAGATCGACGGCCTTCACCACATCGTTTTTCAATTCCGCCACCAGATCCAGCAGGCGGAAATTCACCTCTTTTCCGCTGAGATCCGCGCGGTCGCTTTTGACAAAGGGACTCTCCTCCTGTCCGCGCATGCAGCAGATGATGAGGGAAAGCGTAAGATCCGGATTTTGCCGCATGGCGGTTCTTACGCCGCGCTCACAGGCCCTGATCGCATCCTTCGGTGTGAGGTGCTTTGTGCAGAAGGATAAGGGGGCAAAGCGGATTTCCGCTTTTGTCACGCCGTCCTTTACAAGGTCCTCCCCCAGTTCCATGGCCACGCGTTCGATCGCGTCCTCCTCCTGCAGGACGGAAAGCGGCAGGCGGAAGCATTCGAGGTAATCATTTAGGTCCCGGCAGCTTGCGGGTGCCGTCATCTTCTTTGACAAAGCATCGATCGCGTCCTTTTTCGGCATCCGGTAAAGACCGGTGATCCCCGTCTCCACCCCCTGCCTTCTTGCCAGTTCATACACCGTCCCCGGTCTTACGCTTCCGTCCAGATGTACATGCAGTTCCGTCATGTGTATGGCCTCCCTTTCCTTATTTTATTAACGCATTTTTTTCGACGGATTGCAATCCTCTTTTGTGATCAGCACTCTTTTTTTTCCTCGCGGATTTTTCTTGCCTTACCCTCTTTGCATCGGATATAATAAAGGACGGAGTTTCCCTTCGGGGAAAAACGTACATTCTTTCATTTCTTAATTCAAAGGAGGGCAAGTATGAAAAAGAGATTGTTGGCAACACTCACGGCTGCCATGATGGTCGTGTCTCTGGCGGCCTGCGGCGGCTCTTCTTCCGGCGGCGCATCCAGCGCGGCGGCGGAAGCAACAACGGCAGCGGCGGAGGCGGTCTCCACGGCAGCGGCGGAAGCCTCGACGGCGGCGGCGGAAGCCTCCACGGCAGAGACGGAAGCCCCCACGGACGCGTCCGAATTCAAGGTCTGTATCATCACGGACATCGGCGGCATCAATGACGCTTCCTTCAACGAATCCGCATGGGCCGGCGCACAGCGCGCGGCGGAGGAGCTCGGCATTCAGGCCAGCTACCTCGAATCCAAGCAGGACTCCGATTACGGTCCCAACATCGAGACGGCCATTGACGAAGGAAATGATCTGATCATCTGCATCGGCTACATGCTTTCGGATGCGCTCCGCGAAAAGGCGGAAGCCTACCCGGATCAGAAGTTCGCCATCGTTGACGATGCGGCAAACGCAGACCTTCCGAACGTTACCTGCCTGCTGTTTGAGCAGTCCCAGTGCTCCTATCTCGTGGGCTATGTGGCAGGCATGGTCTCGGAATCCAACACCGTCGGCTTCATCCTCGGCATGGCTTCCGACACGATGCACGAATTCGGCTACGGCTATGTGGCGGGCGTCCTGGATGCCAATCCGGAAGCGCGCGTTCTGCAGGCCAATGCCAACGCCTTCGGCGACACCGCCATGGGCAAGTCTCTCGCCAACCAGATGATCGCGGACGGCGCGGATGTTATCTATCACGCGGCCGGCGGCACGGGACTCGGCATGATCGAGGCCTGCCGTGAAGCAGGCATCTGGGCCATCGGCGTGGATCAGGACCAGAGCCCGATCGCACCCGAAACCATCCTCACCAGCGCCATGAAGCGCGTGGACACTTCGGTCTATGATATCACAAAGCAGGCCATGGAAGGCAATTTCCCCGGCGGCATCATTACCTACACGCTCGCGGATACCGGCGTGGATATCGCACCGACAACGGACAATCTTCCGGAGGAAGTGCTGACGAAGATCGAGGAGGTCAAGGCGGACATCATCGCCGGTACCATCACCGTCCCGAAGGACAAGGCCGGCTTTGAAGCCCAGTACGGCGCGGGCATCTATGAGCTTGCGGAATAAGACGTTGCCGCAGGTTCCCATCCATTAATATAACATCATACAGGGCAGGGAACATTCCCTGCCCTGTCACAAAAGAAGACATTTTGGGGGTATCTCTTTGAGTCATCTGGATCCAAACACCGTCGTCATCCGCATGACGGACATCGTCAAAAAATTCGGTGATTTCACGGCCAATGATCATATCAACCTCACGCTGCACCAGGGCGAGGTGCATGCGATCCTCGGCGAAAACGGCGCGGGTAAATCCACCTTAATGAATGTTCTCTACGGCATGTATCCGCCGACCTCCGGCACCATCGAAGTCAACGGGAAGACGGTCGTGATCGATCATCCGCAGAAGGCCATTGACCTCGGGATCGGCATGGTGCACCAGCACTTTATGCTCGTTCAGCCCTTTACGGTGACGGAAAACATTGTCCTCGGCATGGAGCCGATGAAGGGCCTTTCCGTCAATCTGAAGGAGGCGCGCCAGAAGATCCTTGCACTGTCCGAGCGCTATAATCTGAAGGTGGACCCGGACGCCCGGATCGAAGACATTTCCGTCGGAATGCAGCAGCGCGTGGAGATTTTAAAGGTCCTTTACCGCGGCGCAAACATCCTGATTCTGGACGAACCGTCGGCCTCCCTGACACCGCAGGAAATCACGGAGCTGATGGAAATCATCAAGCATCTGACGGCCGACGGCAAATCCGTCCTGCTGATCACGCATAAGCTCAAGGAAATCAAGATGGCCGCGGACAACTGCACCATCATCCGCAGGGGGAAGTACATCGATACCGTGCATGTCGGCGAAAAGACGGAGGATGATCTGGCCGGCATGATGGTCGGCAGGGAGGTTTCCTTCTCGGTGGAAAAACAAAAGCAGGAAACCGGCGATACGGTCCTTCAGGTGAAGGATCTGCACACGTCGGATTATCGCGGCGTCGAGGTGTTGAAGGGCCTTTCGCTGCATGTGAAGCAGGGGGAAATTGTGGGTCTTGCGGGCGTTGACGGCAACGGCCAGTCGGAGCTTGTGGGGATTTTGACGGGTCTGCACAAGGCGAGTGCCGGAGAGGTCGTTTTAAACGGGGAAGCGGTGACCAACCTTTCTCCCGGCGCACTGTTTGAAAAGGGAATTTCCAATATTCCCGAAGACCGGCAGAAGCACGGACTGGTCTTACCCTTTACGGTCGCGGAAAACCTGATCCTCCAGAACTTCTCCAAGACGCCCTTTTCCAAAGGGGGCGTACTGCAGAATGCGGCGATCCGCGCCAATGCCACGGAACAGATCGAGGACTTCGACATCCGTCCCGCGGGCTGCGAAGACCGCCCTGCGGGGACGCTTTCCGGCGGTAACCAGCAAAAGGTCATTATCGCAAGAGAGGTTACCAATGACAAGGATCTGCTGATCGCCTTCAACCCGACAAGGGGACTGGATGTGGGCGCCATCGAATTTGTCCATAAATATCTGGTGCAGCAGCGCAACAAGATGCGCGCGATTCTCCTCGTCAGCTTTGAGCTGGATGAAATCATGTCGCTCTCCGACCGTATTGACGTCATCTTTGACGGAAAGATCGTGGGGGAAGTGAAGGGCGAGGACGCGGATGAATACAAGCTGGGTCTGATGATGGCGGGAGGTGCGGCATGAAGCAGAAAATCACCTCCTCCAACGCTTTTTATACCTTCCTTTCCATTATCATCGGCTTTGTTGTCGGTGCGGTGCTGCTCCTCATTATCGGCATCAGCCCCGCCGAGGCCTATGCCAAGCTCTTCTCCGGTGTGTTTTCCAAATTGCGTTATGTGCTGTATGACATCGTTTACGCCACGCCCCTGATCTTCACGGGCTTAAGCGTCGCGTTTTCCTTCAAGACCGGCGTCTTCAACATCGGTGCGGAAGGGCAGTTTGTCGTGGGAAGCCTCGCGGCCTGTCTCGTCGGAATCTTCGTGGATCTCCCCGCCATCCTTCATGTGCCCTTATGTCTGCTTGCCGCGGCCGCGGCCGGCATGCTCTGGAGCGCCATGGTCGGCTTCCTCAAGGTAAAGCGCGGTATCAACGAAGTGCTGTCCTATATTATGTTTAACTGGCTGGCCTTTTATCTGAGCAACTATGTGGTGAATATCCCCGCCGTTCATAAAGAGGGCGGCGGCGAAGCCACCAAAAACGTGCTGGACTCCGCGCGCCTGCGGGCGCCCCAGTTTTTGCGCTCCATCTGCTCCGATACCAACTGGGGCTTTCTTCTGGCGATCGCATGTGCCGTTCTGGTGTGGTTTATCATCAAGAAAACGACGCTCGGCTACCAGCTGCGGGCCGTCGGACACTCCCGTACCGCGGCCGAATACGGCGGGATCTCCTCCAACCGTATTTTTATCATCTCCATGTCGATCTCCGGCGCCCTTGCGGGTCTTGGCGGCGCGGCGCAGCTCCTTGGGCCGGGTGCCAGAATCTCGCAGTTTGCGGGGCAGGAGGGCTTCGGCTTCCAGGGCATCACGGTCGCGCTGATCGCCTCCTCGCATCCCGTCGGCTGCATCTTTTCCGGCCTGTTTTACGGGGCCATGAAATACGGCGGCTCCAAGCTCACCACCATCGGTGTGCCGAATGAGGTTGTCAACATCATCATGGGGACCATCATCTTCTTCATCGCGATCTCCCATGTCTTCCGCCATATTCTCCACAAAAGAAAGGAGGCTGCCGCATGAGTTTCGTAACGATTTCGGGCCTTTTGATCAATGCCGTTCTGGTTTCGACGCCGCCCCTGCTTCTTGCGGCGCTCGGAAGCTGCTTTTCGGAACGCTCCGGGGTTGTCAATATCGGCATCGAGGGGATGATGACGATCGGCGCCTTTATCGGCGCGATCAGCGCGCATTACATCGGCAACGGCTGGATTGCCTTTCTGCTCGGCGGCGTTGCCGGTATGGTCTTCGGCGCGCTGCATGCCTTAGCCTGCATCAGTTTCAACGCGGACCAGACGATCGCCGGTACCGCCATCAACTTCATCGGGCCGGGACTTGCCATCTTTATCAGCAAGGCACTCTTCAACTCCTCCGACACGCCGCCCTTAAACCCCGACAGCAAGTTGCCCAAGATGTTTTCCGGCACCTTCCGTCCGGGTTCCTTTGGCTATAATGTGATCGAAACCTACCCGGCCGCGTATCTGAGCATTCTTCTGGTGATTGTGATCTGGTTTGTGTTTTTCCGGACGCGCTTCGGGATGCGCTTAAGAGCCTGCGGCGAACACCCGAAGGCCTGCGCCACGCTCGGCATCAATGTCCGCCGCGTGCGCTACACCTGCGTCATTCTCTCCGGATTCCTCGCGGGACTGGGCGGTGCCTTTGTCACGCTCTCGACCGTCTCGCAGTTCCGCCCGAGCGTCATTGTCGGACAGGGCTTTATCGCCATTGCCGCCGTCATCTTCGGAAAATTCAATCCGCAGGGGGCGCTGATCGGCTGTCTGATCTTCGGCCTCTGCAACGGGATCAAGCCGCTGGTCGGCTCCGGTAACGTGATTTCGCCCAACCTTGTTTCCATGATTCCCTATGTGGTGACACTGCTTGCGCTCATTCTCTTTGTGGGCAACTCCCGCGTTCCCGCCGCGAGCGGCAAGCCCTTTGCGAAGGATGAATAAGGAGCCGTTCTCACATGATCCAGGACATCGCGCCGCATACCTTTGACAATACCTATCGCCCGGAACGAAACGCGCTTCCGGGCGATATCATCATCGTTTTCTCGGGGGAAGAGATTCTGATGCGTCTTGCGTCATGCGCGGATGACGGGCTTCCGGACGCGCATCTCCCCTTGTTTTCGGAGCTCTCCGCCCTCTTTTCCGAAGACGGGGCGGTTCCCGCCAAAGGACAGTTCCTCTTCCGGATCGATACGCTTTCCTGTTACGGCTTCTGGTATGAGGATCTCCTTGCGGCGATGCCCGCGGGTTCCTCCTTCCCCGATGCGTACCGCCTGATCCGCCCGCGCGCATTGCGCAGCGACTACCACTGCGAACGGCACCTGGTATATACGGCTTATACCGCGCTGCACCTGATGCGCTGGTACGGCGAGAACCGTTTCTGCGGCAGCTGCGGCCACAGGACTTTTGCCGCGGAAAACGAGCGTGCCCTGGACTGCCCTTCCTGCGGCAGAAGAATCTACCCCCGGATCGCGCCGGCCGTCATTGTGGGCATCACAAACGGGAACGAGATTTTGCTCACACGCTACGCCAACCGCTACCACTCCTATCACGCGCTGGTCGCGGGTTATAATGAGATCGGCGAAACGCTGGAGGACACCGTCCGCAGGGAGGTCATGGAGGAGGTGGGGCTGAAGGTCAAAAACATCCGCTACTACAAATCCCAGCCCTGGGCGATCGCGGGCGATCTTCTTTCCGGTTACTTCTGTGACGTGGACGGAGATACGACGATCCGCATGGATGAAACGGAATTAAAAGAGGCCGTCTGGGTGAAGCGCGAAGAGGTTGACGGCCAGCCGGATGATTATTCCCTGACGAATGAAATGATGATGTTATTCAAGGCAGGAAAAGAGCCCCCCGCCGCATCCCGCTGAGGACCGCGGTTCAGCCCGCCTCCCGGAGCGCATAGGACTTGATACATCTTGTCCAGACCGCATAGGCTTCCGGAACATAATGGGTCTGCTGATCCAGGGAATATTCCGGGGTCAGGTTTCCCTTCCCGTCGGATAAGGCATACGAAACATCGATAAAGCCCCAGCCGTTTTCCCCGGCCATCCGGTATAAGACCTCATTTGTGGCGGCAATTCTGGCGCTGCTTAAGATCTCCCGGTCAACCCCCTCATACACATAGGTCATGCTCAGCAGGATGATGTGCAAATCCGGCTGAACCGCCCCGATCTTTTTCAGCAGCGTTTCATACATCTGCGCCGTTTCTTCCACCGTCCGTCCCACGGACAGATCTCCGCCGCCCAGAAAGCACAGGAGCGTGTCACTCTCCATCAGCGGAACGCAGTCCCATAAGGCCATGCGCTCCCCGCGGTAAACCGGATGGTATCCGTCCCCGTGCTCCTTGAGCGCCAGCTCCAGGGTGTATCCGTGGCTGGCCAGAAACTGAAAAGAAAGCAAAAACGGATCCTGTGCCGCCGCACAGACGCGCTGGTACCCCTGCATGATGGAGTCTCCGGTCAGAAGGGTTTTGCCGTAGAATGACGAGATTCTTTTCTCCTCCTCTTCGGAAAAGTCCTCTCTTTGCCACTCCTTTGGCGCACCGCCCAGAACATAGGGATTCCGGTAAAGCTTCAACAGCTCCGCCCTTGCAACCGCATCATCCCCGGCAAGGATTTCCTCCTTCGCGGCATTTCGGGAATGCACAAGGTGTCCCGCACAAAGTCCCTTTTCCCAGTAATACGCGGCAAGCGCCTCTTCGTTTTCGCCGCAGGCCTTCGCCGCCTCCGGGTACTCTTTGGCGTATCGGACAAAATCAATTTCCGCATCCCGAAGCGCTTCCGCACCGGTCACCTCCGGCAGGATCAGACTTTCCTCTTTTGCGCCTTCCTCCCGTGCGTCCCCGACAAGGGCGCGGATGAGCTCCTCCTTTGCGGCGGCATCATACCCCATGATGATTTCCTCCACCGCCGGATCCGTGGAATGCCAGCTTCTCCCCTCCAGTATGCCGTGGTTTTGCAGATGCTGAAACAACAGCGTCCGGTCATAGCCGTAGGCCGCCTTGATGTCTGCATGCTCGTCCGCATAGCGCCGAAAGTCAAAGTTTTCTTCCGTAAGCTGCAACGCCTTCGACACATCCGTTCCGGTCGCCGTACCCGGGTTTTCTTCCGCAGGAACAAGTGCGGCAGTATCCGCAGTCTGCAAAGAGACATCTGCGGGCGACATGCTCCCGCAGGCGCAAAACATCCATACTGTCATCAGACACAGCATTATTGTCAGGCGGTTCCTCATGCGGTATCCTCCTCATTTTGCTTCATTATATCCTGTCAGGTAAGCACTGACAATCTTCACAATGAAAAGCATGCGCGAAAATAATCACGCTTATTTCCCGCCGGAATACGCGCTCTTCTTGACAGCCGGGAGTATATATCGTAGCATTCTTTTGGTATCTTTCATCTTTTCGGAACGGAGAAAAACAATGTCAAGCTACCGGCTGGTTACGGACGCAACGGCGGATCTCGATCCCCATTTATATGAAGGTTTACCTGAGGTCGTCATCATCCCCATGGATGTGATGGTCGGAGAGGAGAGTTACCTTTACGGCCCCGGCGGAAACCTGAATCTGAAGACCTTTTATGCGAAACTGCGCGAAGGGCAGTTCGCCTCCACCTCGCAGATCGTACCGGACCGTTTCTTCGCCACCTTCCGTCCCCTGCTGGAAGAAGGTCTGGACATTCTCTATCTCGGTCTTACCTCCGGACTCTCCGGCACCTTCGAAAACGCCTGTTTTGTGCGGGATCAGTTACAGGAAGAGTATCCGGACAGGAAAATCATCTGCATTGATCCCTTCTGTGCCGCTGCCGGCATGGGCTTTCTCTTCCGCTGCGCCCTGAAAAAGCAGGCGGAGGGCATGGATCTGGATGCGCTTTCCGGCTGGATCCTCGAACACCGTCTGCATCTTTGCCACTACTTTACCGTGGATACCTTTGATCACTTAAAGCACGGCGGAAGGGTCTCCGCGGCATCCGCGGCGATCGGCTCCATGCTGCACATCAAGCCGCTCCTGACCGTGGATGACGAAGGGAAGCTGGAGGTCATCGGAAAGCCGCGCGGGAGAAAGCAGGCGATCCAGGTCAAGTTAAAGCATATGGAGGAATCCCTGGACCGCTCCTACGGCAATGATATCCTTGTCGCGCACGGCGACTGCGAGGAAGAGGCGAAGGCCTTTGCGGAGCAGATCCTTGAGAAATTCCCGGACCTGAACATTCTGATGACGACGATCGGTCCCGTGATCGGTTCCCATACCGGCCCGGGAATGCTGGCTGTTCTTTACTGGGGATCGCGGCACTAATCTTCCCTCATATGTAGTATAATGGTGTCATGTTCCAGACCTATTCCTTTGTATTTATTTTCCTTCCGGTCCTGCTTGCCGGATGGTATCTGCTGTTAAAAAAGGGCTTCGGGCGTGCCGCGCTAAGCTTCTTATGCCTGATGTCCCTTCTGTTTTATGCCTCCTTCGGCCTCCGGCCCTTCCTGATCTTTTTTTCCTGCACCGCTCTCACCTTTCTGCTCTCCCGCCTCATGCAGTCCGCGGCATTCCGCGCAGACGACAAAAAGCGTTATGCCCTTGCGGCAACGGGTGTCGTGCTGAATCTGGCATTGCTCTTGCTTTTTAAGATTCCGCCCTCTCTGCGGACCTTTCTTCCGGTCGGGCTCGGCTTTTATACCCTGCGCCATATCGCCTGTCTGATCGATCTGGCAAAGGACGGGGACGCAAAGGAGGACCCGCTGGCAAGCCTCTCCTTCCTGCTCTTTTTTCCCGCGCTCGCGCAGGGGCCCGTCACCCTCCGCGAGGACCTCATCCCGCAGTTTACTGCCGTGACGAAGCGTCCCTTCCGCGCGGAATCCCTTGCGAGAGGCCTTTCGCGCTTTATTCTCGGCCTTTCCAAAAAGATGCTGCTTGCGGATACGCTCGGGCTCTTTGTCGATACCTGTTATGCCTATCTGTACCGGACGGAGCTGTGCTCCGCCGCCGTGGCCGTCTTTTTGTACGTGCCCCAGCTCTACTTTGACTTTTCCGGCTACTGCGACATGGCGGACGGCGTTTCCGAAATGCTCGGCTTCACCCTTCCCGTCAATTTTGATTCCCCCCTGCAACAGTCTTCCCCCGCCCGGTTCTGGCGGCACTGGCATATGACGCTTTCGCGCTTTTTTCAGCGCTATCTGTATCTTCCGCTCGGCGGAAACCGGAAGGGGCGTGTGCGTACGGCCTGCAATCTGATGCTGGTCTTTCTTGTCAGCGGATTCTGGCACGGTTCGACCGTCGGCTACCTGATCTGGGGGGCGCTCGCGGGACTTCCCGTATGCCTCTCGGCGCTCTGCAAGGGGACAGCCCTCCTTGCGCCCTTTTTGCGCCTGCCTGCACGGCTGCGCAGCCTCCTGCATTTTATCTGGGTCAGCATTGCCTTTGTCTTTTTCCGCGCGCCGGATGTGGCCACCGCACTCGAACTGCTCCGGCACCTGTTCCTGCCCGTTCCGCTTTCCCGCGCCTTTATCCGGGTGCTGCCGACGCTTGCGGTTACGCCGGAATCCTGGCTTATTACAAATCTGTCTGCCCGCATCAACCCCGCATGGGAAGAAGGCGCAGCATGGCTTCTCGCCCTCCTCCTCCTTGCGGTAACGATTGTCTGCCTGTATATAAAAAACGTGCGGCGGCGAATTACCGATGCCTCCGCCACCCGCTTTGCCTCGCTTCCCTTTGTGCTCTTCTTAAGCGTGCTGCTCGTCTGGTCGGTCTTATCCTTTACGGGCGTCGGCAGCTTTTTGTATTTTCGCTATTAGGACGGAACATGGACGTACGGAACGAAGAAAACCGCATCTTTTCCCGCTTTCTGAAACGGCTTTTCGCCGCTTCCCTTGCACTGTTTGCTTTTGCCGCCGGGCTGGTCTTCGTCTTTGATCCCTTTTATCATTTTCATGCGCCCTTTTTCGGCATGGTAATGTAACGTTTTTCGTTACGTTTTTAGTTCAAAACCTTGATTTTATCGGGAATTCACCACTCTGAAATATAAAAAGAGCAATGACCCCCTTTTTCCTGTACAATGGAGTTACCACATCGCCATTCACAGAGAAAGG
>JAFSPF010000007.1 GCA_017443065.1 Lachnospiraceae bacterium
CCGCGTGTCACGGGCAGTCCACGTGTGCGTAGTGACGGTTGGCCGTTTCGTATTCGATGTGCGCGGTGGAAATCGTGATGCCACGTTCTCTCTCTTCAGGCGCTTTATCGATCATATCGAACGGAACCGCCTCACCGGATCCGGACCTGTCATGCAGGACGGTTGTGATCGCGGCTGTGAGTGTCGTCTTACCGTGATCGACGTGCCCGATCGTGCCAATGTTGCAGTGCGGTTTGGTTCTGTCAAATTTCGCCTTTGCCATTTCTGATTTCCTCCTTCAGCATATAAAGTTGCAACTTTGAAATTTCTTTTTTTTATCGCGCTTACGCGTGAACGCTACTATTTTACTAAATAATCCGCTTGATTTCAAGCACTTTTTACATTCAGCACCTTCTCCTGCACGTTCTTCGGAACCGGCTCATACTTTTCGAAGAACATGGAGTAATTGCCGCGTCCCTGTGTGCGGGAACGAAGGTCTGTCGCATAGCCGAACATCTCCGCCAGCGGCACGAATGCGCGCACGATCTTGCCGCCGCCCAGATCATCCATGCCCTCGACGCGTCCGCGGCGGGAGTTGATATCGCCGATGACATCGCCCATGTATTCTTCGGGCATCGTGACCTCCACCTTCATGATGGGCTCAAGCAGCTGCGGCGCCGCCTTGGACATGGCATCCTTGAAGGCCATGGAGCCCGCGATGTGGAAGGCCATTTCCGAAGAGTCCACTTCGTGATAGGAACCGTCGTAAACGACCGCGTGAATGCCCACGACCGGGAAGCCGCCGAGGGAACCGGCTTTCATCGCCTCCTCGATCCCTTCGTTGATCGGGTTGATGTATTCCTTCGGGATGGCACCGCCCACGATCTCCGACTCGAACTTGTAAAGCTCTTCGCCGTTCGCGTCCATCGGCTCGAAGCGGACCTTGCAGTGACCGTACTGACCGCGGCCGCCGGACTGTCTCGCGTACTTCGCTTCCGCATCGACAGCCTTGGTGAAGGCTTCCTTATAAGCGACCTGCGGTGCGCCGACATTCGCCTCGACCTTGAATTCGCGAAGCAAACGGTCGACGATGATTTCCAGGTGCAGCTCGCCCATGCCGGCGATGATCGTCTGGCCGGTTTCGGCATTCGTGTGCGCACGGAAGGTCGGATCCTCCTCCGCGAGCTTCGCCAGCGCCTCGCCGAGCTTCTGCTGGCCGGCCTTCGTCTTGGGCTCGATCGCCAGCTCAATAACGGGCTCCGGGAACTCCATGGATTCCAGGATGACCGGATGCTGTTCGTCACAGATCGTGTCGCCCGTTGTCGTCAGCTTGAAGCCGACCGCGGCGGCGATATCACCGGAGAAGACCTCCTCCAGCTCCGCTCTCTTATTTGCATGCATCTGTAAGATGCGGCCGATGCGCTCCTTCTTGTCCTTTGTCGCGTTCAGGATATAGGAACCGGATTTGCACTTGCCGGAATACACGCGGAAGAACGCGAGCTTGCCGACAAAGGGATCCGCCATGATCTTGAAGGCCAGTGCGGAGAAGGGCTCCTCATCCGATGCGTGACGCTCCACCTCATTGCCGTTTTTGTCCGTGCCCTTGATGGCCGGGATGTCCGTCGGCGCGGGTAAAAATTCCACGACCGCGTCCAGGAGCTTCTGCACACCCTTGTTGCGGTAGGCCGTTCCGTTGCAGACCGGCACCGCCGTGGATTCGCAGCAGCCCTTGCGCAGCGCGGCCTTCAGCTCTTCCACCGTCGGCTCCGTGCCGTCCAGGAATTTTTCCGTCAAAGCGTCATCCAGTTCGCAGATCTTCTCCACCATCTCGTCATGACGCATCTGCGCCTCGTCCATCAGATCCGCGGGGACGTCCGTGATCTCCACCTCATCGCCCTTTTCGCCGCGGAAGTAATATGCCTTCATCTCAAACAGATCGATCAGGCCCTCGTACTTATCCTCCGCGCCGATCGGGATGTTGATCGGGATGGGGTTCTTGCCGAGGCGGTCGCGGATCATGTCCACGTCCTTGAAGAAATCCGCACCGACGATATCCATCTTGTTGATGAAGGCGATGCGCGGCACACCGTAGGTGTCCGCCTGACGCCAGACATTTTCGGACTGCGGCTCCACACCGTTCTTGGCATCAAAGACGCCGACCGCACCGTCCAGGACGCGCAGGGAACGCTCCACCTCCACGGTGAAGTCCACGTGTCCCGGTGTGTCGATGATGTTGATGCGGTGTTCCTCCGCGCCTTCCTTCGGCTTGTTGTTTTCATGAACGGTCCAGTGGCAGGTCGTGGCGGCGGATGTGATCGTGATGCCGCGCTCCTGCTCCTGCTCCATCCAGTCCATCGTGGCGGTACCGTCATGGGTGTCGCCGATCTTGTAGTTGATGCCCGTGTAATAAAGGATACGCTCGGTCAGCGTCGTCTTGCCCGCATCGATATGGGCAATGATGCCAATGTTACGCGTCCTTTCCAGGGGATATTCTCTCGTAGCCACGTCTCTTCTCCTTCTTCTCCTCGATCGTCACCTTAGAACCGGTAGTGACTGAAGGCCTTATTCGCCTCTGCCATCTTATGCATATCTTCTTTTCTCTTCACGGATGCGCCGGTGTTGTTGTACGCGTCCATGATCTCTCCCGCCAGGCGGTCGATCATCGTCTTTTCGCCGCGCTTGCGGGAAAAGGTGACCATCCAGCGCAGGGCCAGTGCCTGCCTGCGGTCCGGGCGCACCTCGATCGGCACCTGATAGGTGGCGCCGCCGATACGTCTCGCCTTGACCTCCAGGGCCGGCATGATGTTGTTGAGCGCCTGCTCAAAAATCTCCAGCGCGGGCTTGCCGAGCTTCTCCTCGGACTTCGCAAAGGCGCCGTAGACAATGCGCTGCGCGACGCCCTTCTTGCCGTCGAGCATGACACCGTTGATGAGTTTTGTTACGATCTGGTTCTGATAGAGCGGATCCGCTAAGACCTCTCTTTTGGCAATATGACCTTTTCTTGGCACGACTTTCTTCCCTCCTTGCGTTTTGTTTCACCCTCCCGCTCATTTATACCGTTTTCTGCTCGTCTGCACAAACAGCTGCTTCGTCATCGTCGGTCAATGTAGCGCTGCTACACCTCCCTCCTCTTCCTCGCATCTGATCGTGCATCCGTCGCATAAAACCGGCATCACTCGCGTCGGGCGAAACTGGTAAGTAGTTTCTAGTGATTCTCAGGTACTCATACCATACGAGATGGCATGTGTGTGCGTAATTAGAGAATATATGAAGTTGTTAGAACTGCCTATTTTTTAGGACGCTTTGCACCATATTTACTGCGCGCCTGCTTGCGGTTCGCGACACCGGCGGTGTCCAGCGTTCCGCGGATGATGTGGTAACGCGTACCGGGCAGGTCCTTCACACGGCCGCCGCGGATCAGCACCACGCTGTGCTCCTGTAAGTTGTGGCCTTCGCCCGGGATGTAGCTCGTCACCTCGATGCCGTTCGACAGACGCACACGGGCGATCTTGCGCAGCGCGGAATTCGGCTTCTTCGGCGTGGCGGTTTTTACAGCCGTGCACACACCGCGCTTCTGCGGGGAGGCCGATGCCGTTGTCCGCTTGCGCAGGGAGTTGAATCCCTTCTGCAGTGCCGGTGCCGTCGATTTCTTCACCGAGCTCTGGCGCTCTTTTCTGACCAGTTGGTTAAATGTAGGCATTGCTTGGTTCTCCTTCGTAAATGACCAGATGCTCCTTTTAAGCAGCATCAAATATTATACGGATACGCAGATCGCTTGTCAAGCGGTTTTCATGCTTCCTCTTCCTCGTATTCCGCATCGTCCTCTTCGTATTCCTCTTCCTCGACGCCGTCCTCTCCGGCGGCACCGTCCTCTTCTTCGTATTCCTCGTCCTCATCGATTTCCTCGTAGGTCTCCTCGGGCTCCTCGACGGGCGGGTGCTTTAAGATCAGGCGCTCCGGATCGCGGAAGTTCATGTCGGTGTTGATCTCCGTGGCGCGGTAACGCTTCATGCCGGTACCGGCGGGGATCAGCTTACCGATGATGACGTTCTCCTTTAAGCCGATCAGCGGATCCACCTTGCCCTTGATCGCTGCCTCTGTCAGGACCTTTGTCGTCTCCTGGAAGGAGGCAGCGGACAGGAAGGAGTTTGTCGCCAGTGCGGCCTTGGTGATACCGAGGATCACGCGCTTGCCGGTTGCGGGCTCTTTGCCCTCCGCGATGAGGCGTTCGTTCACATCCTCGAAATCCAGGATGTCAACCAGGGTTCCCGGCAGGAAGGGCGAATCACCGCTCTCCTCCACGCGCTGCTTCTTCAACATCTGCCGGACGATCACCTCGATGTGTTTATCACAGATATCCACGCCCTGCTGGTGATACTGGCGCTGCACCTCGCGCAGCAGATAATCCTGCGCGGCGCGGACATCCTTGACATTCAGCAGCTCGTGCGGGTTGATGCTGCCGTCGGTCAGCTCGTCACCGACCTCCACAACATCGCCGTCCGCCACCTTGATGCGGGAGCCGTAGGGGATCGGGTAGGTTCTGGAATCTCCCGCCTCCGCATTCGTCACGATCACCTCGCGCTTTTTCTTGGTGTCGTTGATCGTCACCTCGCCCGCGATCTCCGAAATGATGGCAAGACCCTTCGGCTTGCGCGCCTCAAACAGCTCCTCGACACGGGGAAGACCCTGTGTGATATCGCCGCCTGCCACACCGCCGGTATGGAAGGTACGCATCGTCAGCTGCGTGCCGGGCTCACCGATCGACTGCGCGGCGATGATGCCGACCGCCTCGCCGACCTGCACCGGTTCGCCGGTCGCCATGTTGGCGCCGTAGCAGCGCGCGCAGATTCCCACGCGGGAGCGGCAGGTTAAGATCGTGCGGATGTGGACCCGCGCCTGCGGATCCGGCACCAGAACGGTTTCCCCGTTCAGATCCTTCTGTTCCACGGAACGGTCATTAACGATCCGGTCCGCGCGGAAGGGCGTAATCATGTGGTTTTTCTTTACAATAACATCGCCGTCCTTGTCGATGATATCCTCCGCGGCAAAGCGTCCGACAATGCGGTCACGCAGGGGCTCGATGACCTCGCGTCCGTTCATGAACGCGCGGACATCCATGCCGGGCACATCCTCCTTGTCCGAGCTGCAGTCAATCTCACGGATGATGAGCTCCTGCGAAACGTCCACCATGCGGCGTGTCAGGTATCCGGAGTCCGCCGTACGAAGCGCCGTATCGGACAGACCCTTTCTCGCGCCGTGCGCGGAGATGAAGTATTCCAGAACGTCCAGGCCTTCGCGGAAGTTGGACTTGATCGGCAGTTCGATCGTCTTGCCCATTGTATCCGCCATCAGGCCGCGCATACCGGCCAGCTGCTTGATCTGCTGGTTCGATCCGCGGGCGCCGGAGTCCGCCATCATGTAGATGTTGTTGTACTTGTCCAGACCCTTCAGCAGCACGTCGGTCAGCTTCTTGTCCGTCTCCGTCCAGGTTTCGATAACCGCGCGGTAACGCTCTTCTTCATTGCTCATACCGCGGCGGAAGTTTTCGGCGATTCTGTCAACCGTTTCCTGCGCCTCATCCAGCAGCTGCTTCTTTTCCGCAGGCACCGTCATGTCCGAGATCGAAACGGTCATGGCGGCAATCGTGGAATAATGATAGCCGATGCTCTTGATGTCATCCAGCACCTCCGCCGTGCCGAAGGTTCCGTGCACGTTGATCAGACGCTCGATGATCTGCTTTAAGAGCTTGCTCGTGACCATGAAGTCGATTTCCGGCTTCAGTTCGTTGCCGTCCTTGGCGCGGTCCACAAAGCCCAGATCCTGCGGCAGCACCTCGTTGAAGAGGCAGCGTCCGAGCGTGGTCTCGATCACGCCGCGCTTGATTTTGCCGTCGGGCATTTCCTTTGACACGCGCACATGGATCTTCGACTGCAGCGCCAGGTCACCGTTCTCATAGGCGAGGATGGCTTCGTCCACGCCCTTAAAATAATGACCTTCGCCCTTGCCGCCCTCGCGCAGCTGGGTCAGATAATAAATCCCCAGCACCATGTCCTGCGTCGGCACCGTCACCGGGCCGCCGTCGGAGGGCTTCAAAAGGTTGTTCGGCGACAGCATGAGGAAGCGGCATTCCGCCTGCGCTTCCACGGAGAGCGGCAGATGCACCGCCATCTGGTCTCCGTCAAAGTCCGCGTTGAAGGGCGTACAGGCGAGCGGATGCAGCTTGATCGCCTTACCTTCGACGAGGATGGGTTCAAAGGCCTGGATGCCGAGTCTGTGCAGCGTGGGCGCACGGTTCAGCATGACCGGATGCTCCTTGATGACGTCTTCCAGAACGTCCCAGACCTCCGGACGCAGGTCTTCCACTTTCTTTTTCGCGTTTTTGATGTTCTGCGAAATCCCGCGGAACACCAGCTCCTTCATGACGAAGGGCTTGAACAGTTCGATCGCCATTTCCTTGGGCAAACCGCACTGGTAAATCTTGAGCTCGGGACCGACAACGATAACGGAACGGCCGGAGTAGTCCACACGCTTGCCGAGCAGGTTCTGGCGGAAGCGTCCGCTCTTTCCCTTCAGCATGTCGGAAAGGCTCTTTAAGGCGCGGTTGCCGGGGCCTGTCACCGGGCGTCCCCTTCTGCCGTTATCGATCAGGGAGTCCACCGCCTCCTGCAGCATGCGCTTTTCGTTGCGCACGATGATGTCCGGGGCGCCGAGCTCCAGCAGTCTCTTCAGACGGTTGTTGCGGTTGATGATACGTCTGTAAAGATCATTTAAGTCACTCGTCGCGAAGCGGCCGCCGTCCAGCTGTACCATCGGACGGATATCCGGCGGAATCACGGGGATGCAGTCCATGATCATCCAGGTCGGGTCATTGCCCGATTCGCGGAAGTGCTCCACCACCTCCAGGCGCTTGATGATGGCCGTGCGCTTCTGGCCGGAGGCGTTCTCCATATCCTCGCGCAGTTCCTTGTATAATTCCTCCAGGTCAATCGCCTGCAGAAGTTCTTTGATGGCTTCGGCACCCATGCCCACGCGGAACTTCAGTCCGTAGGCCTCATAGGCCTTCTGGTACTCCGCCTCGGACAGCACCTTCTTATAGGTCAGCTTCGGCGCATCCGGCACGTCACCCGTGTTGCCCGGATCCAGCACGATATAGGAGGCGAAATACAGCACGTTTTCCAGCTGCTTGGGCTTTAAGTCAAGAAGCTGTCCGATGCGGGACGGGATTCCCTTGAAATACCAGATGTGGGAAACCGGCGCCGCCAGCTCGATATGTCCCATGCGCTCACGGCGGACGCTCGCCTTTGTCACCTCAACGCCGCAGCGGTCGCAGACCACGCCCTTGTAGCGGATCTTCTTGTACTTACCGCAGTTGCACTCCCAGTCCTTGGTGGGCCCGAAGATCTTTTCACAGAACAGGCCGTCCTTTTCCGGCTTCAGGGTGCGGTAGTTGATGGTTTCCGGGCGCGTGACCTCGCCGCGCGACCAGCTTCTGATCTTATCCGGGGACGCCAGTCCGATCCGGATGGCGTCGAATGTCATCGGCTGGTATGTCGCGCTCCTGCCGGAGCGTCCGGTCGTCGCGGAGTTGATTGCTTTGTTCATCGTAGAATCTGACATAACCGCTTATTCCTCCTCATCCAAGACATCATCGTCGTCCGCTACCAACAGAAGGTCGTCTTCCTCATCGTTGACGAGCTCGCCCGAATCATCAAACCGTTGCTTCGTAAATCCTCTTGCCGCAAAGGATTCCTTGCTGTAATCCCTGCGCATGTCACCCTCAAGCTCATAGCGGTATTCGCTCTCGGTGTAATCCACGGATTCCATGATTTCCACCTCGGAGTGATCCTCGTTGAGCACGCGCACATCCAGTCCCAGCGACTGCAGCTCCTTTAAGAGCACCTTGAAGGATTCCGGCACGCCCGGCTCCGGGATGTTGTCGCCCTTGATGATCGCCTCGTAGGTCTTGACACGTCCCACCACGTCATCGGACTTCATGGTCAGAATCTCCTGCAGCGTGTAAGCCGCGCCGTAGGCTTCCAGGGCCCAGACCTCCATTTCGCCGAAGCGCTGTCCGCCGAACTGCGCCTTGCCGCCCAGCGGCTGCTGCGTGACGAGCGAGTACGGTCCCGTAGAGCGTGCGTGGATCTTGTCATCCACCAGGTGATGCAGCTTTAAGTAATGCATGAAGCCGATCGTTGTGGGCGCGTCAAAGAACTCTCCCGTGCGGCCGTCCCTGAGCTGGACCTTGCCGTCCGGCGTGATCGGCACGCCCTTCCAGAGCTCCCGGTTGTCCTGATGGGATTCCAGGTATTCCAGAATCTCCGGAACAAGGATGCTCTTGTATTTCTTTTCGAATTCCTTCCATTCGAGATTGACATAATCATTGGCCAGCGTCAGCGTATCCTGGATGTCATCCTCATTGGCGCCGTCGAAAATCGGCGTTGCCACGTTGAAGCCGAGGGCCTTGGCCGCAAGCGAAAGATGGATCTCCAGGACCTGTCCGATGTTCATACGGCTCGGCACGCCCAGGGGATTCAGCACGATATCCAAAGGCCTTCCGTTCGGCAGATACGGCATATCCTCGATCGGCAGGATGCGGCTGACGACACCCTTGTTCCCGTGGCGTCCCGCCATCTTGTCACCGACGGAGATCTTGCGCTTCTGCGCGATGTAAATGCGCACGGCCTTCTTGATGCCGGGCTTCAGCTCATCGCCGTTCTCCCTGGTGAAGCTCTTGACATCCACAACGATGCCGTATTCGCCGTGCGGCACCTTCAGGGAGGTATCCCTGACCTCACGCGCCTTCTCGCCGAAGATCGCGCGCAGCAGGCGTTCCTCCGCATTCAGCTCCGTTTCGCCCTTCGGCGTCACCTTGCCGACCAGGTAATCACCCGCACGCACCTCCGCGCCGATACGGACGATACCGTCTTCGTCCAGATCCTTTAACTTCTCGTCACCGACACCGGGGACGTCTCTCGTGATTTCCTCCGGCCCGAGCTTGGTCTCACGCGCTTCGGACTCATACTCTTCGATATGGATGGAGGTGAACACGTCGTCCCTGACGAGGCGCTCCGAAAGCAGCACCGCGTCCTCGTAGTTATAACCTTCCCAGGTCATGAAGCCGATCAGCGGGTTCTTTCCGAGCGCGAGCTCTCCCCTTGAGGTGGAGGCGCCGTCCGCGATCACCTGTCCCGCCGTGATATGATCCCCCTTGGAGACCGTCGGGCGCTGGTTGTAGCAGTTGGACTGGTTCGAGCGCTGGAATTTGAGCAGGTTGTATTCCTGTTTTCCGCCCTCATCGTTTTTCACCTTGATGACCTGTGAATCCACGTATTCCACCGTGGCATCCTTTTCGGCCACCACGCAGACACCGGAGTCAATCGCGGCCTTCGACTCCACGCCGGTGCCGACCACGGGTGCCTCCGTCTTCAAAAGCGGTACCGCCTGGCGCTGCATGTTGGAGCCCATCAGCGCGCGGTTCGCGTCATCATTCTCCAGGAAGGGAATCAGCGCCGTCGCAACCGAAAACACCATCTTCGGCGAGACGTCCATGTATTCAAACATCTGCTTGGGATATTCGCTGGTCTCCTCCATGTAACGGCCGGATGCGGTGTTGCGCAGGAAATGCCCCTTGGCATCCAGCGGCGTGTTCGCCTGTGCGACATGGTAATGGTCTTCCTCATCCGCGGTCAGGTAATCCACCTCATCCGTCACGCGCGGATTGTCCGGGTTGGAAAGGTCCACCTTGCGGTACGGCGCCTCGACAAATCCGTACTCATTGACGCGCGCATAGGACGCGAGGGAGTTGATCAGACCGATGTTCGGACCTTCGGGCGTCTCGATCGGGCACATGCGGCCGTAATGCGTGTAGTGAACGTCACGCACCTCGAAACCGGCGCGGTCCCTGGAAAGACCGCCGGGGCCGAGTGCCGAAAGACGGCGCTTGTGCGTGAGCTCGCCCAGCGGGTTGTTCTGGTCCATGAACTGCGACAGCTGGGAGCTTCCGAAGAACTCCTTGACCGCCGCCTGTACCGGCTTGATGTTGATCAGGGTCTGGGCGGAAACATCCTCCGCGTCATGCATCGTCATGCGCTCGCGCACCACGCGCTCCAGACGCGAAAGACCGATGCGGTACTGGTTCTGCAGCAGTTCCCCGACGCAGCGGATTCTGCGGTTTCCGAGGTGATCGATGTCGTCCTCATGGCCGACGCCGTATTCGACGGTCAGGTTGTAGTTGACCGTCGCGAGAATGTCCTCCCGCGTGATGTGCTTGGGCACGAGCTCCTGCGCGTTCTGCTTGATGACCTGCGCCAGGTCTCCCTCGTACTCCCCTGCCTGATACGCGTCGAGGATCTCCTTAAGCTTCGGGTAATATACCAGGTCCGTAATCCCCAGCTGTCTGGGATTGCAGTCCACATAATGCGTGATGTCCACCATCATGTTGGAAATCACGCGGACATTGCGTTCCTCCGCCTGCACGGTGACGTAGGGGATGGCCGCGTTCTGGATCTTTTCGGCAAGCTCGCGGTCCGCCTTGTCTCCGGCCTTCGCGATGATCTCACCGGTCGAGACATCCACCACATCCTCCGTCAGCACCCTTCCGGCGACACGGTTTTTGAAATGCAGCTTCTTGTTGAACTTATAACGGCCCACGCGCGCAAGGTCATAGCGCTTGGGGTCAAAGAACATGGACCGCAGAAGCGACTCCGCGCTTTCGACGGAGCTGGGCTCGCCGGGACGCATCTTTTCATATAAGGCAAGCAGACCGGTTTCGTAGTTGGTCGAGGTATCCTTTTTCATCGTCTCGATGAGCTTCGGCTCATCCCCGAAAAAGGCATTGATGTCATCGTTTGTCGGCAGACCCATGGTGCGGATCAGCACCGTCACCGGAAGCTTTCTCGCGCGGTCCACACGGGCATAAAACACGTCGTTGGAATCCGTCTCATACTCCAGCCAGGCGCCGCGGTTGGGGATTACCTGACAGGTGACCAGCATCTTACCGAATTTGTCCTGCTTCTTTTCATAATAAACGCCCGGGGAACGCACGAGCTGCGAGACAACGACACGCTCCGCACCGTTGATCACGAAGGTGCCGGTGTCCGTCATCAGGGGCAGATCCCCCATGAAGATCTCATGCTCCGTGATCTCGTCACGCTCTTTATTATGAAGGCGGACCTTCACCTTCAGCGGCGCGGCATAGGTGCCGTCCCGCTCCTTGCACCGGGCGATCGAGTACTTGATCTCGTCCTCGCACAGCTTGAAATCCACGAACTCCATGGAGAGCTTGCCGCCGTAATCCTCGATCGGGGAGATGTCGTCAAACGCCTCCTTGAGCCCTTCCTGTAAAAACCACTGATAGGAGTTTTTCTGGACTTCGACCAGATTCGGCATCTCCTGCACTTCCTT
Source organism: Lachnospiraceae bacterium (assembly GCA_017443065.1). Taxonomy (GTDB): domain Bacteria; phylum Bacillota; class Clostridia; order Lachnospirales; family Lachnospiraceae; genus Butyrivibrio. Next base: position 11,386 of record JAFSPF010000007.1, read on the forward strand.
CTGTCTCTGGAAGGTCATGCGGATGTCATTGCCGGCAGCTACGGGATGAATTCTGTGTTTTTCCATGTGGTCCTTCTCCTTAAAAAAAGCCAATGCATTAAAAAAACCCGCACAAAAAGCATGCGTTTACGTGCGTCGCACAAAAGGTAATCGACGATATAAAACCAAGCGTCGGTACATGAAATATCATCACTCCGTTTGATCAGTAATTATAGGAAAGATAGTAGAATTCCCTTTCAGGGTGTAAAATAGCCTGCGCGCAATAAAGCAACGTACAGTCTACCACAAGACTGGCAAGCATGTCAAGAAGAATAATATTAAATAACACGCGTTTTTCCGCCGCGCCGCGTGACCGCATGGATTCCGGGGAGCGTCTTGTTCGCCACGGAGCCGAGACTACAGGCTCGGCGGAGTGTTTGGCGAAATCAGAGCGAGACGGAATCATCGGTCACGCAGGCAGGCGGTATCATGTCTACTTAATAGTTCACAATCTTCCCAAACTCTTCCTTCAGGCTCGCACCCCCGACAAGCCCGCCGTCGATGTCAGGCTTTGCGAAGAGCTCCGCCGCGTTGCCGGCATTGACCGAGCCGCCGTACTGAACGCGGATGGCCTCGGCAGTGGCGTCGTCATAAATCTCACGGATGAGATCGCGGATGGCCTTGCAGACCTCCTCCGCCTGATCGGACGTGGCCGTCTTGCCGGTGCCGATCGCCCAGATCGGTTCGTAGGCGATCACCGCCGTCTTCGCCTGCTCCGCCGTCACGTTCAGGAAGGCGATCTTGATCTGCTTGCGGACCCAGTCGATCGTGATGCCCTGCTCGCGCTGCGTCAGGGTCTCGCCGCAGCAGACGATCGGGGTGATGCCGGTCTCAAAGGCCTTCAGGACTTTTTTGTTGACCGTCTCATCCGTCTCCGCAAAGTATTCCCTGCGCTCGGAGTGGCCGATGATCACGTATTTCACGCCCGCTTCCTTTAACATGCCGGGGGAAATCTCTCCCGTGAAGGCGCCCTTGTCCTCAAAGTACATGTTTTCCGCGCCGATCTCAATGTTCGTTCCCTTTACGGCCTCCACCGCGGGGATGATGTCGATCGCCGGCACGCAGAACACCACGTCCACGGCATCGCTCTTCACGAGCGGCTTTAAGGTCTCGATCAGCTTGACCGCCTCGGAGGGCGTCATGTTCATTTTCCAGTTGCCTGCGACAATTTTGCGTCTTGACATTGTTTTACCTCCTGTTATCGATCATCCGCCGCCACAACGCCCGGGAGCTCCTTGCCTTCGAGGAATTCCAGCGAAGCGCCGCCGCCGGTGGAAATGTGGCTCATCTTGTCCGCGAAGCCCATCTGGTTGACGGCCGCAGCGCTGTCGCCGCCGCCGATGATGGTCGTGGCATCCGTATCCGCCAGCGCCTGCGCGACGGCCTTCGTGCCTGCCGCCAGCACCGGATTCTCGAAGACGCCCATCGGTCCGTTCCAGACGACGGTCTTTGCGTTCTTTGCCGCATCCGCGTAAAGCGTGCGCGTTTTTTCGCCGATGTCCAGGCCCTGCATGTCCGCGGGAATGGCCGTGGCGTCCACCGTCTGCACCTCGATCGACGGGTTATCGATCGGATCCGGGAAGGATTTCGCGATCACGGTATCGACCGGGAGCAGCAGCTTCTTGTCGTTCTTTTCCGCCTTTTCGATCATTTCCTTACAGTAATCAATCTTCGTGTCATCCACGAGGGACTGTCCGACCTCATGACCCTGCGCCTTTAAGAAGGTGTAGGCCATGCCGCCGCCGATGATGAGCGTATCGCATTTCTCCAGCAGGTTGCTGATGACGTTGAGCTTGTCCGCCACCTTCGCGCCGCCTAAGATGGCGACAAAGGGACGCACCGGGTTTTCCACCGCGTTGCCCAGGAAATCAATCTCCTTCTGCATCAGATAGCCGACCGCGCAGGCGCCGCCTTTTTCGCGGACAAACTTTGTCACACCCTCCACGGAGCAGTGCGCACGGTGCGAGGAGCCGAAGGCATCACAGACATAATCATCACAGAGTTCCGCAAGCTCCCTGGAGAAGGCCTCGCCGTTTTTCGTCTCCTCCGGACGGGAGCGCGTGTTCTGCAGAAGGATCACGTCGCCCTCTCCCATCGCGTCCACGGCCGCCGTGGCCTCCGGACCCGTCACGGTGTCGATCGCGACGAACTTCACTTCCTTTCCGAGCTTTTCGGAAAGGCGCTTCGCGACCGGTGCAAGGGACTCTCCCTCGTTCGGGCCGTTCTTGACCTTGCCTAAGTGCGAGCAAAGGATCACCTTGCCGCCGTCCTTCATCAGCTTTTCGATTGTCGGCAGTGCCGCGACGATGCGCGTTTCGTCCGTGATCTCCCCGCCCTTCAGCGGCACGTTGAAATCACAGCGCAGCAGCACGCGGCGTCCCTTGACGTTGATATCATCAATGCTTTTTTTGTTCAAACCCATATCCTGTCCTCCAAAAAAGAAGGCCCGGCCCTTTGGGCCGGGCCTTGTGTCAACCCTTATTTCAGTTCCGAGAAGTATTTGATCGTCCTGACCATCTGGCTGGTGTAGGAGTTTTCGTTGTCATACCAGCTGACGACCTCGACCAGGGTCTTGCCGTCGCCCGCGGGCGTGACCATCGTCTGCGTGGCATCGAAGAGCGAGCCGTAGGTCATGCCGATGACATCGGAGGAAACGATCTCATCTTCGTTGTAGCCGAAGGTCTCCGGATCGGAAGCCTTCTTCATGGCCGCATTGATCTCTTCCTTGGTGACGCTCTTGTTGACGACCGCAAAGAGGAGGGTCGTGGAGCCGGTGGCCGTCGGCACGCGCTGTGCGGCACCGATCAGCTTGCCGGACAGCTCCGGGATGACCAGGCCGATCGCCTTGGCGGCGCCGGTGGAGTTCGGAACGATGTTCAGCGCGGCCGCGCGGGACCTGCGCAGATCACCCTTGCGCTGCGGGCCGTCCAGGACCATCTGGTCACCGGTGTAGGCGTGCACCGTGCACATAATGCCGGATTCGATCGGCGCAAAGTCATTCAGCGCCTTGGTCATCGGCGCGAGGCAGTTCGTCGTGCAGCTCGCGGCGGAGATGATCGTGTCTTCCGGCTTTAAGGTCTCATGGTTGACGTTGTAAACAATCGTCGGCAGGTCATTGCCCGCAGGTGCGGAGATAACAACCTTGCGCGCGCCGGCGTCGATGTGCGCCTGCGATTTTTCCTTGGAGGTGTAGAAGCCCGTGCACTCCAGAACGACGTCCACCTTGAGCTCACCCCAGGGGCAGTTCTTTGCATCGGCTTCCTTATAAATCTTGATCGTCTTGCCCTTGACGGTGATCGTGCCGGCATCATCATCCGCGGTGATATCCCCGACATGATCCACATCCACGTAACGACCCTGCGTCGAGTCATACTTTAAGAGATGTGCCAGCATCTTGGGGGAAGTCAGGTCGTTGATTGCGACGATCTCATAACCGTCCGCCTCAAACATCTGACGAAACGCCAGTCTGCCGATTCTGCCGAAACCGTTGATTGCTACTCTTACGTCTGCCATGTGAAAAACCTCCTGTGAATTATATTGTAGAAACACTGTGGTACGACCTAAGCGCCGCCGCGGGCATGACCGCGTCGGCAAATCCTATTGTAGCGCGATTTTCGGCAAAAAGCAACAAATTATGGTATGATAGTTGCCGGAGGTTTTACAGATGATTACGGCTGACTGTCACGTACATTCGCATCATTCGGGGGATTCCGAGGCGCCCATGCGGGCGCTGGTCGAAGAGGCCCTGCAGAAGGGGCTGGATACGCTGACCTTTACGGAGCACCTGGATGTTGATTTCCCGACAACGCATGAGCCCGCGGGCACCTTTGATCTGGATGTGCCGCCCTATCTTGCGGAGCTTCAGTCTTTGCAGGCGGAATACGCGGGGCGCATTTCGCTTCTCTTCGGCACGGAGATCGGCCTGCAGACACACTGCACGGAGGCAAACCGCGCCTTTGTGCATGCGCATCCCTTTGATTTCGTGATTGCCTCCCTGCATCTGGCCTACGGACAGGACCCTTATCATAAGGAATACTGGCAGGAGATGCAGCGGCGTGCCGCCGCGCGCGTTCCGGGCGCGGATGCGGAGGTCCTGCGCACCGAAGCGGAGCGCGAGGGCATGGCCCTGTATCTTGCAGCGACGCTGGAGAATCTGCAGTGCTATGAGGATTACGATGTGCTGGGGCATCTCGATCTTGTGAACCGCTATTTCGGGGACGGCCGCACGGCCTATGACCACGCCTCCCATGCGGCGGTGATCGATGAGATTCTGCGGCTTCTGGTTGCAAAGGACAAGGGGCTGGACTGCAACACGAATCTGATCTGGAAATACGGCGCGGAGGAAATGAATCCCTCCCGCGAAATCCTTGCGCGCTTCCGCGAACTGGGCGGAAGGATCATCACCTTCGGGACGGACGCGCATGAGGCGGCGCATGTCGGCGAGGCCCTGGACAGCGCAAGGGCGATCGCCAGAAGCTGCGGCTTTACGGAGTATTGCGTGTTCCGGGGCAGGGTGCCGGAATTTCGACCATTATAATACGTAATTACGTGTTCGGTATTTCGTTTATTTAGCGGTGTAATATCGTCACATCAGGGAGCATATCATGCACACACTTGCCATCATCACCGCGCGCGGGGGGAGCAAACGGATCCCGCGCAAAAACATCCGGGATTTCTGCGGAAAGCCCATGATCGCATGGTCCGTCGGGGCGGCGCTTGAAAGCGGCGTTTTTGATACGGTCATGGTTTCGACGGATGATGAGGAGATCGCGGAGATCGCAAAGCGCTGCGGCGCGGCGGTCCCCTTTCTGCGCAGCGCGGACACGGCGGATGATTTTGCGACGACGGCGGATGTGATGCAGGAAGTGCTTGCGCAGTACGAAGCGCAGGGGGAACGTTTTGATCTCGTCTGCTGCCTCTATCCCACCGCACCCTTTGTGAAGGCCGGGGTGCTGCGTGATGCATATGAGCGTTTTGCGAAAAGCGACGCGGACTCTTTGATTCCCGTCGTGCGTTTTTCCTATCCCGTGCAGCGCGCCTTTGTGGAGGAGGACGGGCTGCTCGTCATGGCGCATCCGGAGTACCGCGATACGCGTTCACAGGATCTGACACCGCACTTTCACGACGCGGGGCAGTTCTATTTTTTCCGTCCGGAGAGCCTGCGTAAATACGGGAGCTTCCTGCAGGGGAAGATTTTGCCGCTGGAGCTGCCCGAAACAAAGGTACAGGACATCGACACGGAAGAGGACTGGGAGATCGCGGAGATGAAATTCCGTCTGCTGCGGGAGGCGGAGGGAGGCGCTTCTGTTGCCGGACCGGGCGTTTCGGCTACGGGCGGGGGAGCGTCTGCGGATGAGGCAAGGCCAGCACGGCACGGCGCACAGCCGGCGGATGAGGCAGAGCCCGCACGGCACGGCGCACAGCAGGCGGATGCACCGCGGCTGACATTGCGTGAAGCCGCCATGACGGATGCTTCGCTCTTGTATGCCTGGCGCATGGAGCCTGCGACACGTGCCGCCTCTTTTCACGCGGAGGATTTTTCTTACGAATCACATCTTGCCTGGCTGGAACAGCGTCTGCCGCGACCGGGGATCTGGATCCTGCTTTGCGACGGCGTTCCGGCGGGAACGATGCGTGTCGAAACGGAAGGAAGCGAAGCGCAGCTTTCTTATTCCGTCGATCCCGCGTACCGGGGGCGCGGCTTTGGTGCTGCCCTTCTGCGGCTGACGGAAGAAAAAATAAAAACAACCTTTGCCGGCAGCGTGCACAGCCTGGTCGCGCAGGTCAAAAAAGACAATCTGCCCTCCCGGCGGATGCCGGAAGCCTGCGGTTTCACGGCGGAAGAAAAGGACACGTACATCGAATACCGCAAGACAATATAACACAGAGGATACCGGAATGTGTCACTCCGGTGATTTCACGGGCACAAAGGAAGCAGTCACATGAATCACAACATCCGAATCGGCAAAAACAACATCGGCGCGGATGCGCCGGTCTATATCATCGCCGAGATGAGCGGCAATCACAACGGCGAACTCCACCGCGCCATGCGCATCATCGAGGAGGCCGCGGCCGCCGGCGCGAACGCGGTCAAGCTGCAGACCTATACCGCGGACACGATCACCCTGGACTGCAACACGCCGGATTTCCGCATTGATTACGGCTCTCTCTGGGACGGGCGCACCCTGCATGATCTCTACCGCGAAGCGGCCACGCCCTGGGAATGGCAGCCGCAGCTCGCCCTGCGCGCGCGGGAGCTCGGCATGGACTGCTTCTCCTCTCCCTTTGACTTTACCGCCGTGGATTTCCTGGAGGACATGCGGGTTCCGGCTTACAAGATCGCCTCGTTTGAAATCACGGACATCCCCCTGATCCGCAGGGTGGCAAAAACCGGAAAGCCGGTGATTATTTCCACCGGCATTGCGCACCGGGAGGAGATTGCGGAGGCCGTTGCGGCCTGCCGGGACGCGGGCAATGAGCAGATCATTCTTTTGAAATGCTGCTCCGCCTACCCCGCGCCCTATGAGGACATGAACCTCCGCACCATCCCGCAGCTCGCGGAGGACTTTGACTGTCTTGCCGGGCTCTCCGATCACACGCCGGGGCACACGGTGCCGGTGGCCTCGGTCGCCCTGGGGGCCTGCGTGATCGAAAAGCATCTGACGCTTTCCCGCGAAGACGGCGGCGTGGACAGCGCCTTCTCCATGGAGCCCGCGGAGTTTAAGGAAATGGTGCAGGCCGTCCGGGACGCGGAAAAGGCGCTCGGCCGCGCCACTTATGACCTCACAAAAAAGCAGGAGGACAGCCGCTGGCTGACCCGCTCCCTCTATATCGCCGCCGACATGAATGCCGGCGACGTGCTGACGGCGGACAATCTGAAGAGTGTGCGTCCCGGGCACGGCATGCACACGCGTTACTATGACGATCTGCTCGGAAAAACGGTGAACCGCAACCTGCGCGCCGGCACGCCGATGGCCGCAGAATACATCGACGGGTACTCCGCATGAGCCGCATCTTCTTCCGCGCGGATGCGAACGCGCAGATCGGCGGCGGGCATATGATGCGCTGCCTGACGATCGCGGAGGCGCTGGGCGCTGCGGATATCGTCTTCGTGTGCGCGGATGAGGAGAGCGCCAGGCTGCCGCGGCAGGCGGGGTTTGAGACGCGGGTGCTCGGGACGGATTATCGCGACATGGAGGCGGAGGTGGCTGCACTGGTTTCAATGTGTCTTGAGCCGCCTGCCTCGATGGACGACGTCCCTGACACAATCATTGTGGATAGTTACCACGCTACGGATGTGTATCTCTGTGCGTTGCGTGAGCATGCGCGTGTCGTATTGATCGAGGATGCGCTGACGCATGCAAGACCTGCGGACGTCATCATCAACTACAATCTGCATGCGTCGGGATGTGCCTATCAGGACGCGTATCCTTCTGGCGCGAGAGATGCGGAAAGCGGCACAGCGGTCAGGCCGCCGCTGCTGCTCATCGGCTCGCGGTATGCACCGGTGCGCGAACAGTTTACAGAATGTCGGGCCGTCATCAGGGACGAGGTGCGGGACATCCTGATCTTGTGCGGTGCCTCGGATCCGCTGAATGCGGCCACGCAGATTTATCACGCGCTTTCTGCAAACCTTATCTCCGGGCGGGCGACCGGCGTGCATACCGGCGCCCCATCGATGGCGTCGGATCACTCTTCTTTGACATCAACAGGCGTGCTGTGTCATCCGCGTTTTCACATCGTCTGCGGTGCGTACAATCCGCACATGGATACACTGCGCGAACTCGCGAAGCAGGACGACAGGCTGATTCTGCATGAACGGGTGGAGGATATGGCGGCGCTCATGTGCGACTGCGATCTCGCCGTCACGGCCGCAGGCTCCACGATCTATGAACTGTGTGCGGTGGGACTGCCCTTCGTGGCCTTTTCCCTCGCGGACAACCAGGACCCGATTCTCTCCGCCCTCGAGGCAGAGGACATCGCATCCTGCGCGGGTCTCTTTTACCGTGACGCCGCCGGGGCGCTGCAAAGCATTTCCCGTCATGTCACGGAACTGTCTTCGGATGTTTCCCTGAGAAAAAAAAGAAGCGAGGCGCAGCGCCTGCTCGTCGACGGACAGGGGGCCGCGCGCATCAGCCGGGAGATCCTGCACGGCGCATCCGACGGCTCCGCGGACAGCCTCCGTGCAAGCGGAAGCCTGTAACGAAGGCGGCCGTGTCCCTTACAGATCCAGCAGCCCGTCCAGCAGATGGACGGTCATCACGCGGCGTTCCATATCCACGTTTAAGATACATTGTTTGATCGCGGGCAGGAGAACCTCCTTGTCCCTTTCGTGATGCCGCATCACATAGACATCATTGGCCGGTGCGGAGATCACGTCCTTGAGCGTCCCGATCTCCCTGCCGTCCTCATCTTCGATGGAAAGACCGATCAGGTCGGCGATGAAGTATTCGCCCTCCTCCAGCGGGATCGCGTCTTCGCGGGAGACAAAGAGATCGGCGCCCTTCAGCTTCTCCGCCTCCTCCACGCTGTTCACCTCTTTGCATTTCACAAGGACAAACTTACCGCCCGCGCGCGCCTGCGTAACATGCAGCTCCGTGATCGCGCCGGATGCACGGGAGCGCACGCCCTCCGGCCTGCCGGCATCTCCTTTGCCTCCGCCCTGCGGGCCGTCCTTCTTTGCATAAAGCGTCAGTCCCTTCACAAAGCGCTCCGGGTCATCGGTCGTGGGAAAGACACGCATCTCCCCCTTCAGGGCATGCGCCCCCGAAACCACTCCGACGTGAAAAAATTCCTTTGTATCGGCAAGCATTTCCGCTGTGATCATGTACGAGTCTCTTTCTGTTTCTGATTGTTTTTTCCCGCTGTTTTCCGATAGTTTTTCAATCTATGCAATCTGTATATGCTTTGGTTTGTCTCTCCTTCCCTATAAACAATACTGTTATCCACAAGCATCGTCAGATAACGTAAGACCGTTCTTGTTGATCTTCCAGTAGCCTGCTCTGCTTCCCTTGGCGTGATACATCCCTTCTCTTCCAAAACGCGAACAATGGGTGTAATCTTTTTCAAATTCTTCTCTGACATAACTTCGGACAAACTTCCGCCATTTTTTTCTCTTTTTTGTCCGGAGTTTTTACGCTGATCAGCCTTGTTTTCCCGCTTTTTCCTGGATTGTATGCTTACTCCTGTTGGTGCCTCGTTCAGTTTATGCGCACGATTGCATACGCATCCTCGCTTTCAAAGGTCTCGTCATTTAGCTCACCGTTATATGCTGTCCAAAAGGAACTGCCAAGATATGTGTATTCTGCAATGGCATCAAATTCCCTGACGGAAATCACGCGATCGCTTTCCGCAGAAAACTGATCTCTCGTACTGTCTGTAATCACATAGACAAGATCGTGCTCACTGTCATACATCACATCTGTCAGAATCAGGTCTCCCTCTGTAGTAGACTGTGCCACCCGGATAAAAGCATCTTCTTTTCTTTCATAGCGAGATACAAACTCGCTGTAAGTATAGTCGTTATGCACCATAGCGCCGACGACAAAGCATCCATCCGTCTGCGCCCGATCTGAATTATAATCATCCGCCAGTTTTCGGATATCCTGATAATCCTTTGTTACCTTTTTTTGATAGATACGATCCAATAGGTCGATATGATCAAACTCAGATTCAGAACTGACAGCATGGGCGGTACCGTCTGCCTCCAGAATGAACACGGCGTATGTATTTTCCTTTTCAATTCTGTATCGCCCCGGCTCCAGCTCCCCATACATGATAAGATCGCATTTTGCTTCGGCAGAGTCTCCGGTCTGGAGAATATTCGCAACACTTATAAAACTATAGTTTGACATCGCAACAGGAAGCTTTACCCATTCACCGTCAATTTCCTTATCCAGTGTAAATGGTTCACCGTAGGTAACCTCCGTTTCGGTCAAATTATCAAGCCGCACCGTTGCAACTGTCCCATCCAAATCGAGGAATGTCATGCGGATACTCTGATTGATATCCTCGTCGCCTGTCTTGCCGTAGTAATTCGCATTATACTTAGCGAGTATCGCCGCATTCGGTATCGCGCTTCCATCTTTTGAAAGCCAATCTTCCTCTGTATCTATGCGCTCATACAAACCAGCCAGATCATATTCCGCCGTGTAAACACGACCGCCTTTTACCAGCCAGATGCCGTTACCATAAGAAAGCCATATGTCATATCCGTCCTTATCCCGTATACTGATTCCGTAGCATGTATCCGGCCAGTCTGACAGTAATGATGGTTCGCCGGACACAGTAGGAAGCTTATTGATTTCTTTAATAATCCGTTTCTCCTCGGTTTGATCATAGAGCCACTTTACATATGTCGTCTCCCCGTCAAAACGGTAGAAGCACATGGCGCTGTTTTCGGGAGAAGCATTTTCCAACATGGAAATCTCGCCTCTGCTTCCACATGCAGTCAAAATGCAACAAAACAAAATGCTGATCACATACCTTGCTTTTCTAATAATCATTGTCATACCTCCTATCGCTAAGCATCCCATATATGTATGACAACTATTTCGAGCAAATCTTACATTTTTCACAGCAACTCATTGCCGGTCTCCAAAGAAAACCTCATCCATCGAAGCAGCACTTTATAACCGAATTGCTTTCATTCTGAGTCTGACATAATCAGCGTACCAGGTTCCATTTATATATAAATCATTTCTCAAACTTCACATAAACCTCCCAAAGCAATTTCTACATTTTTCTCTTTTTAACTGTTCCGGACAATCTCCATTGTCTATCATAACATGAATTCAACAGTTTTTATATGGACTTACCAAAACACATACTTGACACCCGCGTTTCAATCTGATATCATATTGATATCATAAAGATTTCTGTGGAGGAAAACGACATGACAGAAAAAGTGCTTACCAAAAACAAAAACGGCATGGCGATGCTGCTCGTCTGCATCGCGGAATATCTGATCGGCATTGCGATCTTCGTGACCGGCATCGTGCTGCTGTCCTCCGGGGAAAACCCGGATCTTCCGATCAACCGGCTCCATACGGTGCCGGGCGGCATCCTGCTTGCGATCGGCATTGTCTGGCTGTTCCTCGGCTGGATTCCCTTCTGCGGGCTGAAGGTGCTGCGGCCGCAGGAGGCGCTGGTGATCACGCTCTTCGGCAAATACACGGGCACCTTAAAGGACGCGGGCTTTTATTACGTGCATCCCTTCAGCACCGCGCTGAACCCGGCGGCGGGGACGAAGCTGCGGCAGTCCGGCGAATCGGAGCGCGCCAAAGGGACGGCGGAGTCCCTTCTCCTCGGCGGGGCGAACGCCGCCCTGCAGCAGGCAGCCGCGGCAAAGTACGCAGCCGGCAAGAAGATTTCCCTCAAGGTGATGACCTTAAGCAACGCGCGCCAGAAGATCAACGATGTCCTCGGCAATCCGGTGGAGGTCGGCATCGCCGTGATGTGGCGCGTGGTGGATACGGCCAAGGCCGTGTTCAACGTGGACAATTACATGGAATACCTGGACCTGCAGTGTGATTCCGCGTTGCGTGACATCGTGCGGCTCTACCCTTACGACGTGGCGCAGGGCGTCGACACGACAGGCGACGGCCAGGAGGATGACGGTTCTCTTCGCGGCTCCTCCACCGTTGTTGCACAGCGGATCAAAAACCGCATCCAGGAAAAGGTAACGGAGGCCGGCATCGAGATCATCGACGCCAGGATCACCTACCTCGCCTACGCGCCGGAGATCGCGGCGGCCATGCTGCAGCGCCAGCAGGCGAGCGCCATCGTGGATGCGCGCAAGCTTATCGTGGACGGCGCGGTCGGCATGGTGGAGATGGCGCTGGACCGCCTCGGCGAAAAACAGATCGTGGACCTTGATGAGGAACGCAAGGCCGCAATGGTGTCGAATCTGCTGGTGGTGCTCTGCGGCAACGCGGAGGCGCAGCCCATTGTGAACACAGGGAGCCTGTATTAATGGCCGAAAAGAAACAAATCCCGCTCCGCCTGAGCGAAAAATTATACAACGCCATCGCCGCCTGGGCGGAGGATGACTTCCGCTCCGTCAACGGACAGATCGAATATCTGTTGACGGAGTGCGTCAGGCAACGCAAGAAGGACGGCAAATACGTCGGGCAGCACATCGACGAGCCGCCGGAACTGGATGTGTGATATGCGGATCAGGATTATGTTTTCAAAAATCAGCATGTCTGAGAGGCGGATTACATTTGCGTTAGTCCTCAACATCCTGAGCATCCTGCTGCTTATCGCGACGACGATCATCGTCATCGTGCGGTACAACATGCTTCCCGCGGACGCGCAGGTTCCGACGCACTGGGGCGCTTCGGGCGAGGCGGATGCCTGGAGCGGCAAGGGCTCTCTCTTTGTGCCGCTGGCGCTGGCTTATTTCATGTGCCTGATTACTATGCCGCTGTCCTTTATGAAGCCCTACGAGATGCTGAATATGCCGGGCACCTTAAAGGAGCGCGCCTTCGCCAAAAACCCCGTCGCCTTCAACAACACGGTGCGGGGCTTCCTGGCGCTTATGTCCTTTACCGTCGTCTTTGTCTTCAGCTGGTCGGCCATCGCGAGCAGTTTCCAGCTGCAGCTCGGCATCTGGTTTCTCCCGGTCGTCATCTTACTGGTCGTCGTACCGTTCGTTGCCCTGATCGTGCGGCTGGTGTTGATCGCGAGGGGCTGAGGCGTCGTAACGGTTGATTCTCCCTGTCCTTCGGGAGTATAATTCTTCTTCGGAGGAAGGAACATGCATCCTTATGTGAAAAAAATGATCGCGCCGCTGGCGATCACCTGTCTGACAGTGATTCTGTATTCCGTATACATTGTTCTCGCCATCCGCTATGCCTTCCCGACGCTTCTGCAGGTTGCGGTGACGGTAGGTGCACTGGCGATGATCGGCGGTATGATTTATATTTGCTACACGCGATACAAAGAGATCATGTCCGGTGAGGAAGATGATCTTGACAAGTATTAAGATTCCACAAAAGGCAAAGGAGGTAACACAGCATGCTGTACGTCACAACCGATTACATTCCCGGAAAAGAAGTGGAAGCACTCGGACTGGTCAAGGGGAGCACCATCCAGTCGGTGAACGTCTTCAAGGACATCGGCGCCGGCCTGAAAAACCTTGTTGGCGGCGAGCTGACCAAGTATAACGAGATGATGGACAAAGCGAGAGCCCTGGCCACCAAGCGCATGGTAGAGGAAGCCGAACGGCTGGGTGCCGACGCGATTATCGGCATGCGCTACTCTTCCGCTTCCGTCACGCAGGCCGCCGCGGAAGTGATGGCCTACGGCACCGCGGTCAAATTCCGCTGATTCTGTCCAATAAGTCCGGGCGCATGGTGCGGGTGCGTTCCAGGGATTGTTCCCTGCGCCATGCGTCAACTTTGGCGTGATCGCCGGAGAGCAGGATCTCCGGCACACGGCGCTCGCGCCAGATCTCCGGCCGCGTGTACTGCGGGTATTCCAGCAGTCCGTCATCAAAGGATTCCGTCTGCGCACTCTCCTCATTGGACAGCACGCCCGGCACCAGACGCGCCACCGCGTCCATCAGTACCATCGCCGGCAGCTCTCCGCCGGACAGCACATAATCCCCGATCGAAATCCGCTCCGCGTCGATCTCCTCCAGCACGCGCTCATCCACACCCTCATAATGCCCGCAGAGCAGGATGATGTGCTCCGCCTGCGCGAGCTCGCGCGCGGTCTGCTGACTAAAGACTTTTCCCTGTGGTGTCAGGTAGATCGTGCGGAGCGTTGTGTTATGCCGCCTGTCTGCGTGCTGCATGATTCCGTCTCGCTCTGATTTCGCCAAACACTCCCCCGAGCCTGTAGTCTCGGCTCCGTGGCGAACAAGCCGCTCGCCGGAATCCATGACATCACGCGACGCGGCGGCCGAATACTGTGCATCGTGAGCGCCATTGCGCGAAGCGGAATCATCGGCCGTCGAGGCAGGCGGTTCACCATCTGTCCCGGACGCCTTCGACAGCACATGCCTGTAACAGTCGTACACCGGCTGCGCGCGCATCAGCATCCCCGCGCCGCCGCCGTAGGTGTAGTCATCCACCTTGTGATGTTTTTCGTCATCGGAGAAATCCCGGATCTGATAGGTGTCCATTGCAATCAGGCCGCGCTCCAAGGCGCGGCCGATCACGGACGTGTGCATCACGTCAAACATTTCCGGAAAAAGGGTCATGATGTGAAAATGCATTATTTGATATCCACGTCTACGCGCAGATTCTCCTTTGTGGACGCCGCCTTGACCACGTTGCGGATGGCCTTGGCGATGCGGCCCTGCTTGCCGATGACCTTGCCCATGTCCGCCTGTGCGACATGCAGCGTCACGAGCACGCTGTTTTTCTCGCGCTCTTCCGTCACCACGACTTCGTCCGGATTGTCCACCAGCGCCTTTGCAATGACTTCGACTAACTCTTTCATAGGGCGCTCCTTCCTCAGCCTTTTTTGATGCCGGCCTGTTTGAAGAGCTTGCTGACGGTGTTCGTCGGCTGCGCGCCCTGCGAAAGCCACTTCTTCGCCTTTTCCTCATCAATCTTTACCGTGCCCGGATCCGTGTTGGGATCATAGGTGCCGATCTGCTCGATGAAGCGGCCGTGAATGGGCTCTCTGGAATCGGATACGATGATTTTGTAGAAGGGAACCTTCTTCTTGCCGATTCTGCTTAATCTGATCTTGACCATTGCTTTGTATCCTCCTGTATCTTTATAGTAATGAATTAAAAACCTTTGAAACCTCTTCCGCCGAGTCCGCCGAGCATCCCCGCGAGCCCTCTTTTGCCGCCGCCGAACTGCTTCATCATCTTGGAGGTCTGCTCAAACTGCTTGATGAAGCGGTTGACCTCCGCGATGTCATTGCCCGAACCCTTTGCGATGCGGGCCTTGCGCGTCGGACTCATGAGCTTGGGATTCTGCCGCTCCTTCGGCGTCATGGAGAGCACGATCGCCTCCATCCTCGCCAGCTGCTTTTCATCGGGGAGCATACTCTCGTCGATCTTCGGACCCAGGCCCAGCATGCCTAAGATGGAACCCATGCCGCCCATGCCGCGCATTTGCTTCATGCTGGCAAGATACATTTCGAAATCCATCTTGCCCTTGCGCAGCTTCTCCTCCATCCGGCGCTCTTCTTCCTCTTCCATCTGGATGTTGGCTTCCTGCACCTTATCGATCAGCGTCAGCACGTCACCCATGCCGAGGATGCGGTTTGCCATGCGGTCCGGATAAAACTGCTCCAGATCAGAAAGCTTTTCGCCCATACCGACGAAGAGGATGGGCTGTCCCGTGACGGCCCTTGCGGAAAGTGCGGCACCGCCCCTGGTATCGCCGTCCATCTTGGAAAGCACAAGGCCCGTTAAGCCGATGCGCTGATGGAAGGTCTCCGCCACGTTGACCGCTTCCTGACCGGTCATCGCGTCCACCACGAGGAGCGTCTGGTGCACCTCCACGGCCTCCTTGATGTCCGCGAGCTCCTGCATCAGCTCTTCATCAATCTGCAGGCGACCGGCGGTATCCAGGATCACGACGTTTTTGCCGTGCTCCTTTGCATAGACCATGGACTGCTTTGCGATTTCCACGGGCGAAATGTCCGTGCCCATCTCAAAACAGTCCACCTCCACCTTCTGCGCGTTGACCTTCAACTGCTCGATGGCCGCGGGACGGTAAACGTCACAGGCGACCAAAAGCGGCGCCTTGCCCTTCGAGCGGATCTTAGCCGCGATCTTGGCGGCGGAGGTTGTCTTACCGGAGCCCTGCAGGCCGCACATCATGATGACGGTCGTGGCGCCGCTCTTTAACTGCAGCTCCGTCGTCTCCGATCCCATGAGGGAGGTCAGCTCTTCGTCAACGATCTTAATCACCATCTGCGCGGGATTGAGACCGTTCATGACGTCCGCGCCGACGGCACGCTCCTGCACCGTGTTCACAAACTGCTTGACCACCTTGAAGTTCACGTCCGCTTCGAGCAGCGCCATTTTGACTTCCTTGCAGGCAGCCTTGACATCCTCCTCCGAAAGGCGGCCCTTGCCGCGGAGGTTTTTGAAAACGTTTTGCAGTTTTGCGGTTAAGGATTCAAATGCCATTACAGTTCCTTCCGGATCCTTTTCGTCAGGCGCGCCGCGTCCGGGGAGGCGGCGTCAATCTCATCACAGAGAGCATCGATCGTTTTGAAACGCCGGATCATGCCCAGTTTTTCTTCGTATTCCGCAAGGGTCTTTGTGGAGCGCTTCAGCAGATCGGCGACGCCCTGTCGGGAGATGCCGCGGTTTTCTGCAATCTCCGCAAGCGACAGGTCATGATACACCGTGTCCTCGTAGATCTCACGCTGCCGGTCCGTCAGCAGTGCCCCGTAAAAATCATAGAGCATCCCTTTGTCGACGATTGTTTCCATAAAAAAACTCCCTGCCAAAACAGCAAGGAGTATCATAGCACGCCGTCCGCCCGCTGTCAAGTGTTATCACTTGACAGCCTTCCGCATCACAAAGCTCATGCACCGTGCCAGGACTGGAGGGACTGCAGGGTGCCGGCCCCCTGCCGCTGCACGTATTGCAGCCCTTCCGCGGCGGCCTTTGCGGCGGCCATGGTGGTCAGGTACGGGATGCGCAGCTTGATCGCGTTTTTGCGCAGATAGGAATCATCATGTGCGCTCTGCTTGCCGACCGGGGAATTCACGATCAGCTGGATCTCTCCGTTCGTCATGTAATCGATGATGTTGGGTCTGCCCTCATAGATCTTTTTGACGCGCGTCACCGGGATGTCACAGCTCTCGATCAGATCGCAGGTGCGTCCCGTCGCCATCAGTTGAAAGCCGCAGTCATGGAAGATCTTCGCGACCTGCGGCACCTCCGGCTTGTCCTTGCGGTTGACGCTGATCAAGACCGTGCCGCTCTCCGGCAGCGGCGTGCCGGAGCCCTCAATCGCCTTGAGGTAGGCTTCGCCCGCGGTCTTGGCAAGGCCCAGGACCTCACCGGTGGAGCGCATTTCCGGTCCCAGGAGCGGATCCACCTCCGGGAACATGTTGAAGGGGAAGACCGCTTCCTTGACGCCGTAATACGGAATGTCCTTCCGCTGCAGCGAGGGCACCGGGGAAGGCTCTCCCGTAAGCGGCGCGCAGATCACGTCGATCGCGAGCGGCACCATGCGGATGCCGCAGACCTTGGACACCAGCGGCACCGTGCGCGAGGCCCTGGGATTGGCTTCCAGACAATAGACGATATCATTTTCGATCGCGTACTGCATGTTCATCAGACCGACGACATGCATCTCCTCCGCGATCTTGCGCGTGTATTCCTCGATCGTGCGCAGGAGGTCGCCCGGAATATGACGGGAAGGAATGATGCAGGCGGAGTCACCGGAATGAATGCCCGCGAGCTCAATATGCTCCATCACCGCGGGCACAAAGGCGTGATCGCCGTCCGCGATCGCGTCCGCCTCGCACTCTAAGGCATGCTCTAAAAAGCGGTCGATCAGGATCGGGCGGTCCGGCGTGACGCCGACGGCCGCCTTCATGTAATCCGACATGCTCTCGTCATCATAGACCACCTCCATGCCGCGGCCGCCCAACACATAGGACGGGCGCACCATCACGGGATAGCCGATGCGCTTTGCGATCGCAAGCGCCTCCTCGACGGTGGTGGCCATGCCGCTCTCCGGCATCGGAATGCCGAGCTTGTCCATCATCACGCGGAACTGGTCGCGGTCCTCGGCAAGATCAATCACCTCCGGCTGCGTGCCGAGCAGCGTGACGCCGTTTTCCTTGAGGGAATTCGCCAGGTTCAGCGGCGTCTGTCCGCCGAACTGCGCGATCACGCCCGCCGGGTTTTCGTGCCGGTAGATCGAAAGCACATCCTCCAGCGTCAGCGGTTCAAAGTACAGACGGTCGGAGGTGTCGTAATCCGTCGAGACCGTCTCCGGATTGCAGTTGACGATGATGGTCTCAAAGCCTAAGCGGCGCAGCTCCTGTGCCGCATGGACGCAGCAGTAATCAAACTCAATGCCCTGCCCGATTCTGTTCGGTCCCCCTCCTAAGATCATCACCTTGCGGGATGCGCCTTCCGCCGCCGGAGCAGGCGGCGTGTCCGTCGCCGCGTACGTCGAATAATAATACGCGCTGTCCTCGGTTCCGGAAACATGCACGCCCTCCCAGCGCTGCACGATCCCTGCCGCCTCCCGCGCCTCACGCACTTCCTGTTCCGTGCAGTGGAGAATCTGCGCGAGATACTTGTCAGAGAAGCCGTCTGCTTTAGCGCGTTGAAGGATCTCTGACGAAAGCGTGAATTCATCTGTCGTGCCCTGCGACTGCATGTTTTCCGCTGAGTGGCTTGTGCGCCACGAAGCCGAGACCTCAGGCTCGGCGGAGTGCTCGGCGCAATAGAGCGAAGCGGAATCATCAGTCGCAGAGTCCGGCAGATGCATCATAGCCTCCTCTTCCTCCACAAGCTCCCGCATCTGCTCCACAAACCACGCCTTCACCCCCGTCGCGCCGTGAATCTCCTCCACCGTCGCTCCCTTGCGCAACGCCTCGTACATGATGAAATGCCGCTCGCTCGACGCTTCGGAAAGCATCTGCATCAGCTCATCTTTTGTGCGCTCATGAAAGTCTTTGACAAAGCCTAAGCCGTAACGGTCCTTTTCCAAAGAGCGGATCGCCTTCTGGAACGCTTCCTTGTAGGTCTTGCCGATCGCCATCACCTCACCGACGGCGCGCATCTGCGTGCCGAGATGATCCTCCACGCCCTTGAATTTCTCAAAGGCCCAGCGCGCGAATTTGACGACGACATAATCCCCGTCCGGCACGTATTTGTCCAGCGTCCCGTACTTGCCGCAGGGAAGCTCTTTTAAGGTCAGTCCCGTCGCGAGTTTGGCGGAAACGAGCGCAATCGGAAAGCCCGTGGCCTTTGAGGCCAGCGCCGAAGAACGCGAGGTGCGCGGATTGATCTCGATGACAACCACGCGGTCAGACTTCGGATCATGCGCAAACTGCACGTTCGTGCCGCCGATCACGCCGATGTGCTCCACGATTTTGTAAGCCTGCTCCTGCAGCTTCTTTTGCAGCTCTTCCGAAATCGTCAGCATCGGCGCGGTGCAGAAGGAATCCCCGGTGTGCACGCCCACGGGATCCACGTTTTCGATGAAGCAGACCGTGATCATGTTGTTCTCTTTGTCACGCACGACCTCCAGCTCCAGCTCCTCCCAGCCGAGGATGGATTCCTCCACGAGCACCTGCCCGATCAGCGAGGCCTGCAGGCCGCGCGCGCAGACGGTCTTTAATTCTTCGCGGTTATACACAAGGCCGCCGCCGGCGCCGCCCATCGTGTAGGCCGGACGCAGCACAACCGGGAAGCCCAGCTTGTCCGCGATCGCAAGCGCCTCCTCCACCGTGTAGGCGACCTCGCTCCTTGCCATCTCCACGCCGAGGCTTTCCATCGTCTCCTTAAACTCGATGCGGTCCTCGCCGCGCTCGATCGCGTCCACCTGCACGCCGATCACCTGCACGCCGTACTTGTCCAGCACGCCCTGCTTGTAAAGATCCGCGCATAAATTTAAACCGGACTGTCCGCCTAAATTCGGGAGGAGCGCGTCCGGTTTTTCTTTTTCGATGATTTGTGTGAGACGTTCGACATTCAGGGGTTCGATATAGGTGATGTCTGCGGTCTCCGGGTCCGTCATGATCGTCGCCGGATTGGAATTGACGAGGACGATTTCATAACCGAGACTCTTCAACGCCTTGCAGGCCTGCGTCCCGGAATAATCAAACTCACAGGCCTGGCCGATGATGATCGGTCCCGAGCCGATGATCAGGATCTTGCGGATATCTGTTCTCTGTGCCATGGAAGCCCCCCGGATAAATTTTTTCTATTTTACCACAACATTTTGGGTATGGGAAGGGGGGATTTCCATATATTTGGGGCACAGGAGTTCGGCTACTAAGCAGGCCGCATCGCAAAAAAAACCCGCCGCGCTTATGCGTGGCGGGTTTTGTTGCGATGTTTGCGGCTTGCTTAGTAGCCGAACTCTTGTGCCCAGTACCATTTGTTGTTGGTCTGGTAAATGCTCATGCCGACAGTTTTGAACTCGGAATCAAGGATGTTGGCGGCGTGTGTAGGAGAGTTCATCCAGGCCGTCACGACCTCGGGGGCGGAGCCGTAAAGCTTTGCGAGGTTCTCGCCCCACTGCACATCCGAATTGACGGTCCACCACTGGGTTCCGTTCGGTCTGGTATGGGAGAACTTCTGCACAATTTCCTGTGCACGCACCTTGGCCGCATCGGCAAGATTATTATCCCATCTGAGCGCCTTCAAATTCCTTGCAGCTCTCTGATCGTTGCAAAGATTGTATGCATCCTCCAGTGCGAGATCCATGGTCTTGGTCGTCGTCGCACGGGAGGCTAAAGCAATGGCGCCCGGATCAATGTAGTACTCGCCGAGGCCCTCCTCTCCTCTGACTGCCGCCGCTTCCAGCAAGCTTCCTTCCTGTACGGCGCTGCATGCGATGACAGCACCCATCATCGCTGCCAACAGTAACGCTGATAACCATCTCGCTTTCTTTTTCATGATGACTCTCCTTCCTAACATCCGTGTTGGAATCATAATATCATGTATCTTTTGAATAATCAAGAGAAAATATGATAGTTTATAATCTTTTCACATTTTCTCCGAATCACGCTGTTTACGGCTCCTCCGTAGCCTCCTCGCCGGCTTCTTCTCCCGGTTCCTCCGCTTCCTCTGTCTCAAGCGGGAGGTCGTCCCTGACTCCCGTCAGGAGGATGCGGCTTCTGTCGCCGAAATCCGAGCAGGTGGACAGTGACAGCATCCCCGGTCTCCCTTCGAAGGGATCTCCGGAAACAAGACGGAACTCGTTATGCTCCTTCATGTATTCCGTGACCCTGTCGTAATCCGTATCCGAACGGACGATGGAGTAAACGATGGTGTCCTCGCCCGCTGTCTGGTCCGATGCGGACGGCGCCTCCGCCTTGTAATAAGCGGCCGTCTTGTAGCGGTTGGTTCCCTCTTCCGTTGCCACGTAGAAGTAAGGATTTTCCGCCAGCGCCATGGACAGGTTTTCCTCCTCCAGGATCAGGTCGCCGACCGGACCAAACATGGAGCCGTCCCGGATATAATGCGCGTATATGAAGTCGCTTCTTCCGGCGAACAGCTCATCGCTCTCAACATCCGTAAAGACGGTCCCTGCCGAATCCCGCTCACCAAAGAAGCTTGTGTCAACGTACGCATCCGTTTCCGGTTCCCTTACCACCGGATAGGACATTTCTAACGCCGGGAAATACAACCAGGCGCTGACGTCTTCGTTGATCTCACGAAGACCGTCAAAATCAACTTCTAAAGTTATATCGGCAGGATCAGGCGATTCATTAACCTTCACATATTCATCTTTTAATGTAGTAAACTTCGCACTCTCGCTCAGCTCGCCCGCATCCAGGGTGCTCCAGACATGATCCTTCAGCGTTCCCACGATGAAGCGCGCATCGCCGCCGAAGGTGGAGCAGGTGGAAAGAATCAGCAGGTCCGGCCGCGAGGTCAGGTCATAGGACATCGGTGCGCTGTAAACATTATTCTCCTCAATGTAACTCGTCACGATGTCATATTTTTCGGGATCCGCGCCGACGTTCTGATACACCGTCGCATTCTTCATCGTTTCGCAGAAGGCAAAGACGCGGTAGCGGTACACACGGTCCCGCATATAAACATACACATAAGGATCCCCGTCCACGGGGGAGGAGTCCTCCACCAGGTCCGGCAGCTTTCCGAACATCGTCTTGTTGCGCATCTTGTGCCCGAAGACAAAGTCCACCATGCCGCCGAACTTCGCATCGCTCCACAGATCCATGAAGATGGATCCTGCCGTCAGCGGCGTTTTGTAGATCGTGGTGCGCAGATACTCGTCGATGTAGTTTTCCTTGACCATCGGATAGGAAATGCCGAGCGCAGGGAAATACAGCCAGCCGATGAAATCGCTGTTGAGCTCCGCCAGCTTCTCAAAATCAATGATCAGATCGGGATAGGTCTCCGTATCCTCTTCCACGAGGACGCCGTCCCCGCTGATGGAATACCCCTTCTGACCCGTGGCGCTTCCGCCGCCCGTCTTGACGTATTCCCCTTCCAGCGTGGCGTATTCGTCGATTGCCTTCTGGTATTCGATGCGGGAAGAGATGATCTCATAACCCTCATAGAGCACGACAATGATGCAGATCGCGATCGCGACATAGCGGATCGCCGCCAGTACCATGCGGCCGCCGACCAGCTTCTGCTTCGGCTCCTTCTCCTTCGCCTTCTTTGCGGCCTTTTCCTTCTTGCCCTCTTCCGCGGCTTCCTCAATCTCATCCAGCAGCGAGGCCGGTGCCGTCTCCTCCGCGACTTCCGCTTCGGGTTGCGGCGTTTCCTCCGGCAGCTCGACAAATGCCGGCTCCGGCGCGGGGGCCGCTGGCTGCGGTGCTTGTGCCGCAGGCTGTGCAGCCGCTGCCGCAGGTGCAGGCTGCTGCGCAGGCGCGGGCGCTGCCGCCGG
>JAFSPF010000050.1 GCA_017443065.1 Lachnospiraceae bacterium
CCCCGGCATGGGCTGCGGCACGCGGGCGGGCGCCTCTTCCTTCTTCTTCACGGGCGCCTCTTCCTTCTTCTTCGCGGACGCCGCGATCTCGTCTTCCTTCTTTGCCGGCTTCGCGGGCGTCCTTGTTTCCTCCCGTGCCGTCTTCTTTTCCTTCTTTTCCTCCGGCGCTTTATTATTTGCTTCCTTCTACGTCTCCTTCTCCTTCTCCATCGCTTACTCCGTCAGGAGCGTTGTCACGGAGACGCCCAGCAGCACGATATACACCAGCGCCGTAAACGCCGGTGAGCTGACACCGCTTTCCGCGATGTGCTGGGCGAAGAAGGCGGCATAGACACAGAAGATCATCCAGAGCGTGATGTTCTCTCTCTTTTTTCTGACAAAGAACGCGCCGACCGACAGCAGCCCGAGGCTGACCAGCGCCAGAAACCAGCCGATCCGGACCGTCAGGGCTCTCGGCATTTCCAGCGTGAAGGCGGAAAAATGATGCAGCCACCATTCCCCCGGCGCGGTTACGCAGAGCACGTAACCGAAGGCAATGCCGATCAGGAGCGTGACAAAGAGCAGGGCAATCTGTCTGATCCGGACCCGCGGCAGGAAAAACACATACACCGGAATCAGCACCAGAAGAAACAGTCCGCCGTCCCAGCCGATCACCATACCGATGAAGAGCCCCGTAAAGGCGGCCGTCACGAATTTGATCGTGGGCGGATACTCCTTGCCGATGTCCGCCGCAAACTTCGCAAAGAGGGCGCTTGCCAGCATCCCCGCCGAAAGCAGCAGCCAGAATATGACATCCTCCCCGTCGAGCAGGGCCATATCGGAAAACATCGGGAAAAAGAACATGGCAATCACGGCGATCACCGATGTCACGCGTCCCGCCAGAATGCGGACCGCCGTAAACATCATCATCGCCGCGATAATATACAGAAGCACCTGTGCAATGGAGGCGGCACGCGCGGTGGTGCCGGTCAGCTGCATCAGGGAGCCGATAATGACAATATAAAGGCGTTCCCTCGTCTGATAAATATCCAGCGACATGTCCGCCTGCATGGAACGGTTTACCGCCACGTGATACAGCACGTTATTTTCCGCGGGGGCACGATAGGCGCTGTATAAAAGGTAAATACAGCCCGCCGTCACTGCGGCCACACTCACCCAGACGCTGTATTTCCGGACGGATTCGTCCGCCAGGTTCATTTCCCGCACACGGGGCATCAGGCGCTTACAAAGCCAGGTCAGCAGAACGGCCGCCACCAGCGCCATTGCCAGATACACCCCGGAAAAAATCCCCGCGCGGTCCCTTTGCGCGGCAAAAAAATCCGTGGCGTAAACCCAGATATAAAGAATGTTCAACGCGGCAAACAGCACGGTGACCACAACACCGGCGATGCCTTTTTTCCACTGCATCAATCGTCGCTCCAGTTATGATAAACGTTTTGCACGTCGTCGTCTTCGTCCAGCATGTCAAGGATGCGCTGCAGGCCCTTCACCTGCGTCTCGTCCGTGACAGAAACATAGTTTTGCGGAAGCATCGTGATCTCCGAAGAAACACTGATGACCTTTGCCTCGTCCAGGGCCCTTGCCACCGCCTCATAGTCATCGGGCTGCGTGAGGATCTCGAAGCTGTCCTCTTCCTCATTGAAGTCCTCCGCACCCGCATCCAGCGCCAGCATCATCAGATCATCCGATGCCATCTCACACTCTTCTTTATCAATCAAAATCTGCCCCTTCTTGTCAAACATGAAGGAAACGCAGCCGGGCGTGCCGACATTGCCGCCGCCCTTCGAAAAGGCCGCCTTGACATTCGCCGCCGTGCGGTTCTGGTTATCCGTCAGGGCATCGACGATGATCGCCGTGCCGCCCGGTCCGTAGCCCTCGTAGGTGATGGCCTTGTAATCCACGCCGCCCTCGGCGCCGGAGGCCTTGCGGATGCCGCGCTCGATTGTGTCGTTCGGCATGTTGTTCGCCTTGGCCTTGGCAATCACGGTCGCCAGCTTGAAATTGTTGTTCGGGTCAGGTCCGCCCTCCCGGACGGCCACCGCGATTTCACGGCCGATGATCGTGAAGATCTTGCCCTTGGCGGCATCATTCTTTTCTTTTTTGTGTTTGATATTTGCAAACTTGGAGTGTCCGGACACCTTTGCTTCCTCCCTGCTTCCTGTTGTCCTGTATTTATGCGCCCTCCGGGGGCACGTCCTCTTCCTTCAGCTTCCGCACCAGGACGCTTTGTACCACATGTCCCGAAACGGAAAGAATCCGGAAGTTGTATCCGCCGATATCCGTATCAAACTGCTCATCGTCCGCGGGAATCCGGTCGAGCCTCGCGATCATGAGGCCGTTCACGGTTTCGCAGGTCTCCTCCGCAAAGGACATCCCGAAGCGTTCCTCCAGCTCCGTGAGCGGCGTCTTGCCGTCGATGATGAACTCGTCCTCATTTGCGGTTTCCTCAATGTACGCCTCATCCTCATCGTACTCATCGAGGATGTTGCCGACGATCTCCTCCAAAATGTCCTCCATGGAGACGAGGCCCGCGGTCTGACCGTATTCATCCACCACGATCGATATCTGTGTCTGCGCTTCCTTCATACCGGCAAAGAGCGCGTCGATATGACGTGTTTCCGGCACAAACTCCGCCTGCCGTATCAGTCCCGTGATCTTCGCGACGGGCGTATGATCCGCGTCATGCGCCGAAAAGCGCTTCATGGCGTCGCGGATGTGCAGGATGCCGACGATATGATCGATGTTTTCCTTATATACCGGAAAGCGGCTGTTGTTGCCCTCCAGCATGAACGCCACCGCATCCGCAAGCGGCGTTTTTTCCTCTATGGCGATGATGTCACCGCGGTGCGTCATGATTTCCTGCGCTTCCTTGTCCGAAAACTCGAAGATGTTGGTGATCATGTCCGCTTCCGATTCCTGCAGGACGCCCTGTTCCTGTCCCTCCTCCACCATGGAGCGGATCTCTTCCTCCGTGACATCCTTTTCCCGGAAATCATCCTTCATACCGAAGAGGCGCATCAGGAGCTTTGCGCATCCCGTACAAAGAAGACGGAACGGTGTCAGCAGGAGGATGCAGAGGTTCAGCACATCCGCCGTGGCATAGGCCCACCGGGCGGGGGAATGGATCGCCAGCCTGCGCGGCAGGATAATCCCGAAGGTAAGCCTTGCCCACGCAAGCACCAGCACCGCAAGCACCGTCAGCGCCACGCATACGGCGCTGCTGTCCGGCAGCGTGGAGAGCCTCAGAAAAAGCCCCCGCAGTGCGGGAAGATACAGGATCCCCGCGAGCAGTCCGGTAATGACCGCATATGTATAAACCGTATAGGCCGTAACGCGCGCCTCGTCCGTCAAACGCACGAGCAGAAGGGAGCGTCTTTCCTTCGGCTTCTCCTTCAGGCGTTTTTCCATCTCTTCTTCTTTGATGTTTTGTATTGCCGCCTGCGCGCCGAAGATGATGACATCAAAGAGCAGCAGGAGCAAAATCGTCCATAATATATGGTACGGACCGTCGTCGTCCATTCGGTTTCCTTATCCTCCTTCAAAGCACAATGAAACAATCATATATTATACCACAAACGCCCCTTCCACGCTACAGGGGTTATCCCCTGTATTCCCTGGGGACGCGCTTGTTGATACAGCAGACCAGCTCGTAGTGGAAACGGCCGCTCAAATCCCCGAGCTCCTCCGCCGTGATGCAGGCATCGCCGTCTCTTCCGATCAGGGTGACAGGGTCTCCCGCCCGGACGCCCTCCACCTCCGTCACGTCCGCCATGAACTGGTCCATGCAGACACGCCCGGTCACGGGAACACGCCTTCCGCGGATCAGCACGTCTCCTTTTCCGGAGAGCAGGCGCGGATAGCCGTCCGCATAGCCGACCGGCACCGTCGCGATCACGGAGGGACGATTTGTGACAAAGGTCCTTCCGTAACTGACGGGCGTACCCGACGGCACCTCCTTGACGAAGCTCACATGGGAATGCCAGGACAGCACGGGCTTCAGCTCCTTTGCGGCGGCACTGTTCTCCCGCACAAAGGAGGACGGCGCCATCCCGTAGAGCGCAATGCCCGCGCGTTCCATATGAAAGGGGCCTCCGCGGTGCATCAGCATGGCGGCGGAATTGTCCGAATGAATACAGGGAATTTCATAATGCAGCTCGTCGCGCACACGACCGACAAAGGCGCGGAAGCGCTCCGTCTGTTCCGCGGTAAAGGCCTCGTCCGCTTCATCCGCCGCGGCAAAATGCGTGAAGATGCCTTCCGGGATCAGCGCCTCACTCTCCAGCACCCTCCGGACAAAGGCAAGGCCCGCATCATCCGGCGTCACGCCGATGCGCCCCATGCCGGTGTCCACCGGAATATGCACCCTGAGCTTTGCTCCCCGCAGGGCTTCCGGCAGCTTCTTCGCCGTCTCCTCCAGGGAGCGCACGGTTTCCTCATAAAAGACCGAGGGCTGTATGTCATACGTAAAAAGTGTTCCGTCACTTTCCGGAAAGGCGTGGCCAAGGATCATCACGGGCTTTTTCACCTGTGCCTCCGTCTTCAGCTGCACGGCCTCCGCGGTGGTGGCCACGGCGTATGCGGTGACATCCCTTTCGCCCTCCAGCGCCTTTGCGATCTCCACGGCGCCGTGGCCGTAGCCGTCCGCCTTGAGGACGGCGCAGATGCCGGCGTCTTTGTTCTTCTGGTGTTTCTTCAGCACCGCGATGTTATGCCTGACGGCGGAAAGATCAATCACCGCCAGGACGCGCGCATGTTCATCCATTGTATTTTTCCCCGTTCTTTTCCGCGCCGCTGCTCAATCCACTTCCCCCTCACCCGCGATGCGCGGATGCCACTTCTCCGGATCATACTGCATGTCAAAGAGGTCGATCACCTCCGGTCCGAAGATCTGGTGCATGTAGGTGTAAATATTGTAATTGTCCAGTTCGCTCTCCTGCTTGCGGATGAGCTGTTTCTTCAGCTCCACGCGCACATCCGAAATCCATTTGTTGATCGCGGTGATCTGCTCCGTGTTCTGCTTCATGTAGCCGTAGCAGAAGCTCATCGTCTGCAGCATCAGCTTGAAATTGACGCGGTAAATCTCGCGCGGGAGGCCGATCTGCTCATCCTCCATCTGCTCAATGCGCGCATTGCACTGCGACACCAGACCGGTGTGCTTGTCCAGCAGCTTGTGCGCCGGTCCGCCCGCCCGCTCGTTCATCGCCTTCTGCTGCAGGGGGATGATTTCCGAAAGCAGCTTCTTTTTGACGCGCTTGACTTCCTTGATCTTCTCCCGCATGTTGTGCTGCTTGTCCAGGAGCTTCTCCAGCTCGATCGTGGTGTTGCGCACGTCCGGCGGCGGCCCGTCCGCGCCGAACAACAGCGGCCACTTCTCGTCCAGCGGAAGGATCGGGATTTCCTTCCCCTCGAGCGCGGCGGTGAATTTTTTATTTTCCCCGGAGCCTTTGAGCGCCATCTGTTATGACAATGCCTCCCATTGAATATACAGTTCCTCCAGGCGGGATGCGATCTGCGCCTGTTCCTCCGCCAGCCACTTCAGCTTGACGGCGTTCATGGAGATTTCGCTTAAGGAAAACTGGCGGTTGATCTCCTCATTGCGCGCCTCCAGCGATTCGATCATCTCCTCGCATTTCTTCAGGGAGGATTCCTGCTTGCGCTTCATCGCATTGAGCTCCTTCTGCGCCTTCCAGTCCCTTAACCCGTCCGAAATGACCTCCTCCGTCTTTTGCTTTTTCGCAGCACCCGTATAGGGGCCCTGCATCGCTTCGCCCGCCGGTACGCCCTCCTTCTTTTCCTGATAAGGCGTGTGCAGAAGAAAGTGCATGCGCTCCGGCCTGTGTTCGCGGTAGTAATCGTAATTACCAATATAATTTATCAATATTTCGTTTGTCAGATCCATCACCCTGGTCGCCGTGCGGTTGATGAAGTAGCGGTCATGGCTGACGTAGAGCACCGTTCCCTCATAGCCCGCGATCGCGCTTTCCAGCACCTCTCTGGAGGTGATGTCCAGGTGATTTGTCGGCTCGTCCAGGATCAGGAAGTTGGCGTCCGAAAGCATGAGCTTGGCCAGTGCCAGCTTTCCCTTTTCCCCGCCGGAGAGATCGCCGATCCGCTTGAAGACATCGCTCCCCGTAAAGAGAAAGGCCGCCAGCGTCGTGCGGATCTGCGTTTCCGTCAGGTCCGGATAAGAATCCGAGATCTCCTCGAAGAGCGTTTTATGCTCATGCAGCACATGCTGTTCCTGATCGAAATAACCGGTCTTCACCTTCACACCCGTGCGGATCTGTCCCGCATCCGGCTCGATCTCCCGGTTGATGATTTTGATCAGCGTTGTTTTGCCGACGCCGTTTTCCCCGACGATCGCCACCTTCTCGCCGCGGCGGATCGTGAACTGCACGTCATGAAAGAGCGTCCTTCCGCCATAGCCCTTCGAAAGTCCCTCCACCTGCAGCACGTCCGTGCCGCTCTCGACGGAAGGGGTCAGACGGATGCGCATCTCATCCTTTACATCGGTGGGGCGGTCCAGACGATCGACCTTCTCCAGCATCTTTTCGCGGCTCTCCGCACGCTTCACGCTCTTCTCCCGGTTATAGGATTTGAGCTTGCGGATGACCTCCTCCTGATGTTTGATCTCACGCTGCTGGTTGACATAGGCGCGCCAGGCGGCCGCGCGGTCCGAAGCCTTCCGTTCCGCATAGGCGGTGTAATTGCCCTGATAGAGCTTTGCGGCGGCGCGTTCGATCTCCAGGACGCGCGTTGCGATTTTATCCAGGAAATAGCGGTCGTGGGACACGATGATGACTGCCCCGCGGTAATTGCGGAGGTAGGTTTCCAGCCAGTTCACGGAGGAGATGTCCAGATGGTTCGTCGGCTCATCCAGAAGCAACACGTCCGGCTGCTGCAGCAACAGCTTCCCCAGCAGCACGCGCGTGCGCTCCCCGCCGGAAAGGGAGGACAACTTCTTTTCGAAATCCTCCTCCGAAAAACCGAGGCCTCTTGCCACGCCCACGATCGCGCCCTTCCAGGCATAGCCCCCTTCATTCTGAAAGCGCTGCATCATCTCCGCGTAAGCGGCGGACAGCTTCCCGATCTCCTCCTCCGAAGCCGTGCGCATCTCCTCCTCCGTTTTCCGGAGTGCCTCTTCGAGCGCGATGATCTCCCGCTTGGCTTCCTTGAAGGTCTCATAGACAGTGGCGTCCGAAAGAATGCCGCTCTGCTGCTGCAGATAACCGAAGGAAATCTCCTTTAGAAAATACGCCTCCCCGGTGTCCGGGGTTTCCTGATGCGCAATGATCTTTAAGAGCGTGGTCTTGCCCGCGCCGTTCATGCCGACAACGGCAATGCGGTCCTCCGCGTCCGCCTGAAAGCTGACGCCCTTGAGCACCGGCACATCGTTATAGCTTTTGCTGATGTTCTGAACGGAAAGTACCATCTGTCATTTATCCCGGTGCGCAAGCAAAAGATCCATTGCTTCCGTATAACCGTCCGTCCCCTTTCCGTACAGAAAATAATCACAGGCCGGGGCCGTGACGCTTGTCGCGCGGAACTCCTCCCTTGCGGTGATATCGGAAAGATGCACCTCCGCCTTCGGGATGCCGGGAAGGCTCTTCAGTGCATCGTGAATCGCGTAGCTGTAATGGGTAAAGGCGCCGGGATTGATGATGATGCCCTCCGTCCCGTCGCGGTAAGCCTCCTGCAGCCGGTCGATGATGGCCCCCTCGTGATTGGACTGAAAGCAGTCCGCGCTGCAGCCTCTCTCCTTTGCGTAAGACCGGATCTTTTCCAGCAGCGCCTCATAGCTTTCCGACCCGTAGATCTCCGGTTCGCGGATGCCCAGAAAATTCAGGTTGGGGCCGTTGATGACAAGGAGCTTCATGCGGCCTCCCTGGAGGTCAGAATCATGAGGATTTCCTCCGTGATCTCCTCCGGCGTCTTGCCGTCCGTCGTCACGATCACGTCCGCGGCGGTTTCATAATCCTCCGATCTCGCGTTCCCCATATCGACGATCGTCTGGTATTTGTCCCCGGTTTCCAGAAGGGGCCTGGTGTCATCATCCTTGACACGGCGGTAGATTTCCTCCGGCGAGGTTTTGAGCCAGATCACCGTGCCGATCTCATGCAAGATGGAGCG
Source organism: Lachnospiraceae bacterium (assembly GCA_017443065.1). Classification (GTDB taxonomy): domain Bacteria; phylum Bacillota; class Clostridia; order Lachnospirales; family Lachnospiraceae; genus Butyrivibrio. Next base: position 8,131 of record JAFSPF010000050.1, read on the forward strand.
GTTCTCCTCCTTCATGGGCACGCCGCCGCCGGTGGAAAGCACGAAGGGCTCGCGCTCCTCTCCCGCAAGCTCCCTTAAAATTCTCGTTTCGATCGCACGGAAGGCGCCCTCTCCGCGCACCGCGAAGATGTCCTTGACCGTCGTGTTGACGCGGGATTCGATCTCCGCATCCGAATCCAGGCGCTGTTCGCCGAGGCGGTCCGCCAGAAGCTTGGAGATGGTGGTCTTGCCGCTGCCCATAAAGCCGATCAGCACGACCGAGGTCTTATGCGTGAGCGCGCGCGAGAGCTCCGCGTAGGTATCCGAGATCACCTCCTCCGGTACCTCTAAACGGCACCAGCGCTCAAAGGCGTGTACCCCCTGATACAACAGCATCTTCAGCCCGTTGTCCGTGTGTGCGCCGGCCTCTCTCGCCATCCGGAGAAACTTTGTCTCCACCGGGCGGTAGATCACGTCCAGTGCCGCCTCGATCTGCGCAAAGAAGGCCGGATCCTCGATCGGACTGTGCTCCGTATCCGGATACATGCCGATGCTGGTGCACTGGCAGCAAAGGAATTTTTCTCCCGTGAGCTTCGGAATCTGCTGATACTCGTCAAGCCCGAGGACCGTTACCTTGTCATACCCGAGCTCCGCCTTGAGTCCGGCCGCAAGCCGTCCCGCACGGTCCTTGTCGCGGTTGAGCAGGTAAATGCATTCCGCCTCTTCCATGGCAAGCAGGGCAACGACGCTGCGTGCGGCCCCGCCCGCGCCGATGACGATCACCTTTTTGCCTTTGATCGTGACACGGGTCGTGTCAAAGGCATCCTTTAATCCCGTGATGTCGGTGTTGGCGCCGATAAAGCCCTCCGCGTCCTTCGAGCGGTAGAGGGTGTTGACGCTGCGCAGGCGCTTCGCCTCGTCCTCCATCCCGGAGAGAAAGGGAATCACCGCCTCCTTATACGGCACGGAAATATTAAGCCCCAGGAAGCCCATCGCGTCCGCGCCGCGGATGGCCGCCTCCAGATCCTCCGGCCACACGTCGAGGGCCGTATAGGCGAGGTTGATGCCCATGCGCGAGGCCAGTGTATTATGCAGCAGCGGTGAGAGCGAGTGCGCCGCCGGATGGGCGATCAGTGCGCAGGTTAAGGTTTCGCCGTCAATCTGGTTTTTCATCATTCCTCCCGGGCGCCGATATGCGCCCTTCTCCTCCGTTCATGCATCCCTTTTGTTTTCCCCGTACAGTACCGTTTCCGCAAAGATATTGTTCTTCGTGCCGTGCTTTCTGACATGGCGGCGGTACAGGAACAGCACCGGTTTTTCCAGTACGCGTTTCAGGACGATCTGGATCTCCTCCTTCGGGTCGATCGGCTTTGTCAGGACGGTCTTTACGCCCGCCGCCGTCGCGCCCCAGACATCCGTGAAAATCTGGTCCCCCACGAAGAAGGTGTTGCTCCGGTCTCCGCCCGCGAGCGCCATTGCCCTGCGGAATCCGGAGGCCTTAGGCTTTCCCGCCTTGTGCAGGTACTGCGCGCCGACCGCATCCGCAAAGGGCTTCACGCGTTCCTCCGTATTGTTGGAGATCAGCACCGCCTTCAGTCCCGCGGAACGGATTCTTGCAAACAGTGCGCAGGCCTCCGCATCCGCCGGTGCGCCGTGCGGCACAATCGTGTTATCGATGTCAAACAATACGACACGGTAGCCCGCATCATACAGGGCCTCATACGGAATGTCGTGCACATGCGCAACGCTCACATCCGGAAACCATTTCATGCGGTCTTACTCCGAAAACAGCAGGTCCGCATAGACCGGGAAGGGCCAGGACGAGCGGTCCGAAAGCAGCTCCAGCCTGTCCGCGCTCTCCCTTGCCTTTTCCATATCCGCGCGGATCGTGCGGCCGATGAACTGCATGGCCTTCGTGGGATCCGCGGGAACCCGTTTGATGTCCTGCTCCAGCAGGTCGCAGGCGGCCGAGAGCCGCGTCGTCAGCGCGGAGATTTCCTTCGCCGTCTTCGCCTCATACGCGCCGGACATTTTCTGTGCCTTCAGCAGCGCCGCGCGTTCCGCGAGGGATGCGCCGTATTCCGAGACCGCGGGCAGAATCTCCGTCCGGATCATCCGGCACATCGTGCGCGCCTCCACAAGAAGCGTCCGGTTGTAGGTCTCCACATGAATATTGTAACGGGCTGTCAGCTCTTCCTTCGTGTAAATATGATTGCGGACAAAGAGCGACATCGTCTTTTCGCTGATGTAGCCGGGCAGCGCCTCGGCCGTGGTCTTACGGTTTAAGAGGCCGCGTTTTTTTGCCTCCGTTTCCCAGGTGCCGTCATAGCCGTTGCCGTCAAAGACGATGCGGCGGTGCTTCGCAAAGGTCTCCTTCAGCAGCTTCTGCAGCGCCGTCCCGAAATCCTTGGCCTTTTCGAGTTTGTCCGCAAAGCCTGCCAGGATCTCCGCCATGATCGTGTTGAGTGCGATGTTCGGTCCGGAAACGGACTGGGAAGACCCCACCATGCGGAACTCGAATTTATTGCCGGTAAAGGCGAGCGGCGAGGTGCGGTTGCGGTCCGTATTATCCATGCGGATCGGCGGCAGAACGTCCACGCCGACCTTTAAGTTTTTGCGTTCCTTCCCGCGGTAGGTTTCTCCGCCGGCGATCGCGTCAATGACGCCGCCAAGCTCCTCGCCGAGATATACGGAAACGATCGCGGGCGGCGCCTCCAGCGCGCCTAAGCGGTGCTCATTGCCGCTGGTTGCGACCGTTGCGCGAAGCGTCTCCTGATACTCATCCACGCCCTTCAAAAAGGCCGCAAGGAAAAGCAGAAACTGCGCGTTCTGCGCGGGTGTCGATCCGGGCCGGAAAAGGTTCCTGCCTTCATCCGTCGAAAGCGACCAGTTGTCATGCTTGCCGGATCCGTTCACGCCCGCAAAGGGCTTTTCATGCAGCAGGCAGACAAAGCCGTGTTTGTCCGCGACCTTCTTCAGCAGCTCCATGCAGATCTGGTTCAGATCCGCCGCGGCATTCGCATTGCTGTAAACGACGGCAATCTCATGCTGCGCCGGCGCCGCCTCGTTATGCCTCGTCTTTGCCGGGACGCCGAGCTTCCAGAGCTCCTCGTCCAGCTCCTGCATGAAGTGCAGCACGCGCGGCTTGATCTGCCCGTAGTAATAATCCTCCATCTCCTGACCGCGGACGGGCTGTGCGCCGAAGAGCGTGCGCCCCGTCATCTTCAGATCTTCCCGCAGGTGCCAGAGTTCCTTGTCAATGAGAAAGTATTCCTGCTCCGGTCCGCACTGCGCGATCACGCGCTTCGTTTCTTTGTCCCCGAAGAGACGAAGGATGCGCACCGCCTCCCTGCTGATGAGATCCATCGAGCGCAGGAGCGGTGTCTTTTTGTCCAGGGCATGCCCGGAATAGGAACAGAAAATCGTGGGAATATAAAGCGTGCGATCCTTGATGAAGGCGAAGGCCGTCGGATCCCAGGCCGTGTAGCCGCGCGCTTCGAAGGTGGCGCGCAGGCCCCCGGAAGGGAAGCTGGACGCATCCGGTTCCCCGCGGACCAGCTGCTTGCCGGAAAACTCCGTCTCCGCGCCGCCCGTGGAATCCGGCGAAAAGAAGGCGTCATGCTTTTCCGCCGTCGCGCCGGTGAGCGGCTGAAACCAGTGCGTATAATGCGTCGCGCCCTTCTCCAGGGCCCATTTTTTCATGGCCTGCGCGATTTCATCCGCCGTCTTCAGATCCAATGAAGAGGCGGTCTCGATGCATTTCTTCCAGGCCTTGAAGGTGGCGGGCTTTAAATACTCCCGCATCCTGGCCTCATGAAAGACTTCGCTGCCAAACAGCTCCTGGGTGTTCGCTTCTCCGGACATGGCTCCCCCCGCAAAGTGATTGGATTGGTTACAACCTCTTATTTTACCACAAAACAGGCTCTTTTCGCCATCCCCGGGAGCGGAAAGGAATGACATGCCGCAGACCGGCGGTCGAAAGCTTCATTATCTCACAGACAGCTTTCTCCGGGGCTACTTTGTAAAACGTTCCACCTTGCAGGTGTGCGTCTTTTCTTTCTCGTCATAAGAGATGCCGACAAAAAGAAGGTCTCCCTGATAATGAGACAAGGATTCGTAATACTGCTTTTCTTTGATCTGGTCGATCGCACTCACGGCGGAATCATTCCGCTTTAATTCGATAATCATTGCAGGAAGATCCGATAAAAAGGGGATGAATGTCACATCACTGAAACCTTTGCCTGCCGTCATCTCCTTCACGACCGTATATTTGTTGAGCGCATAAATGTAGGCTAAGTAGATTGCCGACTGCAGGGCGTCTTCATTGTTATAAGAACGGTTGCTTGTCACATGGATATGGGAACGGTCAAGGGCTTTTGCAACCGCTTCCTCATTGCCTGCAAGCGTTTCCGCAAGCAGCTCTTTGGAATCCTGTATGATACGGTCCGTCTCCTTATAATCCGGCATCCGGTTCAGCGCGCGCATCCACTCGTCCCGCACCTCTTTGTTAGGGATGCGGCAGGTTCTTTCCACGCTGTCGTACGCCAGATAGCCCACATGCATCAGATAGGTGAAAACATCATTGCGGTTTTGAAAATCCGTCATGGTGTTCAAATAGCTCTCCGGATCCACGTCCACCTGCTCGCCGGACAACATCCGGATCACCGCTTCGCGTGTCCCCTCAAAATCACGTGACACATAATCCGAAATCACTGTATAGGATGATGTTCTGCCCCAGTAGCTCCCGTATTCCCTGTCCAGCATACTTCTGACAACGGATTCCGGATTGTATACCTCAAGGAACTGATCCCCGTTTATCCTCTCCTCAGTGCTGTAACATCGCAACGTATAGCCGTCATACCACCTGCGACATTCCGCAAAATCCATATGATACGTCCCGCAAAGCTGTCTGACATCCTCTGTCGTAAAACCGACAAACTCCGCCAGTTCCTTTGCATTCAGAATCGTATATTCCATAAAGTTATTCAGCTTCGACTGGATCTTGTCGCGCACGACAGGCAGGATTCCCGTCAGGTAGGCCAATGAGATCGCGGGGCGAAGCGTGTCCGACTTAAACAGACCGTTTAAGAAGCTTAAAAAAGTATCAAACAGTTCCTGCGACACCTGCTCCCGCACCAGAACATCGTATTCGTCGATCAGGAGGATAAAGGTTTCGCCGGTCTCGGAGTAGATCTTCAAAATATTCTGTGCCAGACTGCCTCCGGCCTTCAGGGAAACATCCGGAAACTGTTTTTGCATTTCCTCCGCGATCTCCTCCTCCAGCCGTGTGATCAGATTCTTCTTCTCGCGCGTATTCTGATACTCACTATTCATGTCAATCTTGATGACATTGTATTGATTCAGCTTTTCGGGAAAAGAAGGGTCCTGCGCGATCTTGTATGGCGCAAAGAGTTCCCTTGCGTCACAACCCTTGGAATAATACGCGTTCAGCATGTTTGACGCAATCGTCTTTCCGAAGCGCCTTGGGCGGGAAATGCAGATATAGTTATTCCCCGTGTCAATAAACCGGTTGATTTCTTTGATCATCATCGTCTTATCGACATAGATATCCGCCGCCAGTGTCCGCCTGAAGTTTTCATATCCCGGATTCAGATAAATACCCATGCCTGCCCCCATGTCTTTGATCACAGATAATCCCTGTGTCTGTCACATCGCGAAATGCAGCTCGAAATCGCCTCCCGATTTCCTGTAAAATCCGCTGTGATACCCTTTTATGATACCACAGCGGTTCTGATTGTGCCATATGCGCGCTACGCCGGATTCAAGCCGGAGCAGCTTTGGGATTATCAGCGCGGCATCGCCATATCACTCTACCATGAAAAACGGCGGACATATCCCTCCTGATATGCCCGCCGCGTCCGATCCGGTATGATGACTGATGTACGTCAGCGTCTGAGCCGCATGGCAGGGCGCACGCCGTAGTGGTCACCATCCATGTAGAAATACTGATACCAGCCCGCGGACCCGTCGCCGTCGACGAAGCACGCGCATCCAGATTCGCCCGGCGACCGCAGCCACCACACCACACCTCTTTTACCGATGCAGGCTCCCGAATAGTTCTCCGACTTCAGATAGCTTTCATAAGCCTCTTTTGTGATATCCTTTGTAATCAGAGATCTGTTTCGAGGATGGGGCGTTGCCCCCGTGATCAGTGCCTCGCTCGCGCGCCAGCCGTCTTCATCATGATTTGCGTTGAAATGATAATAGAGGTAAATCTCATCCACGCTCAGGCAAAACACCTTGTCCCGCGTATTGTTCCCGCCCGGCGTACCGTAATATTCATTGTCACGGTTTACCACGTCGGATTCCATGATCTGAGACTGCTCCGCTGCAGTAAATGTACTGTAAAAACTGCTGTTCAGCCAGGTTCGGAGGGTGCAAGTCTCCCAGGTGACATCTTCATCAGTATCATGGTACGGTACACAATCCAGCACATGCTTGCTGATCACCAGCACACTTTCACTGTCCATTTCCAGCACCTCCCACTCGATCGGTTCCGTGCCGTTCGCCGTATTGCCGTCCTGTTCATAGCTGCCGAAGGTGATGATATCGCCCTTCCGCGCATCGGAGAGACTGATTTCGCTTTCCTGCTCCTGCGGAGCAGCATTGTTCACGCCCGAATTGGTTCCCGGAGATGTGGTGCTTCGCGGAGATTGTGATGCGCTACCGGAGGAAGGGCTGTTCAGCGACACCGCGATGATGACCGCCGCAATCAGCGCCATAGCAGCCAGCGCAATCCCGATTTTCTTACCGCCCCCGCTCTTTTTCTCCGCTGTATGCGGACCTGCTCCATATGACACACCGGATTGCGGCGGCATGGCCATGTGCGGCGCCTGCGGTGTCTGCTGCGGCATCTGTTGTGGCGCTGCCTGCTGTGGTGTCTGCTGTGCCCTCGC
>JAFSPF010000051.1 GCA_017443065.1 Lachnospiraceae bacterium
AGTGGCGCGTTACGGCATTAGTAACGTAACGAGCGAACTCCGAGCGCAAGCGTCCGAAGCGTCTGACATATCTTCCGTAGCCAGCCGCTTCAGGAAAACAACACCATAAAGAAAAAGTGCCAACGATTACTTGACACATACCGCTGTCATGCGGATAATGATTTTGCCCTGTTGTTGTGGTATGATATTGACAGGAGGAATCAGGCGATGGCGATTGTTGCAGGGATCATGGTGCCGCATCCGCCGCTGATCGTACCCGCAGTCGGAAAGGGCGAAGAGCATATTATAGACGAGACCGCCGCGGCGTACCGGGAAGCGGCGAAGCTGGTTGCGGAAATGCAGCCGGAGACGATTGTGCTCTCCACGCCGCACAGCATTCTTTACAGTGATTACTTCCATATTTCCCCGGGCATGGGAGCCACGGGCTCCTTTGCGCAATTTCGCGCGGCCGGAGAAAAATTCACCGTGGATTATGATACGGATTTCGTCACGGCGCTTTCGTCCCTTGCGGACGCAAAGGATTTTCCGGCCGGGACGGAGGGGGAGCGGAACCGGAACCTCGATCACGGGACGATGGTGCCGCTGTACTTCATCAATCAGCAGTATAAAGCATATCAACTGGTCCGCATCGGCCTTTCCGGCCTTTCCCTTGCGGACCATTTCCGCATCGGACAGATGATCGCACAGGTGTCGAGGGAACTGAACCGCCGCACGGTCTATGTGGCGAGCGGCGACCTCTCGCACCGCCTGCAGCCGGACGGCCCTTACGGCTTTGACCCGCACGGCCCGCAATATGATGAGCGCATCATGGACGTGATGGGACGCGCGGCCTTTGACGAGCTTATGGATTTTGAGGAGGATCTTTGCGAAAAGGCCTCCGAATGCGGACACCGTTCCTTCTGCATGATGGCGGGCGCACTGGACGGCCTGGCGCTGGAAACGAAGCGTCTCAGTCATCAGGACATCACGGGCGTCGGCTACGGGATCTGCACCTACCGCGTGACGGGAGAGGACGCGTCGCGGCGGATGCTTGCGAAATGGGAAGAACGGAAGGATGCGGAGCGGAAGAGAATCCGGGAAGCGGAGGACGCCTACGTCCGTCTGGCCAGGCAGTCACTGACCGCATATATTACAAAGCGGGAGCAGATCGCGGTGCCTGCGGATGTGCCGGAGGAAATGCGCACAAAGCGCGCCGGCGCCTTTGTTTCTTTGCATAAGGAAGGACAGCTGCGCGGCTGCATCGGGACGATCGGTCCCGTGCAGGAAAACCTTGCGGAGGAAATCATCGAAAACGCGATCTCTGCTTCCACCAGGGATCCGAGGTTTTCCCCGGTGCGGCCGGAGGAGATCGACGCGCTGGAAATCAGCGTCGATGTGCTGGGGGAGACGGAGGTGATCGATTCCCCCGCGGCGCTCGATGTGAAGCGTTACGGCGTGATCGTTACCAAGGGCATGAAGCGCGGGCTCCTTTTGCCGAACCTCGACGGGGTCGATACGGTGGAGGAGCAGCTTTCGATCGCCAAGCGCAAGGCCGGCCTTCGCAGCGATGAAGAGGGCTGCACCTTAGAGCGGTTTGAGGTCATCCGTCATCACTGATTCCGGAAAAGAGGTATGTTGTGAAAAAAATCGGAAAGTACACCATCGGCGGTCTTCAGCATAAGATCTTTAACATGATGCTCCGCCGGATACGTCCAAGGACGGTGTCCCCACCGTGCAGATGCAGTATGAAAAGGGGGTGAATCCGGAGCATTCTCCCTCGCTCGGCCTGGTGGCCAACATGAGCGAGGTGATGCTGTCCATGTACCGGAGTGCGCCGCACCTGAATTCCTGCTTTGTGGCGACGACGGACGGCTGTATCCTCTGCGTGGTGAATGAGAAGGGACAGGTGCTCTTTTCCCCGCAAAAGGAGGGACTCTTCAAGCCGGAGCTCTCCGCCAAAGCGCCGGATCTCAGGGAAAGCGGCAATGCGGAGCTGGCAGCCTTCGTTTCAAAGGCCCTGCAGGCCTTAAACGAGGTGTGTGACGCTTCGCCGGAACAGGTGCTGCATCATGTGCGGGAAGCCGTGGACGGCTTTGTGAAGGAAGCGGAACAGTTTGACGATCTGACCATGTTGTGTCTGCAATACATTGGAGGAAACGGAAATGGAAGCTGAACTGTATGAACTGGAGGTTTCCGCGGAGGTCGAAAAGCTGCCGGAGGTAATGGCGTTTCTGGAGCAGCATCTGGAGGAAGCGGACTGCTCCATGAAGGCACAAATGCAAATCACCGTGGCGGCGGAGGAGATCTTTGTCAACATCGCCCATTATGCGTATGCGCCGGGGAAGGGCAATGCCGTGCTGAAGCTCGCGATCGGAGGGGAGCCGAAGACGATGACGCTCACCTTCATCGACAGCGGCGTGAAGTTTGATCCGCTGGCAAAGGAGGATCCGGATGTCACGCTTGCGGCGGAGGAGCGTGAGATCGGCGGGCTCGGCATCTACATGACAAAAAAGACCATGGATGAGGTGCGTTATGCATATGAGGACGGGAAAAATATGCTGACACTGGTCAAACAGCTCGCCTGAGAAATGCCTCTTGACGATGTTTTCTCATATGATATAATATTTGATGTTCGTCAGGACGGACAAATAACCCGAAAGTCGCCATGCGAAACAGGGGGCTGAAGGGAGGGTGGAAGAAAATGTCATCGGTTATCGTAAAAGAGAACGAATCACTCGACAGTGCCTTACGGCGCTTTAAGAGGAGCTGCGCGAAGGCTGGGATCCAGCAGGAGATCCGCAAGCGTGAGCATTACGAAAAGCCCAGCGTCAGACGCAAAAAGAAGTCTGAAGCGGCACGCAAACGCAAACACAACTAAGGCGTCACCAATCCCCTGCATGTAACGATTCAGAGCCAAGCGAATGTGCAAAACAACAACCGTGCAAGCTTGCTTGCAAAAGGTTGTTTTTTTGCAGATTCATTTGGCGAGATGCCACAGCGAGGAAATGCGAAGCATTTTCGAGCCGTGGCTCTGAATCGTTACATAATTTTACGACTATGATGATTGCGATTCTTGTCATTGGCATATTGGCATTGCTTGTCATTTGCGTGGATCTGATTGACACGCACCGTCTTGCGGTCAGGTCCTATGAGATTGCTACGGACCGGCTTTCGCGCGACGTAAAGATTTGCCTGATTTCCGATCTGCATGAAAAAGAAAGCGGAAAGGAGAACGGGAAGCTGATTGCGGCAATCCGGAAGGAAGCGCCGGATCTGGTGATCAGCGCCGGGGATCTCCTGACGGCCGGCGGGACCATGACCCGTGACAGAATGAAGGGTGCGCTGCATCTGATGCGCGAGCTTGCGTCCGCTTATCCGGTCTATGCCGCTTACGGGAACCATGAACAGAAGCTGAGCAGGGATGAGGAGCGAAACGGCGGCGATCTGATGCAGACCTTTGAACAGACGCTTGCAAAGGACGGCGTGGTCCTGTTGCGGGACGCGGTGGCAAAGGAAGCGCTTCCGGGGCTGGATATCTACGGGCTGGAGGTGCCGCGTCCGGTGATGGTCCGGGCGGAGGGGGTGCGCTTTACGGACGAGGACATCCGTGCGCGCATCGGCGCACCGGATCCGGCGCGCTTTTCCCTGCTGATTGCCCATGACCCCGCACAGATGGAAACCTACACCGCCTGGGGCGCGGACCTGGTGCTTTCCGGACATGTGCACGGGGGAATCGCGAGGCTGCCCCTGATCGGCGGCGTTGTGGCACCGCCCTTTGTATTGTTTCCGAAGTATGACCGCGGCCTGTTTACGGAAACGGCGGGTGCGCACCGGACACAGATGGTAATCAGCGCGGGACTGGGGGAGCACACGCTTCCGCTCAGATTCAACAATCCGCGGGAGCTTGTCGTTATCACGTTGAAAGGAAAAACGAGTGGCACTGGAAGTGAAGCTGCAGGTGTTTGAGGGTCCGCTGGATCTGCTCTTACACCTGATTGATAAAAACAAAATCGACATTTATGACATTCCGATCGTCACCATCACGGAGCAGTATCTGGAATACATCCGTCAGATGGAGCATGAGGACATGGAGGTTACGAGCGAATTCCTCGTGATGGCCGCGACGCTCCTGGATATCAAGTGCCGGATGCTGCTGCCCAAGACCGTGAATGAAGAGGGCGAGGAAGAGGATCCGAGAGCGGAGCTCGTGGAGCAGCTTTTGCAGTACAAGATGTATAAATACATGTCCTATGAGCTCAAGGACATGCAGATCGGCGCGGACTGCCATTTCTTCCGGAAAAAGGACCTGCCGGATGAGGTGCGTGATTTCGAGATCATCCCGGATCCTGCGGAGCTGGTGGCGGGACGGGATATTGCGTTATTGAACAGCATCCTGCAGGAGCTCTTAAAGCGCCAGAAGGACCGTGTGGACCCGATCCGCGCCCACTTCGGCCAGATCGAGCGCGAAGAGATTGACATGGATGAAAAGACGCTCTTCGTCAAGGCCTATGTCCGGGAACACGGGAGGGTGAGCTTCCGGCAGCTTCTGGAAAAGCAGCATTCCAAGAGTGAGATCATCGTCACCTTTCTCGTCATTCTGGAGGAGATCAAGACCGGCGGCATTGAGGTGCAGCAGGATGATACCTTCGGGGATATCATGATTACATTCAAAGAAAAAGAGGAAACAGGGGTAATTGCATGAATGCCATTAAAAAAGCGGCGGCCATCGAGGCCATATTGTTCACCATGGGAGAGTCCGTTGACGTGAAGCGTCTGGCGGAGGCCCTGGAGGAGACGCCGGAAGAGGTGCAGGAACAGCTGGCCTATCTTCGCGAAAAGTATGAACGGGAGGATTCCGGCATCGGCATCATCGAGCTGGAGGGCGCCGTGCAGCTCTGCACCAAAAAGGAATTTTACGACCAGCTGATCAGAATCGCCAAGACACCGAAAAAGGTGCAGCTGACGGACACGCTCTTAGAGACGCTTTCCATCATCGCCTATAAGCAGCCCGTGACCAAGGTGGAGGTGGAGCGGATCCGCGGGGTCAATTCCGATCACGCCGTGGGGAGGCTCGTGGAGCTGGGCTTCGTTGCGGAACTCGGCCGCCTGGATGCGCCCGGAAAGCCCCTGCTGTTCGGTACCACGGAGGAGTTTCTGCGCTCCTTTGGCGTGCGCTCCATCGAGGAGCTGCCGAGCCTGGATGCCGTCAAGGTGGAGGAATTCAAGCAGGAAGCGGAGCGCGAAATCAACGTAAAACTGGATATCTGATGGCTTTGTCATCCTCTGCGTAAATATGGTATAATAATTCAGGTATTTGTTACGGGGGATGGCACGGCATCTGTATGGAAGAGAGACGCACAAGAAAAGAGAAACGCCAGATTCTTGCCTTCAGGGAGGTGGACGGGTTCCGGATCCGTCCCGGCTTCTATGACATGAACGGCGCCACCGTGATGCCGGACGGCGTCAATTTTACCGTCTATTCCAACGGCGCGACCGGCATTGTCCTCAATCTGTTTTATCACGACGAGACAAAACCCTTTGCCAGGATTCCCTTTCCGCAGGAGTACCGCATCGGTAAGGTTTATTCCATGTTTGTCTTCGGCTTAAACATCGAAAACATGGAATACGCCTATCAGGTCGATGGACCGTGGGAGCCGGAGAACGGGCTGCTTTTTGACCGCACAAAGATCCTGCTCGACCCTTACGCCAAGGCGGTTGCCGGACAGCGGATCTGGGGCGACAAGACGGGTCCGGAGGATGTCTATCACGCGCGCGTCGTGCGCTCGGATTTCGACTGGAAGCACGTGCCCTTTCCGAAGACGGCGATGAGCGACACGATCATCTACGAGATGCACGTGCGCAGCTTTACCAGGCATCCCTCCTCCGGAGTAAAGGCGCCCGGCACCTTCGCGGGCATCATGGAAAAGATCGACTACCTGAAAAGCCTCGGCGTCACCGCCATCGAGCTGATGCCGGTCTTTGAATTTGACGAGACCTTAAACCGCCGCGTCTTTGAGGGCAGGGAGCTGCTCGAGTTCTGGGGCTACAATACGGTCAGCTTTTTTGCTCCGAACACGAGCTACGCCTCGACAACGGAATATAACCATGAGGGGGATGAGCTGAAATCCCTGATCCGCCTGCTCAAGATGAATGACATGGAGGTGATCTTAGACGTCGTCTTCAATCATACCGCCGAGGGCAACGAGCACGGACCGGTGATCTCCTTCAAGGGCTTTGACAACAATATATATTACATGCTGACGCCGGACGGCAAATATTATAATTTTTCCGGCACCGGCAATACGATGAACTGCAATCATCCGATGGTGCAGGAGATGATCGTGCAGTGCCTGCGCTACTGGGTCACGGAGTTTCATGTCGATGGCTTCCGCTTTGACTTAGCCTCCATCCTCGGGCGCAATCAGGACGGGAGCCCGATGGACAATCCGCCGCTCTTGCAGCGCCTTGCCTATGATCCGATCCTTGGCGACGTCAAGCTGATCGCGGAGGCGTGGGACGCCGGCGGCATGTACCAGGTGGGAAGCTTCCCCGCCTGGAAGCGCTGGGCGGAATGGAACGGCAAGTACCGCGACGAGCTGCGCTCCTACTTAAAGGGCGATCTGTGGTGTGCGCCCGACGCGGTCAGGCGCATCATCGGTTCTCCCGATCTGTACGATTCCGGTTATGCGGGCTACGATTCCAGCGTCAACTTCCTGACCTGTCATGACGGCTTTACGCTCTATGACCTTTACAGTTATAATCATAAGCATAACGAGCTCAACGGCTGGGGCGGCACGGACGGCGCGGATGACAACCGGAGCTGGAACTGCGGCACCGAGGGGCGGACGGAGGACGAATACATCAATGACCTGCGCTTCCGTATGATGCGCAATGCCATCACCGTCCTCATGTGCTCCAGGGGAACCCCGATGATCCTGGCGGGGGATGAGTTCGCCAACTCCCAGTACGGCAACAACAACGCCTACTGTCAGGACAACGAAATCTCCTGGCTGGACTGGACGCTTTTGGAGCAGAATAAGGAGTATTTTGAGTTTTACCGAAACGTGATTTCCTTCCGGAAAAAGCATCCCGCCATCCGCAGGAATTTAAAGCCCGCCGTCTGCGGATATCCCTTCATGAGCGTGCACGGTGCGGACGGCAATATGATGCATATCACGGGAGAGGCAAGGCTGATCGCCGTGCGCTTTGCGGGCTACCGCTCCGGCACCGGACAGGATGATATCGTGTATCTGGTGATCAATGCGCACTGGGAGAAGGCGGAGATCACGCTGCCCCCCGTGAAGGGCTCCGGCATGTGGCAGATGATCATTGACACGGGTGCGGAGGACGGTGTTTATTACCGTAAGAGCGGCCGCCCTGTGACGGGGCGCTGGCAGATGAAGCCGCGCAGTGTCTGCGTCTTTACGGCCCTGTATATTGCGGAGAATTTGCACAGGAATTAAACGATGGAAGAAGCACAGGGACAGGAAAACAAAGGGAAAAAAGGCGATCCGGAGCTGCTGTATGTGCGCGGCTTCCAGTTCCTGACAAAGGCGGACGCGGAGAAGGCCGTGGTCGATGCGGGCAAGATCGAGTATCTGGAGAGTCATGTCGGCTACGCGACGTCTTCCGCACTGCTTGCGGTGTATGAAAAGTCCATCCAGAACCGGATTTTCGGCACGCCCGTCGGCTGGTCCTACCTGATGGATCTGCGCAGGCGCCTGGAGAAGATGGGCGTGGATCCGGCGGAGCTGACGCCCATCCCCATGACGACCTCCTTCACACACACACCGGGCGCGCAGGAAACGGTGCCGGTAAAGGAAAAGAAAAAGAAGCGCGAGGAGGGGGCGCCGAAGCCGCCGCTGCTCATTGTGTCCGCGGTCCTGAACATTCTGCTGATCATCATCGTCATCATCATGTTCGTGATCGTGGCCTACGGGGAAACGGACAACATGGTGAACTACAAGCGCAATATCACGAACCGCTACGCGGAGTGGGAGGAGCAGTTAAAGGAACGGGAGAGTGTGATCCGCGAAAAGGAGCGGGAATTAAAAATAGATAACACAATGTATCAGAATCCGGCAGAAACAGGAGATGAATGAAATGGGTTATGTAACGGAAGAAGTGGCGCAAAAGGCGAAGGAGCTTTATACGCGCGGGGAATTCAAGCTGGAGTCCGCAAAGCAGGCAACCGGTTCGAGGAGCACCTACCGTGACTGTGCGGACCTTGCGTTTTATGCCATGCTCTTCGGCATCAAGGCCGTGCTGGCAGTGGATGAGGCGCTTCCCGACAGTCAGGACGAATGCTTTGAAGTGTTCAGCGAATTCCATGTCGGGACACCGGAGTTTCCGGAGGAGGCCTGGATCCGCATGGACAACCTGATCAAGCTGCGCGGGGTGGATATCGAGAATCCGGACTACCAGCCGGAGCTGGCGGACGTCAACACGCAGATCGAGTCCGCGGAATACATGCTGCTGTTGACCAATATGTTCCTGCAGGGGAAGGGTGTGGATGTCTGATCCCGCCGCTTATGCCGGGGGATGTACGCCGTCTCCCGTGGCATTGCCGGCCATGAGATTGGCAACATGGATACAGATGACACCCTTCGGCGAAGCGTTCAGCAGCGTCTGATAGGTGTCTTCCACAAGAATGCAGTCGGACAGTGTCAGATGTTCGGCTGCTGCTTTTTCCTCCATCACCCGCAGCTTTTCCGCATCCGTTGCGGTGAAATAATACTCTTCAAACAGATTCGGATAGCGCCGGTTGATGAATTTGATTTTGGCCTTGGACTCCGTTTCGGAGGAGGTGGAGGAGAGGACAAAGAGCCGGACGCCCTTTGCGAGAAGGCTTCTTGCAAAGTCCCGTACCGCGGGGACGATGGCGCAGTCCCGGTAGGCGTCTTCGCCGGTTTTTTCCAGGAAGCGCTGCCACTCCTCATCCGTTACACCGATCAAATAGCGGCCGTCTTCCTGAAGATAGCAGGGGGCGCTTAAAGTGCCGTCGACATCAAAAAAAGCAAGTTTTGACTGCATGACTGATTCCTTTCTGTATTTACACAGGGAACATCCTAACGCGAACGGAAAAAAAATGCAAGAGCAGGCTTTTGAAAAAAACGATAGCGTCCGCTGCCGCGTCTGCCCGCAGGGCTGTACGCTGCGCGAGGGACAGACGGGTGTTTGTCATGCCCGCGCAAATCTTGGCGGAGAGGTTCGGCCGTTGAACTACGGACGTCTGACCTCCCTGGCGCTGGATCCGGTGGAAAAGAAGCCGCTGGCGCGATTCATGCCGGGGACTTACGTCCTCTCCGTCGGCACCTTCGGCTGTAACCTGCGCTGCCCCTTCTGCCAGAACGGCGAGATCAGCTGCGCGCGGATTGCGGATGCTTCGGCACCGGGGACACCGGAAGGCATGCAGCTTCCGGAGGTGGTGTTTACGGATGTGAACGGCAGAACACAGAGAATCCGGACGGAGGAATATACCCCGGAGGAGCTCTGCGAGACGGCGCTGTATTACCGGGACAGGGGAAATATCGGCCTCGCCTTCACCTATAACGAGCCGATGGTCGGCATGGAATTTGTGCGCGATACCGCACGCCTGGTACACGAGGCCGGCATGAAGAATGTCCTGGTGACCGCGGGCTGCATCACGCAGGAGGCCCTTGCGGAGGTCCTGCCCTATATCGACGCCATGAACATCGATCTGAAGAGCTTCCGCGCGGAAACGTACCGGGAGCTGCTCGGCGGCGACCTGGAAACCGTGAAGGCCTTTATCCGGACAGCCGCGGAAGATGCCGGCACGCACGTGGAGCTCACGACGCTCATTATCCCCGGCGAAAATGACACAGAGGAAGAAATGAGAGAGATTTCCACCTGGATATCCTCCCTTAATGGCGATGCAGGTAAAGACATCCCCCTCCACGTCTCCCGCTTCTTCCCCCGCCACCGCATGACGGACCGCGACGCGACACCTGTAGAGACCGTGTACCGCCTGGCGGACATCGCGCGGGAACGGCTCTCATTTGTGTATACAGGGAATTGTTGAAATATGATATAATGAATCGTTCCGATCAAAGCGGAAACGGAAAGGACACAATATGGGACTGTTAGACAAGCTCACCAACAGAACGGACATCAACGCGGCGCTGAGGCTCTTCCGCGCGGAGAAGCGCGCGGTGCTTCTGGATGTCAGGAAGCCCTCGGAATACGCAATGGGGCATATTCCGCGCAGCCGGAATCTCCCGCTGGATGAGATCGAGAAGGCGGAAAGCGCCATACCGGATAAGAATATGCCGGTCTATGTGTACTGCGAAAAGGGCGGACGCGCGAAAAAAGCCGCGGATAAGCTGCAGAAAATGGGCTATACCAAGGTAATCAATATCGGCGGCATTGAGAAATATACCGGCAAGACCGAGAAGGCACAGGGGAAGAACAAGATTCTCTCCTCGCAGCGTGACTCTGCCATGCGGGCCCAGATGGACCAGCCGTGGAATAAGAACATCTCGAAGAAGATGATGTGAGGTCGGGCATGGCATTGATCAAAAAGCCCGTGACGGGCATGCGGGATATCCTGCCCGCGGAGATGGCACTGCGCCAGTACTGCCTC
The DNA here is from genome assembly GCA_017443065.1 of Lachnospiraceae bacterium. GTDB lineage: Bacteria > Bacillota > Clostridia > Lachnospirales > Lachnospiraceae > Butyrivibrio. The sequence continues at coordinate 10,583 of JAFSPF010000051.1, forward strand.
AGCGTGATCCGTGAGACCTACGGACGCTTTGGCTTTACCGAAATCGAAACGCCGGTCGCGGAATCTCTCGAAAACCTAAACAGCAAACAGGGCGGAGACAATGAGAAGCTGATCTTCCGTGTGTTAAAGCGCGGGGAGAAGCTGGATCTGGGAAGCGCAAAGACCGCGGACGATGTTTCGGACATGGGCCTGCGCTATGATCTGACCGTGCCGCTTGTGCGTTACTATGCCGCGCACGCGAACGAACTGGCCTCTCCCTTCAAGGCGCTGCAGACGGGGAGCGTCTTCCGTGCGGACCGTCCGCAGAAGGGACGCTACCGCCAGTTTACGCAGTGCGATATCGATATTTTCGGCGAAAAATCCACGCTCGCGGAAATCGAACTGATCCTTGCGACGACTGCGGCGATCGGAAAACTCTCCTTCAAGGATTTCCGCATCCGCATCAGCGACCGGAGGCTCTTAAAGGCCATGGCTTCCTACTGCGGCTTTCCGGAGGATAAGCAGGACAGCGTGTTCATCACGCTGGACAAGCTGGATAAGATCGGTGCGGAGGGCGTACGGAAGGAGCTTGCGGAAAACGGATTTGCGGAGGAGTCCATTGAAAAATGCCTTGCGCTCTTTACCGCCGGGGATGAGGGCGGCGAGGATGCGGACGCGCAGATTGCCGCACTGGAACGCTTCTGTTTGCAGATCGGCGCGGAGGAGACGGAGGAGATCCGTCAGGATCTTTGCACCATTATCCGAACCGTGGAGGGCGCGAAGGAAGCGGATTTCCGTATGGTCTTTGATCCGACGCTGGTGCGCGGGATGGGCTATTACACCGGTACGATTTTTGAGTTTTCCCTGCCCCAGTTCGGCTCGAGCTGCGGCGGCGGCGGTCGTTATGACAAAATGGTGGGATTGTTTACCGGGCAGGAGACGCCGGCCTGCGGCTTTTCCATCGGCTTTGAGCGCATCGTGATGATTCTGATGGAAGAGGGCTTCCGCATCCCCGGAGAAGAGGAGAAGAGCGCATGGCTCATTGAAAAGGGGATGGCCCCGGAGCGCATGCGGGAGATTCTCCGGGAGGCAAAGGAGGCAAGAGACGCCTGCCAGACGGTTCTTGTCTGCGGCATGAATAAAAACAAAAAGTTCCAGAAGGAACAGCTTACCTCACAGGGCTATACCTCCTTCCGGGAGTTTTTCAGGGAATAAGACGGGAGGTCTGATTGGAACCGATTGTCATACGCAGTATCGTTCTGTTTTGTCTGCTGCTTCTGTCAGCCTTTTTTTCCTCTGCCGAAACGGCGATGAGCGCCGTCAACCGGGTGCAGATGAGAGCGCTGGCCGAGGAAGGGGATAAGCGGGCGGCAAGCGTCCTGCGGATCGCGGATGATTACCAGAAGATGCTCTCCGCCATCCTGATCGGCAATAACATCGTGAATCTGACGGCCTCGGCGCTTGCCACGGTGATCGTGACGGATGCCTTCGGCTCCGTCTGGATCGGCCTGGGGACAGGCATTCTGACCTTCCTTGTGCTGTTGTTCGGCGAGATCATCCCGAAGACGGCCGCAAAGGCGCATGCGGATAAAATCGCGAGGCTTTACGCGCCGCTCATCCGCTTCTTCATGATGCTGCTCACACCGCTGATCGTCATCATCAACGCGATCGCCACGGGCGTGCTGAAGCTCTTCCGCGTGGACTTAAAGGAACGCGCCTCCATGACGGAAAATGAGCTGAAGACCTACGTGGACGTGTCCCATGAGGACGGCGTGATCGAGACGGAAGAGAAGGAGATGATCTACAACGTGTTTGATTTCGGGGACGCGTTGGCGAAGGACATCATGATTCCCCGGATCGACATGAGCTGCGTGAATGTGGACGCGTCTCTTGCGGATGTCATCCGCGTGTTCCGGGAGGATATGTATACGCGTCTGCCGGTATATGAAAAGACGCCGGATCATATCATCGGCCTTCTAAACATCAAGGACCTGGCCTTTATCGACGACAAGAACCCCTTCCATGTCAGGGATTATATGCGCGAAGGCTATTACACCTACGAATTCAAAAAGACCTCCGGACTCCTCATGGAGATGCGCGAGCAGGCCAGAAACATCGCCTTTGTGCTGGATGAGTACGGCGCCACCGTCGGCATGATCACGCTGGAGGATCTGCTGGAGGAGATCGTCGGCGAAATCCGTGACGAATATGATTCGGATGAGGAGGAGCTGCTGAAGGACCTCGGAGAAGGGCGTTACCTGATCGAGGCGGTGATGAAGCTCGATGATATCAATGACGCGCTCCACACCGAACTCGAAAGCGAGGATTATGATTCCATCGGCGGACTCATGATCGGTGCGCTGGACCGCATCCCGCACAACCGCGAATCCGTGACACTTGCGGACGGCACCGTGCTCACGGCCCGAGGCATCAAGCAGAACCGCATCCTGAAGGTGCTGATGACCCTGCCGGAAAAGCAAGAGGATAATCAATCTGACCCGCTGAAGGAGGAACCCGCTTCCCAAGGAGATTGAAAAGCGCGCTTTTCTTTTTTCGTCCTATCATGATATAATCGGACTGTCTTTAAGGGCATTGTATGCCATGCAAAACCGGAATGAAGAAAGAGAGGGGAAACGTATGAAAAGGAAATTGACATTATTATCTATTGCAATGATGCTGACTCTTGCCGCCTGTGGGGGGGGGTGAAGGACCTTGTCAATGACCTTGCTACGGCGCAGAATCAGGCGCAACAGGGTGGATTTTCAACCGGTGCCGGAGGACAGGGATACAACGCGCCTGATGTGACAAATGAGCAGGGGTACTTTCCTGCTGCGGGAGCGGAAGGTGCGGATGTTCAGCCGTTCCCCACGCAGGTGGCAATGACGTTTGAAATGAAACCGGAGATGCTTTCCTATGACATTACAGACAGAGTGATTCAGATCTATGATATGGTTTTGGATTATAGCGGAAAGTACACGGCTGCAGAGATCATGGAGCAATTTGAAAACAGTATTGTAGAGTTTGATTTTGAAAAAGGATATGGCGCATCGCCTGATGCTTTCACATATGTGCCGGATGAATGGATTAGCCCAGGGCTATATGGTTCTGCGACCAGCACGGGGAAGACTCTCCATCTGCTGCCGAAACATGAAGAGGAGTTCTATATTGAAGTCATGTGTGTCAATCCGACGGATGAGATCATAGAACTAAAAGACACAGTTGTGAATCGTATCGTGCTGCATCGTACCAGAAGTGTTTCCGATAGATACGAGAGTATTCCGTATCCGGTTTATATATGGTTTCCTCGGGGGATCAGGATTGACGGCAATGGGTTGAACTATGAAAATCTTTCTGAACACTTTCCGGAATTTGAAGTCATCGAAGTTTCTGACATATATGACTCAGATATGCATAAGACTGATGACGGTTTATATTGGCACGCGTATATCATGTCGTATGAGCTAAGGAAACATGTGGATGATGCATACCGGTGGGATGGGACAACGTCACCCCTGTATGCAGTTTATAGATTCCAAATTGACAGCATAACGAAAGATGTTTCTGCATTTACTTATGACATCAGTGATTATTATATGGGAGGTGGTGATTCTTTTGATTTTGGATACAATATTAAAGATCAAAAGGATTAATGGTATAACACGTAACTAAGGTTCGGCAGGAAGCATTGAAGCAGGAACCGGGCACCGGCTGAAAAAGTATGCGTCATTCTTCACTTGCAAAACAGTCCCGCTAAGGGTATAATCGTATTTGTGCCTGCCGAAAGGCGGGACAAGCTGGAGTAGCTCAGTCGGTAGAGCAGCTGATTCGTAATCAGCAGGTCGTCAGTTCAAGTCTGATCTCCAGCTTGCGCGATGGCAATGAGCCGTGCATCACGGCTCATTGACTTTATCTGAAAGTGATGATAGACTAAACATAAAAAGAAGCGGGCGATTGCCCCTTTAGTAAGATTTCATGAAAACAGCCGCCATGACTCTCACATCAGGGGCGGCTATTTTCTTTCCCTAAGGATTATCTGGACAACCAGACCTATCAGATCGACAAGAAATCATCCAATCATCCCTTCAATCCCCCTCTGGCCACACCGTTCACGATGTACCGGCGCGCGAAGAGGAAGAGGATGATCATCGGCAGGACGGAGAGCGTGGCGGCCGCAAGCTGCAGCTTCTGGTCGCTTCCGGCTTCGGACACAAAGGCAAAGAGACCGAAAGGTACCGTGCGGTTTTTGTCCGAGTTAATGACGAGAGAGGTCCAGAGGAAGGAGTTCCAGCTGGCGATCGCGTTGAGCAGGATGATCGTGACAAGCGAGGGCTTGGCGATCGGCACCATCACGCGCCAGAGATATTTCCAGTTGGAGGCACCGTCAATTCTTGCGCTGTAATACAGGGAATCCGGCAGCGTATCAAAGAATCCCTTTAAAATATAGGTGTAGAATATCGATGTGGTAAAGGGAATCACCAGCACCGGCAAGGTATCGATCAGTCCGATCCTGGAGACGGTCATGTAATTGGTGATGACGAGCATCTCAAAGGGCACCATCATGAAGGCCACCAGAACGGCAAAGATCACGGTTCTGCCGGGAAAACGCAGTCTGGAAAAGCCGAAGGCGCCAAGGATCGTGACAACGGTTGTGACGACAACGGAACTGAAGGTGACGATGAGCGAATTCAGGAAGTATCTTCCGAGATTTGACTGGGTCAGTGCGCGCGTAAAGTTGTCAAAATTGAACCAGTTGCCCGGAATCCAGACGGGACGCGCGGAGAAAAACTCCTCGTTCGTCTTGAAGGAACTCGCGACCATCCAGTAGAACGGAAAGATCATGATGAGCGCGCCAAGCACAAGGAAGAAATAGATCAGGATTTTTTTCGTTTTATCTTTTTTCATGTATCTGCCCTCAGTCCCGGAAGCGTTTCTGGATATAACGCTGCAGCATCGTAAACAGGAAAATGATAAAGAAGAGGATCAGCGATGCCGCCGCGGCTTTTCCGAGTTTACGGTTGGAATAAAAGGTCTCCTTGATATAGTAAACCATGGTATACAGGTTGGAACCGAGCGCACCCGCCTTTCCGCTCCAGAAGGGGATGACTTCATTGTACACCTTGAAGGCGGAGATCATGTTGATGATCATCGTCAGAAAGATCGTCGGGGCAAGGAGCGGCACCGTAATGCGGAAAAACATCTTGCTGCTGTTTGCGCCGTCGACGCGGGCCGCGGTATAGTACATCGGATCGATGTTCTGTAAGCCCGAGAGCAAAAGGATGATCGTAAACGGCAGCATGTTCCATATACCGAAAATGATGATGACAAAGATGTTCCAGGGCGCTTTTCCCTGCGCGGCACCGAGCCAGTTTACGGGCTCCGCGCCGAAGAGACCGATGAGCCAGTTGATGACGCCGCCGGAATCCGCCTTAAACAGATAACGCCAGGACATACCGACAGCAATGGAGCTTGTGACCATCGGTAAAAAGTATGCGGTCTGAAAAATCGCCATACCGCGGATCTTCTGGTTGAGAAGATTCGCGATGATGATGGCGAGGACCGTTGCGATCGGCACCACGGTGAACACATAGATGAAGGTGTTTCCGATCGCCGTCTTGAAGTGGGTGTCATTGATGACCTGTGTGTAGTTGGCAAGGCCGACACCGTTGTACCGGCCGGAGAGCGAATAGCCTTCCCGGATGCTCATCAGGACGACATTGACGATCGGATAAACCGTAAAGACGAGAAGTCCCAACGCAAAGGGAATCAGATAGAGCAGGGGTTCCCATCTGCGGTTGAAAATGTAATTGCCTTCAGCGTCCTGTTTGCGGGGGCGTTTTACGCTGTTTTTCTGTTTTACGTCGCTCATCTGAGCCTCTCCCCCGTTTCCTCGTCAAAGAGAAAGACCCCTTTGCGGCGCATATGGAAATTGGCCTGTTCGCCGGGCGCATCCTCATATTCGTTGGAAAGATAGACACGGATTTCCTGATCACCGAGATTTAAGAAGGCGAGTTCCTCCTTGCCCATGGTATAGCGGGTCTTGATGACGGAGGTGAAATCATGGGTTTCGTCACGGGAGATGATGGCGGCTTCCGCACGGATGCCGAGGACGACTTTGCGTCCCTCCGGCAGCTCCTTCGGGAAGTTGCGGTAGCGGATCGTGACGGATTCGTCCCTCGTCACAAAAGCGTTGTCCCGGATGAAGCCGTGGATGTTGTTGATCGGCGGGTTGCCGAGGAAGTTTGCGACAAAGAGATTGACCGGATCATCATAGAGCTCCTGCGGGCCGTCCTCCTGCTGTAAGACACCGTCCTTCATCAGCACGATCTTGTCACAGATGGACATGGCCTCCTCCTGGTCATGCGTGACGAAGATCGTGGTGACGCCGGTGCGCAGCTGGATGCGGCGGATCTCTTCGCGCATCTCAAGGCGCAGCCGCGCATCCAGGTTGGAGAGCGGCTCATCCAGAAGCAGCAGACGCGGTTCCTTGATCAGCGCTCTCGCGATCGCCACACGCTGCTGCTGGCCGCCGGACAGGGCCTTTGGCTTGCGGTCAAGCAACTGTTCCACATGGACGAGCTTTGCCATTTCCTTTGCCCGTTCGACGCGTTCCGCCTTCGGGACCTTCTGGATTTCCAGGGGGAAGGCGATATTCTCCAGGACGCTCATATGCGGATAGAGCGCATAATTCTGAAAGACCAGACCGACGCCCCGGTCCTGCGGCGGCATACTGGTCACGTCATCTTCGTCAAAGTAAATATGTCCCTCCGTCACCGGGAGGATCCCGGAGAGCATATTGAGCATCGTGGATTTGCCGCAGCCGGAAGGACCTAAGAGTGCTGTCAGCTTTCCGTCGTCAAAGTCCATGTTGAAGTCGTCTACCGCAGTGAAATCCCCGAAGCGTTTGGTCAGATGGTCAATCTTCACATGCATGGAACAGAATCTCCTCCCCAAAAAGATAAGATTATTATACAACAAAAGCTCCCCGGTGAACAGAGGAGCTTTTGCATAAGATTCATGTGTTTTTGCGTAAGGCAGGAACCTTATTCGCTGGCCAGTTCGCCTTCGATATATTCGACTGCCGTGTTGAGCGCTTCATGCACATCCGTGCCGCCGGCGACCTCGCTCATCATCGTACCAAAGGCGGTACGCGCATAAGCCTGCGTGGTCAGTGCGGGGAAGGCACCGGCATATTCGGGATGCAGATAGGTAAAGCTCTCATTGTCTGCCACAAAATCCTTGTAGGTCTGGGTCTCCATCGTGGCCGGGAAGGTGGCAGGATAGTTACATGCAACACACCAGCCGGCATTCACTTCCGCGGATGCAAAGTAATCCGTGAACGCGGCGGAAACCTGCGCTCTCGCCTCATCATCATAGTTGAAGATGATGATGCCGCGGTTCCAGGCCGGCGTCCAGTTCACCTTGCCGCCCTGCGGCACCTTGCCCATGCCGACGTTCGGGAAGCTTTCATCCTGGTTTTTGCCGAGATACGGCACACCGGCAGCGGAGCCGACATACGCGGCCAGAACGCCCTGGTTGAAGTTATTGGAGAAGTAGTTGTCAATCTTTACATTCGTAAAGTTACCGTTCTGGATGTTGTCCTGATAGTACTGAAGCTGCGCGGCCACATCCTCCGTATTGAAATAAAGACCTTCCGCATCAAAAGGCACAACGCCGGTCTGCATGATCAGGGTCTGTGCGCCGTCAACCTCAGAGTCAAAGCCGAAGCCCGCGACATCCGGATATGCGGCACGAACCGCTTCACAGTTTGCCTGAAGCTCTTCCCAGGTTTCCGGCGCCTTCAGGCCGAGTTCATCATACAGATCCGCATTATAGAAGAGGATCGGGCCGGAGGAGACGATCGGCAGGATGTGCATATGACCGTCCGCAAAGGAAGTCGCCTCCGCCTTTGTGCCTTCCGGCATCAGTGCGATGGTTTCGGGTGCAAGATACTCTTCCATGTTGACCAGTTTGCCGTCGGCCACATAAAGAGCCGCTTCGGAAGCGTAATGAATGATCATGTCCGGACCGTTTCCGGCCATGACGGCCTGATAAACTTTGTCCGTAAAGCCGTCATAGGGCTGGGATTCCGCGACAACGGTCATACCGGGATGGGAATCGTTGAATTCCTTGACAGCGTTTTCCAGATATTCCAGCTGTCCTTCCGTATAGGTGTGCCAGATCGTGACGGTTGCCTCGACAGAAGGCGTTTCCTCCGCCGTGGAAGCTTCCTCGGAAGCAGCCGAGGAGGCCTCGGCAGGAGCCGCAGCCGTGGATGCCTCCGCCGCAGCCGTGGATGCCTCACCGCCCGCAGTGGATGCGGTGTTTCCGGCATTGCCGCCGCAGGCAACGAGACCGAGGGCCATCGTCATTGCCAAAACAATACCCAATACCTTTTTCATAATGTTTTCCCCTTTCATAAAATGATGTGAATGTGTTGCTGAAGGCGCAAACTGCCCGCTCCCGTAACGGAAGCGGACAGTTTTATGCACGTTCGACCTTACCTGATTTCAGACAGCCCGTGCAGACGTTCATGCGTTTGGCGCCGCCTGCGACCTTCACTGCCACGCGGTGTACGTTGGGATGCCAGATCCGGTTACTGCGTCTGTGTGAGTGAGAGACGTTGTTACCGAAATGTACACCCTTACCGCAAATCTCGCATTTTGCCATTGGGAAGTACCTCCTGTTCCAATTGCCTTTGTCTGCGGACTTCGGATTCACCGGCCCGCAAAGTGAAATTCTACCACAAGCCCCCGGGAAAAGCAAGGAAAAGATGTTTTGTCAATGATGGCAAAAAAGGAAGAGGGTGTGGTATAATGGTTTGCGTTGGAAAGGAGTGCAAATCTATGAAGAGTTCTGTAACGAATACGCATCTCGGGAAAATCGCGATCGGAACGGACGTGATCGCACAGTACGCGGGCGCCGTTGCGACGGAATGCTTCGGGATTGTCGGTATGGCCAATGTCAATATGCGCTCGGGCCTCGTCAACCTGTTAAAGGGTGACAACATCAAAAAGGGCATCCAGGTGACGATCTCCCCGACACAGAAGCTGACGCTGAATTTTCACGTGATTGTGTCCTACGGCGTCAGCATTTCGGCCGTGGCGGACAATCTGATCGACAATGTGAAGTACAAGGTGGAGGAGTTCACCGGCTTGGAAGTGGAAAAAATCAATGTGTATATTGAGGGTGTGAGGGTGATTGACTGAGATGACAAATAACAGGATAGATTCCAAAACGCTTGCGCGGATGTTTCTTTCCGGCGCAAAGCATCTGGATGAAAAAAAAGAATGGATCAATGAACTGAATGTATTTCCCGTGCCGGACGGTGACACCGGCACGAACATGACGATGACGATGATGTCCGCCGCGAAGGAGCTTTCCGAAGCGGATTCCGGCGACATGGCGAAGGTCTGCAAGGCGATCTCGCAGGGGTCCTTGCGCGGCGCGAGAGGAAACTCCGGTGTCATTCTGTCACAGCTTTTGCGCGGCTTTACGAAGGTGGCCAGGGAGTGTGAGACGCTGGACTGCGCAAAGCTCACCGAATGCTTTGACAAGGCGGTGGAAACGGCCTATAAGGCGGTCATGAAGCCCAAGGAGGGCACGATCCTGACCGTCGCCAAGGGTATTTACCAGAAGGCGCAGGAGCTGTCCGCGGCCGGCGAAACGGATCTGGACAAATTCCTGTCAGAGGTCCTGGAACACGGACGGGAAGTGCTGGATCAGACACCGGAGATGCTTCCGGTCCTGAAGGAAGCGGGTGTCGTGGATTCCGGCGGTCAGGGACTGATCGAGGCCATGCAGGGCGCGTTTGCGGCGCTTACGGATGAAAGTGTGGATGTATCCCTCGGAGAGGCGTTTTCCCCGCAGGGCAGAGGGGTGTATGCCTCCGGCAAGGCTTCCAGGATTTCCACGGCCGAAATCAAATACCTCTACTGCACGGAGTTCATCATCCTGATGGAAAAGCCTTTTGCCAAAAAGCAGGAAAAGGAATTCGGGAAATTCCTGGAATCCGTCGGGGATTCGCTCGTGCTTGTGGCGGATGAGGATTTGTGCAAGGTGCACATTCACTCCAATGACCCCGGGCTTGTGATCCAGCGGGCGCTGACCTACGGGGAGCTGTCCAACTTAAAGATTGACAACATGAAGATGGAGCACCGGGAGCGTCTCTTTGAGATCAATTACGAGACCGGTGATTATAAGGAGATCGACACGGAGGTCTCCGGCATGGATGCGGAGCTGCGCGCGCTGAACGCGGGGGGCGCAACAAAAATGACGGCACCTGCGGAAAGTGCGGCGGCGCGTGCAAAAAAGGCGGAGCCGAAGAAGCCGATCGGTTTTGTGGCGGTCTGTGCCGGTGACGGGCTTACGGACATTTTCAAAAGCCTCGGCGTGGACGAGGTGATTTCCGGGGGACAGACGATGAACCCCTCGACCGCGGACATCATGGATGCGGTGGAATCGGTCAACGCCGATACGGTCTTTGTGCTTCCGAATAACAAAAACATCATCCTGGCCGCGGAGCAGGCGGTGAAGATGGAAGAGAAAAAGCAGATCCGCGTGATTCCCTCAAAGACGATCCCGCAGGGCATTGCCGCGATGCTGGGCTACATGGACGGCGAGAGCGCGGATGACAACGAAGCCTCCATGCGGGAAGCGCTCGCCGCGATTGCGTCCGGCGAGGTGACCTATGCCATCCGCGATACGGAGATCGACGGCCATCAGATTCATGAAGGGGACTTCATGGGCATCGGTGATGAAGGCATTCTTTCTAACGGAAAGGACTGTGCCGCGGTGGTCTGCGAGATGCTGGACCGGATGGTGACGGAGGAGAGTGCGCTGATCAGCATTTATTACGGTAAGGATACACCGCAGGAGCAGGCGGAGGAGATCCGGGACGCGCTGTCCAATGCCTATCAGGACGTGGATATCGAGCTGTCCTACGGCGGACAGCCGGTGTACTATTATATTCTTTCCGTGGAGTAAGTCCCCGTTTTGGCGGCAGCAAAACGCGAAGGAAAAACCAATGATCCGGGGCGGATGCTGCATCGTCCGCTGACGGAAATAAAAGGTGTCGGGGAAAAGACGGCAGCATTGTTTGCAAAGGTGGGCGTGACGGATATCGCCTCTTTGCTGCATTACTACCCCCGCACCTTTTCTGTTTTTGAGGAGGTCACTTCCGCGGACCGCGTGACGGACGGCCGCACGGTCAGCGTGAACTGCATCGTCACCGGGAATCCCTCCGTGCGGCATGTACGGGGAAAATCGATCGTCACCGCAAGGTGCGGGGATGAAAGCGGAAACCTCTCGCTCATCTGGTTCAATGCGCCCTGGCTCAGAAGCGGCTTAAAGCCCGGCAGGCGCTATGTCTTCCGCGGGCTTGCGAAAAAAAAGGGGAATGCCTTTACCCTGCAGCAGCCGGCCATGTTTACGCCGGAGGAATATGCCTCTCTTGCGGGGAGCATGCAGCCCGTCTATCCGCTGACGAAGGGGCTGACGAATGCCGTCGTCATGAAAAGCATCCGGAAAGCCCTTGACCTCAACTGCTATACGGAGGAGACGCTGCCGGAGGAGATTCTGTCCGCGGAAGGCTTCACCGGCATCCGCGAGGCGCTCTTCGGGATTCACTTCCCGAAGAATGAAGGGGATTATCTCGCCGCAAGAAACCGTCTTGCCTTTGAAGAATTCTATGACTTTATCCGGAAGCTCCGTGCGTTAAAGGAAGAAAACGACCTCGCGCCCAATGCCTTTCCCTGTATCGAAACGGCGGATACCGCAAGGCTGATCGAAGCGCTGCCTTACCGTCTGACCGCGGCGCAGCACCGTGTATGGGAGGAAATCAAAACCGATCTCGAAGGCGCGCATCAGATGAACCGTCTGGTGCAGGGCGATGTCGGCAGCGGCAAGACGATCGTCGCCTTTCTTTCCCTCCTGATGACGGCAGCGAACGGTTATCAGGGCGCGATCATGGCGCCGACGGCGGTGCTTGCCGCACAGCATTTCGAAAACTTCCGGGCGCTTTCGGAGCGCCACGGTCTTCCCGTGCGCCCGGTCTTACTGACCGGGTCAATGAGCGCCAAAGACAGAAGAGAAGCGCTCGCCGGGATTGCGGATGGCGCATACAACGTGATCGTCGGGACGCATGCGCTCTTTCAGGAGGGCGTCGCATACCGCAGGCTTGCGCTGGTGATCACGGATGAACAGCACCGCTTCGGCGTGCGCCAGCGCGACGCGCTTCAGGAGAAGGCGAAAATCGCCGCAGACGATGCGGACAGCCGGTCCCGGACGATAGCGGAAAGACATGCACCGCACATTCTCTCGATGAGTGCGACACCGATCCCGCGGACACTGGCCATCATCCTCTACGGGGATCTTCATGTCTCCTTGCTGGACGAGGCCCCGGCCAAACGCCTGCCGGTCAAAAACGCGGTGGTGAATACCGCCTACCGGGAGAAGGCAAGACAGCTGATCGTAAAGGAGGTGCGCGCGGGACACCAGGCGTATGTGATCTGTCCGATGATTGAGCCCGGGGAAATGGAGGGGCTGACCAATGTGACGGAATATGCGGAGGAGCTGCGGGAGATTTTGCCTGCGGAGATCCGCATCGGCGTGCTGCACGGACAGATGAAGGCAAAGGAAAAGGACCGCGTGATGGAGGAATTTGCCGCGCACTTAACGGATGTGCTCGTCTCGACGACGGTGGTCGAGGTGGGCGTCGATGTGCCGAACGCGACGGTGATGATGATCGAGGACGCGCAGCGCTTCGGTTTGGCCCAGCTCCATCAGCTCAGGGGCCGCGTCGGCAGGGGCGAGGCGCAGTCCTACTGCATTTTTACGGATACCTCCCCGGAGGCGGAACGCGGAGAAATCAACGAACGTCTTGCCGTAATGAAGGAATCCAACGACGGCTTCAAAATCGCGGAGGAGGATTTGAAAACGCGCGGTCCCGGCGAGCTCTTCGGCCTGCGTCAGTCCGGGGCGCTGGCCTTCCGTATCGCGGACATCTACCGCGACGCGGATCTCCTTACGCGGGCGGCCGCGTGGGCGGACCGAACGGAATGAGGGAAAAAAAGCGGCAGGCGCTTATGCTTCCTGCCGGAGGAGTGCAAGCTTTTGTGCCCGCGTCAGCTGTTTGATGCGGGCTTCTTCTTTTGTGGCCTCACTGCGCGTCTCAAATGCGGCGGTATAGACCATCTTCACGGGCAGGCGCACCCTCGTATATTTCGCCCCGCTGCCCTCGTTGTGCTCCGCAAGCCTGCGCTCCGGCTCCGTTGTATAGCCGGTATAAAGCGTGCCGTCCGCACATTCCAGGATGTAAACAAAGTGTTGTTTTCTGCGCGAGGGATCAGCCATCCGTCAGCTCCCTCAGGTCAAAGCGTTCCAGAAACTCCGTCACGAGACGGCCGGTGAAGCCCCAGATTTCGGGCTCGCCGGGAACGATGTAAACGTCCGGACGCTCCGGCGTGAGGGAAGCAACCGGCGCGGTGAAAACGTGATCCACCTCCGCCGGATCGAAGTGTCCCGCATACCCGCGCAGGATGCCGATAAAGGGCGTGACGGTCAGCCCGCCCGGCCCCAGCCGCTCCGGCAGACTGCGCACGATCTCGATTTGTGCAGGCGTAACCAGCAACTCCTCGGTCACCTCCCGCAGCACCGTTTCCTCCGGCGTCTCGTCCTGCTCCGTATGACCCCCGGGAAAACACACATCCCCCGGCTGCATCTCGATATCCAGCGCCCGCTGCTGAAACAGCATATGCCACCCGTCGTCTTTTTTCATCAGCGGAATCAGCACCGCCGCCTGCGCACCAGATGAATTCACTTTATTAACCGGCCTTTCTGTGCTAAGATGCATGTATTATAAACGATTTGAAAGGGTTTTGCACATGTACAAGGTCACAGCCTATCGCGGGCATATCCGCAACCATAAAGCGCTCTGCGCGGAGCTTGGCGTCGATGCGGCGCTTCCGCGCAAGGAGAAGGAGGAAGCCATCCTCATCGCGGCTTACGGGAGGTGGGGCAGGGACTGCGGACTGCACCTGCACGGCATGTTTGCCTTTACGCTGCGGGACGATGAGACGGATACAACAGTTCTCGTGCGCGACGCCTTCGGCACGAAGACGCTGTACTACTGCCTGCAGCCGGACGGTACGCTCCTGTACGGCACAAATCTTTCCGACATTCTCTCTGCGGAAGGCTTTAACAAAGAACTCAATGAACGCATGCTGCAGCACTATCTGAGCTTAAGCTACCCCGGCGGGGAAGAGACCTTCTTCGAGGGCGTGAAGAAGGTGATGCCCGGACATGTGCTGACATATCATGCGGGAGAGATCTCGATCGAACGCTACTGGAGACCGCTGTTTTCCCCGGACGAAACCCGCTCCGCGGAGGATTTTGCGGAGGAGTTCCACGAGACCGTAAAGCAGATCATGAAGGAACTCGAGGCGGACGGGGAGGAGGCGGATTCCTTTCTCTCCGGCGGCGTGGATTCCTCCTACGTGCTGGCGATGTCCGGGGCTAAACGCGCGCACGGCTGCGGCTATGAATTTGAACAGCTGGACGAATCCGTGCTGGCGGCGGAAACGGCAAAGGCGCTGGGCAGGGAATTTCACAGAAGAATCGTGCAGCCGGAAGAGTACTTCGAGGCGGCGTCGTGGGTGATGCGCCATATGGAGCAGCCCCTCGGGGATGCCTCCGCCGTCGTCTTTGCGATCGGCGCAAGAAGCGTTGCGGAGGCTTACGGGAAGGGGGAGGCCGCCGGGATCGTCTATTCCGGCGAGGGCTCGGACGAATTCTTCGGCGGCTACAATATTTACCGCAAGGCCGCAGAATACGGGAAGCGTCTGGAGACCTTCTATACGGGCAATACGAACATCATGAAGGAGGAGGAGAAAAGGGAGCTCCTGCTTCGCTATGACAGGGAGGTGCAGTCCTTCGACCTGGTGCGCGGCTTCTATGCGGAGAACAAAGACTTCGACCCGCTGCACCGCATGTGCGACATCGATATCCGGCTGTGGCTGGACGGGGATATTTACTTAAACGTCGACCGGATGAGCAGGGCCGCGGGCATCGAGGTGCGGATGCCGCTGACGGACCTGCGTGTGTTTGACATCGCTTCCCGCGTGCCCGCAAGGTACAAGGCGGAGGGGGAACACAACAAGCTGGTGGTGCGCATGGCCGCGGAGCAGGTGCTGCCAAAGGAGGTCGCTTACCGGAAAAAGCTCGGCTTTGTCGTGCCGATCCGCTACTGGCTGGCGGATGAAACATACAACGGCAGGGTGAGGGCGCTTTTGCAGGGCGAAACGGCGGGGCTGTTTTTCAACCGTAAGGAGCTGGAGCGCATGACGGAGGCCTTCCTCGGCGGCTACTCCGATCTCTGGCGGAAGGTCTGGGCCGTGTATGCGTTTCTGGAGTGGTACGGACAGTATTTTGGTTGATATGATACGACGGATTGCTTCGTTTCTTCGAAACTCCCGCAATCCTTCCGCCATTCGGAATCCGCTAAAATGCATTTGCAATGCATTTTGCTACTTCCTCATGTCGGTGCGGGTCATAAAGTCATGTAACAGGTCATGCAAGCATGACTGTTTACATGACTTTTGACCCTTGTATCATAATGTGGTAGAATCAATCATATGATGCAGAAACTCGCGGAGGCGATCCGCAAAAAAGAAGCGCCGGTCTGTGTGGGACTGGACACGCAGCTGTCCCTGGTTCCGAAACGGATCACGGATGCGGCCTATAAGGTTTACGGCATGACGCTGGAGGGCGCGGGCGAAGCGCTTGCTGCCTTCAACAGGGATATCATTGATGCGGTCTGTGACATTGTGCCCGCGGTCAAGGTTCAGGTGGCCATGTACGAACAGTTCGGGATTCCCGGCATGCAGGCCTATCGTGACACCGTCACCTACGCAAAGAAGAAGGGGATGATCGCGATCGGTGATGTGAAGCGCGGTGATATCGGTTCCACCTCCGCCGCCTATGCCAGGGCACACCTGGGGCGCGTTCAGGTGGGCGGTGCCACCTTCCGCGCCTATGATACGGACATCATCACGGTCAATCCGTACTTCGGCTCGGACGGCATTGAGCCCTTTATTTCCGTCTGCGCCGCGGAAAACAAAGGTATTTTTGTTCTCGTAAAGACCTCCAATCCTTCCGGCGTGGAGTTTCAGGACCGCCGTGCGGAGGGGAGTCCGGTCTATGAACACGTGGCCAAGGCGGTCGCCGGATGGGGAGAGGACGTGCGCGGGGAAGCGCTCTTTGGTCCCGTGGGTGCCGTGGTCGGCGCGACCTATCCGGGTGTGGCGGAACGCCTGCGGGAACTGATGCCGCACACGATGTTCCTGGTCCCGGGCTACGGGGCGCAGGGCGCGACGGCAAAGGATCTGAAACCGTTTTTCACGGGGAACAAAGACGGTGTGATTGTCAACAGTTCCCGCGGCATCATCGGTGCCTGGAGGGAAGAGAGGTATGCGCATCTCGGAAAGGAAGCCGTCGGCGAAGCGGCACGCGTTGCGGCCGGCGAGATGATTGTGGAGGTGAATGCCGCACTGTCCTGAGAAGGGATATTGTTTGCGGGGAGCCGGGGGATGAACGCAGGATTCAAGGAATCATTTATCACCTTTATGGCGGAGAGCGGTGTATTGCAGTTCGGGGATTTCACCCTGAAAAGCGGCAGACGCTCGCCTTTTTATGTAAACACGGGCGCCTTTGTCAGCGGTTCGCAGCTGAACCGGCTCGGCGCTTTTTATGCGCGCGCGATAGAGGAGCATTTCGGACCGAGCATTGACGTGATCTTCGGACCTGCGTACAAAGGGATTCCGCTTTCCGTATCGACGGTCAGCGCATTGCATTCCCTCTACGGCAGGGAGGTGAGGTTTTCCTCCAACCGCAAGGAAATGAAGGATCACGGGGATGCCGGCGTGCTGCTCGGCAGCACATTGAATGACGGGGACCGCGTGCTGCTGATCGAGGACGTCACGACCAGCGGCTCCTCCATAGATGAAAGCGTTCCGCTCCTGCGATCGATCGCGGACGTGGAGATTGTCGGACTGATTGTGGCGCTGGACCGGCGTGAGAAGGGGCCCGGCGGCAAGACCACGGCCCTGGAGGAGCTCCGACTGCGGCACGGCTTCCGGACGCATGCCCTGGTGAATATGCATGAGGTGACGGAATTTCTGTCCACACAGCCGGTCAGCGGCCGTGTGCTGATTGATGAAGAAAAAAAGCAGGCCATTGCCCGGTATTATGAGGAATATGGCGCTTAAAGAAAGGCGGAAAGCATGGAAGAAAGAACCTATAAACTGATGGGCGGTGTCGGCAAAATGAGCCTTGTGGCGGGGATTCTGAACATTGTCCTCGGCACGGCGGTCGGCGTGATTCTGATTATCAACGGCGCAAAGCTTTTGGGCGGCCGCAGGAAGTTTCTGATCTGATCCGATGAACCAGCACGAAGAGCAGACCTGGCTGCAACGGGTCACTACCGCCATGCCCGGGCTTTCGCTTTCGGAGAGGCAGCTTCGCAACCGTCGCAGGGGCAGGTTTATCTTTACGGACAAAAAGCATCCGTGGCGCGGTGTTTTCTCCGTACTGATCAGCGTCATGAGCTTCGTCGCGGTGATCTTGGCCGTGGTGCTGACGGTACGCGGAGAGGGCGGCGCAACGGTGTCCTATGCCGCGGGGATCCTGCTGGCATTGATTTACGCGATTGCCGGACTGATTCTGGGGATTCTTTCCAGGACGGAAAGGGAAGTGTATCTGCTGTTTCCGCGACTGGGAATCATACTGAATTCGGTCGCGATTGTATGTATCGGCGGAATCCTGTTTCTGGGATTCACCGCCTGACGGGAGGAAACAAATGCCTTTGGTATCTGTCGTGATGGGGAGTGATTCGGACCTTCCCGTGATGTCGAAAGCAGCAGGGCTTCTGGAGAGCTTCGGGATTGATTATGAGATCCGGATTCTTTCGGCCCACCGTCAGACGGAGCAGTTTTTTTCCTATGCAAAGGGGCTGGAGGAGCGCGGTGTGAAGGTTGTCATCGCCGGTGCCGGCATGGCGGCGCACTTACCTGGCATGTGTGCGGCGCTCACGTCCCTTCCCGTGATCGGTGTTCCGATGCATACGTCTTCGCTCGGCGGACGGGATTCTTTGTATTCCATCGTCCAGATGCCGCCGGGGATTCCGGTGGCGACGGTGGCGATCGACGGGGGCTTAAATGCGGGACTGCTTGCCGCAAAGATCCTCGCAACGGCGGATGAAACGATTGCGGAAAAGCTGAAAGCATATCAGAAGAACATGGCGGATACGGTGTCCGCCAAGGATAAACGTCTGCAGGAGAAGGGATACAAGGGGTATTCCGAAGGCTGACGGACGGGGACGGGGGAGTCCTGATTCTTATGTCATTGAATTACCAACAATCGGGTGTTGATATCGAGGCAGGCTACCGCGCGGTTTCCCTGATGAAGGAAAGCGTGCAGATGACCATGCGTCCGGAGGTGCTTTCTTCCCTCGGCGGCTTTGCGGGGGCCTTCTCCGCGGAGGCATTCAAACAGATGCGGCATCCGGTACTGCTTTCGGGCACCGACGGTGTCGGCACAAAGACGGAGATTGCCGTCCGCATGGGCATCCATGATACGATCGGGATTGACTGCGTTGCCATGTGCGTCAACGATATCGCCGCACAGGGCGCGGAGCCGCTCTTTTTCCTGGATTATATTGCCTGCGGAAAAAATGTGCCGGAGACGATCGCCGCGATCGTGAAGGGCGTCGCGGAGGGCTGTAAGCAGGCCGGCTGCGCCCTGATCGGCGGGGAAACGGCGGAGCATCCCGGACTCATGCCGGAGACGGATTATGATCTTGCCGGCTTTGCCGTGGGCGTCGCGGAGCAGGAGGAGCTGATCGACGGTTCTTCCGTCAGCAAGGGCGATGTCCTGATCGGGATCGCCTCGAGCGGTGTGCATGCCAACGGCTTCTCCCTGGTACGCAGGATTCTGAAGGATCGAAGCATTTCCTTATCGGCTCCCCTTTCCGGGGCGTCGGGAAGCGTGGGGGAAGTGCTGCTGACACCGACAAAGATTTATGTCAAAGCGCTTCGCGAAATCCGCACCGCGGGCGTATCCGTCTGCGGGATCAGCCATATCACTGGCGGCGGCTTTTATGAAAACATCCCGCGGATGCTGCCGGACGGCATCCGTGTAAGAATACGAAAGACCGCCTTTGATGTTCCTCCCGTCTTTTCCTGGATCATGAAGGAAGGCGGCGTGGCGGAGCAGGAGATGTACGGAACCTTCAACATGGGACTCGGCATGGTGCTTGCGGTCCGGGAAACGGATGCGGAACGGACGCTGGAAGCAATCCGGACAGCGGGAGAACGTCCTTACCTGCTCGGTGAAACCGTAAGCGGCGAAAAGGGAGTGGAGCTGTGCTGAGGATTGCGGTTCTTGTATCCGGCGGAGGAACCAATCTGCAGGCGGTGATGGATGCCATTGCCGACGGACGGATCCCGGAAAGCGAGATCGTCCTGGTTTTAAGCAACCGCAAAGACGCCTATGCGCTCACAAGGGCAAAGGAAGCGGGGATCCCTTCGGCGGTCGTTTCCGCAAAGGAATATCCGGATAGGGAGCGTTTTGCGGAGGCGCTTTTTGCGGAGACAAAAAAAGCCTCGCCCGACCTGATCGTGCTGGCGGGCTTTCTGGCAACGGTGCCGGAGGAGATGGTCCGTCATTTTGAGGGAAAGATCCTCAATGTGCATCCCTCCCTGATTCCCTCCTTCTGCGGAAAGGGGTTTTACGGCCTGAAGGTGCATGAGGCCGCGCTGGAAAGGGGCGTAAAGGTGACGGGAGCCACCGTGCATCTGGTGGATGAGGATCTGGATACGGGACCGATCCTGAAGCAAAAGGCGGTCGCGGTACAGCCCGGGGATACGCCGGAGATACTGCAGCGGCGTGTCATGGAAGAAGCGGAATGGATCATATTGCCGGAGGCAATCGCGGAGATTGCGGAGAAGCAGGTAAGGATATGAAAATACTGGTCATCGGAGGCGGCGGCCGGGAGCACGCAATTGTGCAGACGCTGTCGAAAAGCAAATATCATCCGGAAATCTTCTGTGCCCCCGGAAACGCGGGGATTGCACAGCTGGCAACCTGTGTTTCCATCGGTGCCATGGACTTTGATGCCCTGAAGGAGTTTGCCCTGGAGCAACAGATCGATCTGACCATTGTCGGGATGGATGATCCCCTGGTCGGCGGGATTGTGGACGTGTTCCGGGAGGCGGGCTTAAGAATCTTCGGACCGGACAGGCGTGCCGCAGTGCTCGAGGGAAGCAAGGCATTTGCAAAAGATCTGATGATGAAGTATGATATACCCTGTGCGAACAGCCGGACGTTTTCGGACCCGGAGGAGGCAATGATCTTCCTGAAGGAGGTTTCATTCCCCGTGGTGCTCAAGGCGGACGGGCTCGCCCTCGGGAAGGGGGTGCTGATTTGCAATGACATGCGGGAGGCGCATGACGGGATCGATCAGATCATGATCCGCCGCGCCTTCGGGGATGCCGGCAAAACGATGGTCATCGAGGAATTTCTGACCGGACGTGAGGTGTCGGTGCTGACCTTTGTGGACGGGCATTCCTACCGGATCATGGCAAGCGCACAGGACCATAAGCGTGCGGGTGACGGCGATACCGGCCTGAATACGGGCGGTATGGGAACCTTCTCCCCGAGTCCTTTTTATACGGAAGAGATCGACCGGATCTGTCATGAGACGATCTACCAGCGCACCGTGGACGCGATGCGCAAGGAAGACCGGCCGTTCAAGGGGGTGCTCTTTTTCGGCCTCATGCTGACGGAGGACGGACCGAAGGTGCTGGAATTCAATGCGCGCTTCGGTGATCCGGAGGCGCAGGTGGTTCTGCCCAGGATGCGTTCGGATCTGATCGATGCGGTGAATGCCTGTATTGACGGCACGCTGGATCAGGCGGATGTTTCATTTGAAGACAATGCTGCCGTCTGTGTGGTTCTGGCAAGTGAGGGCTATCCGGTTTCTTACGAAAAGGGAAAACGCATCGACGGCCTGGAGCATTTTACCGGGGAGGATAACAGGTACTGCTTCCATGCCGGAACAATCTCCGCCGCGGGTCAGGTGGTGACGAACGGCGGAAGGGTCCTGGGGGTCACCGCCGTGGCGAAGACCCTCGAAGAAGCGAGAAAAGAGGCTTATGAGGCTGCGGAGCTGATCGAATTTGAAGGAAAGTATCTGCGGCATGACATCGGTAAATCAATAGAAGGAGTGGAGAGTTTATGAAAAAGAGTTTGAGAACGATTGTCAGGGGAGCATGGTCCGTTCTGATCGTTACGCTCGTATTCAGCTTCAACGTGCTGACGGCATATGCGGACACGGGAACGATCAACGCCAACGGCGTCAATGTCCGTTCCCAGCCCACGGTCAATTCCAACCAGGTGACGAGCGTCAATGCCGGCGCCACCTTTGAGATCGAGGGTGTCGAAAAGGATGCCACGGGGATGGACTGGTACAAGATCACGGTCAACGGACAGACGGGCTACGTCAGAAGTGATCTGATGACCGTACAGGCCGGAGGAGGCAACGCAAACGCCGGGGCTACGACCGGCGCGGCGGAGCCGCCCGCGGAGGAGCAGCCGTTCCAGGAACGGAATGCCGTGGTTTCCGCCACCGCCGCGATCAACGTCCGCAACGATGCCGGCGCCACCTACGCCTCCGTTGCGAATCTGCAGCCCAATACACCGGTGGTGGTGATCGGCGAAACAACGGCTGCGGACGGCGCCAAGTGGTACAAGATCCGCTATGACGAAAACGGCACCTCCAAGGAAGGCTTTGTGCTGGCGGCCTTTCTGACCGTGGATGAGCAGTCTGCGGCACAGCCCGATCCCGGCACGCCGGCCAACCCCGCGGATCCCACGACGACCCCGGGCACCCCGGAACAGCCCGTGACCGAGGATCCCTCTTCCGGCGACAACAGCGGCATGATGGGACAGCAGTACACGGTGGTGTATGACCTTGATAACAACAACGAGATGGCCCCGTGGCTGATGGACAACAATTCCGGGAGCCGCACGAATATCCAGCAGCTGCTGACCGCCAATCAGGAGCTGGCGCGTCTGCAGGGCGTGGAAGGAACCAATACGGCACTGAAGGTATTGAGCATTATCCTCGGTATCATCGCGCTCGTCGCCATTGTTCTCCTGGTGATGGTGGTGCTTCGTTACCGTCGTTACCGTGATGAGGATTATGATGATTATGACGACGGCGATGAGGATGACGGGGAAGAGGATGAGGAGGAAGGCGTCGCGGATGCGCCCAGAAGATCCTTCTTCGGCAGGCGGAAGGCCGCTTCCTATGATGATGAGGAAGGCGACGAGGAGGATGATGAGTATGATGATGAGGAGGAAGAGGACGAGCCCAGACGCGGCGGCGGCTTCTTCTCCCGTTTCCGTCGTCGCAGGGATGAGGACTATGATGACGAAGACGAGGATTATGATGACGAGGATGAGTATGAGGAGGAAGAACCGCGCGCCATCCGCAGGGTCTATCAGCCGGAGCGGACGCCGGAGGCGGACAGCAGAAGACGCCCGCGGAATTTCATGGATGACGATGCGGATGATTTTGAGTACGGATTCCTGAACGATGACAACTGAACATAAGGGACGAAGGATTTGACAGAGAAACCCACTTGTTATATAATAAATATAACAAGTGGTTTTTTTTCAGAGGTGATGTCATGGTGATCGAAATTGATTTTCATTCGGATGAAGCGATCTATGTTCAGCTTTGCAACCAGATCATCCTGGGGATTGTGACGGCACAGCTCAGCGAGGGCGAACAGCTGCCGAGCGTCAGGACCCTGGCGGACACGATCGGCATCAACATGCACACGGTGAACAAGGCTTATGCCATCCTGCAGCGCGAGGGATTCTTAAAGATCGACCGCAGGCGCGGCGCCATCGTGGCGATCGATATCGATAAGCTGCGGGCAATGGAAGAGGCACGGGCGGAGCTTGCCGTTGTGCTGGCGCGGGCGGTCTGCAAAAACATTTCCAGACAGGAGCTGCATGGCCTGCTTGACGCCATCTGTGACGAATGGGGCGTATAGAACACAGGAAAGGGAAGAGAGATTCATGACAAATGATCAATTTACCGCAAAGGCACAGGAAGTGCTGCGGCATGCAAAGGAAGCCGCACAGGACTTAAAGCTCAATTATATCGGCACGGAGCATCTGCTGATGGGGCTGATCAAAACAAAGGGGAGCGTCGCCTCCAGGATCCTCACGGACAACGGTGTGGATGAAGACCGTATGATGCACATGATCCGGGATCTGATCGTGCAGGACGGGATGCTCATGACCATGGATGCGGACGGGTTTTCGCCGCGTGCCGAAAAGGTGCTGGAGGAAGCCTCCAGACAGGCGACCCGCTTCAAGGCGGAAAAAATCGGCACGGAGCATATTCTGCTCGCGCTGATCCGGGAGGGGGAAAACGTGGCACTGAGGCTGATTGCCACGATGAACGTCCCCATCCAGAAGATCTATGCGGAGACGCTGGCCGCCATGGGAGAGGATCCGAATCTCGTCAAGGAGGATCTCAAGGCCGCAAAGAACGGCGGACATAAAAAGGGCTCGGCCCTTGCCAAGTACAGCAGGGATTTAACGGCGCTGGCCATGGAAGGAAAGCTGGATCCCGTGATCGGCAGAAAAACGGAAATACAGAGAGCGATCCAGATCCTGAGCCGCCGCACAAAGAATAACCCCTGCCTGATCGGAGAGCCCGGTGTCGGCAAAACCGCGGTGGTCGAAGGGCTGGCGCAAAAGATCGCCGAGGGCGACGTGCCGATGACGGTCAAAAACGCAAGACTGCTCACGCTGGATATTTCCGGCATGGTCGCGGGGAGCAAGTACCGCGGGGAATTTGAGGAGCGCATCAAAAAGGTCATCCAGGAGGTGAAGGATGATCCGAACATCATCCTCTTTGTGGATGAGATGCATACCCTGATCGGTGCCGGCGGTGCGGAGGGATCCATCGACGCGTCCAATATTCTGAAGCCCTCCCTTTCCAGGGGGGAGTTGCAGATGATCGGCGCGACGACCATCTCGGAATACCGCAAATACGTCGAAAAGGATGCCGCGCTGGAACGCCGCTTCCAGCCGGTGATGCTGGAGGAGCCGACAACGGAGGAGGCTGTCGAAATCCTGAAGGGCATTGCGCATAAATACGAGGAGCATCATCGTGTGACGATCACGCCTGCCGCGCTGCAGGCCGCCGTGGAGCTTTCCTCCCGCTACATCAATGACAGAAATCTGCCGGACAAGGCGATCGATCTGATCGACGAAGCGGCCAGCGCGACAAGGCTCAACTTCCTTTCCGTTTCGCCGAAGATGAAGGAATATGAGACGGAAATCAAGTCGCTGGATGAGGCCGTGGAGCAGGCCCTGCGCAAGCAGGACTATACGGAAGCCGGCATTCTCAACAAAAGGCAGAATGCGCTGTTCAAGAAGCTCAACCGCATGAAGGAATTAAACGCGAAGAAGGAAATGGAGCGTGCCATCATCGTGGATGAACCGCAGATCGAGGAGGTGGTCGCCCAGTGGACGAAGATTCCGGTCAATAAGATTGCCGAAAAGGAATCCGCAAGGCTGCTGAAGCTGGACAAGGAGCTGCACAAGCGCGTCATCGGACAGCATGAGGCGGTGGAGGCGGTGACAAAGGCGATCCGCCGCGGCCGTGTGGGCTTACAGGATCCGAACCGGCCGATCGGCTCCTTCCTGTTCTTAGGCCCCACCGGTGTCGGCAAGACGGAGCTTAGTAAGGCGCTGGCGGAAACGGTGTTCGGGGATGAGGATGCGCTTATCCGAGTGGATATGTCGGAGTATATGGAAGGGCATTCCGTTTCCAAGATGATCGGCTCGCCGCCCGGCTATGTCGGCTATGACGAGGGCGGACAGCTCTCCGAAAAGGTGCGCAGACATCCCTACTCCGTGATTCTCTTTGACGAAATCGAGAAGGCGCATCCGGATGTCTTTAACGTGCTGCTGCAGGTGCTGGATGACGGTCATATCACGGACGCGAAGGGACGCAAGGTCAGCTTTAAAAACACGATCCTGATCATGACAAGCAATGTCGGCGCACAGCGCATCGTGGCGCCGAAAAACTTAGGCTTCATTCAGGACAACAGCGCGGAGAAGAATTATGAGAAGATGAAGGAAGGCGTGATGGAAGAGGTGAAGCGCATTTTCCGTCCGGAATTCATCAACCGTATCGATGAGATCATGGTCTTCCACCAGCTGACGAATGAGGAGATGATGCAGATCACCTCGCTTCTGGCAAATAATTTTGCGAAGCGCTGCAAGGCACAGCTGGAGATCGATCTGACGATGAGTCTGCCGGTGAAGAAGCACCTGGTGGAAAAGTACGCGGATGAAAAGATGGGTGCCCGTCCCTTAAAGCGTGCGATGCAGTCCGTCGTGGAGGACGCGATGGCGGAATCTCTCTTAAAGGGAGAGATCAAGCGCGGCGACCATGTGACGATCGTGTTAAAGAAGGGCGCCATCTCCTTCACACGCGGAAAGGACGAGGGCAGCCCGAAGGAGCCTGCGCGGAAAAAGACGGTGACAAAGAAATCCGGCGCGGGGAAGACAGCAAAGACGACAGGCCGCAGGAAGGCCGTGAAGGCATAAGGACGGGGAAAGCGTTTGGCATCCAAAAAAAAGACGGCATTTTTCTGCCAGCAATGCGGCTACGAGTCCGCGAAATGGATGGGGCAGTGCCCCGCCTGTAAAGAATGGAACAGCTTTGCCGAGGAGGTGGTGCGTACGGAAGCGGCCGCCCGCGGCGTAGCGAAACGCGCCGCGCAGGGTGCGGGGTCTGATCTGAAGCCGCTACCCCTGTCCGCGATTGATGCGGGAGAAGAAGAGGCGCGGATCGACACGCACTTTGCGGAGCTGAACCGTGTGCTGGGCGGAGGCCTGGTGAAGGGCTCGCTGACGCTGATCGGCGGGGATCCCGGCATCGGAAAATCCACGATCCTCCTGCAGGCGGCCCGCTTCTTTGCTTCGGACGGGAGAAAGGTGCTTTATGTTTCCGGGGAGGAATCCCTCCGGCAGATCCGGCTCCGGGCGGACCGGATCGGCAGCTTTACGGATGATCTGCATTTATATTGTGAGACCAATCTTTCTTTGATTGAGGCTGCGATCGAAAGAGAACAGCCTCAGATCGTCATGATCGATTCCATCCAGACCATGTATCACGAGGAGGTCTCCAGCGCACCGGGAAGCGTCTCGCAGGTACGGGAGACGACCGGTGTGCTCATGCGCATCGCAAAGACGATGCAGATCTCCGTCTTCATTGTCGGTCACGTGACCAAGGAGGGCACCGTCGCGGGGCCCCGCGTCCTGGAGCATATGGTGGACACGGTGCTGTACTTTGAGGGAGACCGCCACGCCTCCTACCGGGTGCTGCGCGCGGTGAAAAACCGCTTCGGATCGACGAATGAGATCGGCGTGTTTGAGATGCGCGAGGAGGGCCTGGTGGAGGTGGAGAATCCCTCGGAGTTTATGCTGGCCGGAAGACCCATGGATGCGCCGGGCAGCGTTGCCGCGGCACTGATCGAGGGGACGCGTCCGCTGCTGATTGAGATCCAGGCGCTGGTGAGCCGCACGAACTTCGGTTATCCGAGAAGACAGGCCACGGGCGCGGACGTGAACCGTGTGAATCTTCTGATGGCGGTGCTGGAAAAACGTCTGGGGCTTTCGCTCTCGGATCAGGATGCATACGTGAACCTGGCCGGCGGCATGAAGGTGCAGGAGCCGGCGCTGGACTTAGGCATCTGCCTTGCCGTTATTTCCAGCTTCAAAAACCGCGCGATCGATCCTTCCGTTGTGGCCTTCGGTGAGGTCGGCCTTTCGGGGGAGGTCCGTGCGGTGTCCCTTTGCGAGCAGCGCATCGCGGAGGCGGCGAAGCTCGGCTTCACGACCTGCATCGTGCCGAAGGCTTCGCTGAAACGCTTAAAGATTCCGGAGGGCATGACGGTGCGCGGCGTGAAGAACGTCGCGGAGGCGACGGAGTTCATGTGAAATGCGAAATGCGTAATGCGTAATGCAGGGCTATCGTTTGCCTGCAGAAGACAAGAAGAGATCACACCAACGACAAACGCCCTGCGGATGAGAATCATCGATGCAGGGCGTTTTGCCGTTCCACAGTGTATGTTGTATAAGTATAGTACCATATGACCTATCATAAAACCGATCATAAAACGCGAAAAAAATGAAGTCAGAAAATTCGATATTTTTTCAGAATACAGACCGCAAGCCCTTGCAATAACAGCGCTTATAAATGGCATGACGCGCCTGCGGGCGGAATCGAAAATATAAATAATTCGTAAACACGAAAAAATCTTGCACGCACCGCCCTGACTTGTTATAATACTCCTTGCGCGTACAAGTCGCGTACAGGGGATTCATACAACGGCTAGTATGACGGTCTCCAAAACCGTTCATGGGGGAGTCTTCAAGTCTCTGTATGAACGTTAGAACCAAAGCCAACCCCCTGATTTTACAGGCTCTCAAGCGTTTTCGGTATCGTTTCGTTTCGTTCATTTCAGACCGGAAAAGTACATTTCAGACCAATTGAATTAGGGTCAAATTAGGGTCAAAACATTCACCGGCCACACAGTATCTGATCGTTTTGGAATGTATTTGCCACAGGGAAAGATGTAACAGAGTGTAATGCGTGTCTTGACAATATGTCGTATTCAACATATAATTAATTTTAGGAGGAAACAGATTGAGAATCGACGTTGACTTTTATGAATTTGAGGATGGAGGTGAACCGGTAAAGGATTTTCTGGATTCGCTTGAACCCAAAATGAGTGCCAAGATGGCATGGACGATCAATTTGCTTAAAATGCACGGACCGGAATTACGGCTTCCTTTTTCGGAGCATATTGAAGATGGTATTTTTGAACTCCGGGCAAAACAAGGGAGTAATATTTCCCGCGTGCTTTATTTTTTCTTTGTTGGTCAAAAAGCGATTCTTACAAACGGTATCATTAAAAAATCACAGAAGATTCCGCGAAGAGCAATAGAAACCGCAAAAAAATACAGAGCAGATTATGAAAGAAGGTGTCAGGATGGGAAGCTTTGATAAGTATCTTGAAGAAAAACTGAAAGACCCGGCCTTTAAAGCGGAATATGATGCACTGGAGCCGGAATATGACATTATCAACGCAATGATTGAAGCACGCAAGGCACAGAATCTTACACAAAAAGAATTATCTGAGCGAACCGGCATCACGCAGGCAGATATCAGTCGTATTGAAAACGGTACGCGCAACCCGTCACTTGCTATGTTAAAGCGCCTTGCACAGGGGATGGGAATGCAATTGCGTCTGGAATTTGTTCCGCAAATGAAAAAGGCATAATTGTCTAAGGAAGACGATTGTATTTCAATATTGATAATGTCGTTATTCCCGTCAGGGTGTCAGTTCATCCGGCTCGTCTACATCTGGCTTAAAGTTCATCACATCCTTGAGGTTGCAATGTAACCGATTACAGATATCATTGATAGTTGTGGTTTTCAACGGCTTGTCATGCCGAAGCCGGTCTATCGTATAACTGTTGATCCCGTATGTGTAAATCAACATATACGTGCTGATCTTTTTTTTCTTCAGATATCTCCAAAAAGGCTCATAGGTGATCATGCGGCTACCTCGCAACAATTAGGGTAGCAAACATGACCGGCTTGCATATGATAGGCAAGACTACTATAATATTTTTGAAAAGAATAAAACCTTTTCCGCACTTCGGTTGTCTAAATAGTAGAGGCACCTAAGACAGGACATGTTTCATTCACGGAAAAGGATGCGACAATGAGCAGAATCATATTGTTTTTCCGGTATCTCGTTTTTCGGGAGCGGAGCTTCTACGCAATCAACGAGACGGAAAAGAAGGAGACATACGATCGCACGATTCAGCGAAATGAGAACGACCGTGCGACAGATGTAAGAAATACCACAGGGGATCAAAACAAGTGAAGCAATCATCCGATAGCAACTATCAATCCTATACGCAGGCAGTAACGGCAGCCAGAAACGGTGATCCGGCGGCGTTTCGTTATTTATACGAGAGTACTTACCGTGACAAGCATTATCTTGCGCAGAAGTATATGCGTAATGAAACGGACGCGCAGGATGTTCTTCAGGAAGCCTATTTGAAAGCGTGGCAGAGCATCGGTCAACTGCAGGATGCCGAAAAGTTCCCGAGCTGGATGTCAATGATCGTTTCCAGCACAGCCCTCAATGTTCTGAAGAAAAAGAAAGATCTCCCCTTCTCCGCACTTGAACAGACATCGGAGGACGGAGATGCTTTTACACTTGAAGAGGAAGAATGGCGCAGGGAATATCAACCCGAGCATGCTTATACGGATAAAGAAACATCCGACTTGTTAAATGGATTGATGGATGCGCTTTCTGACGAGCAGCGCTTTTGCGTCCTGATGTACTATGTCGAAGAACACTCCGTGTCTGAAATCGCATCGCTGATCGGCTGTCCGGAGAATACGGTGAAGTCCCGTCTGAACTATGGGCGTAAGAACCTGAAGAAGAAAGCAGAGGAAATGGAGCAAAAGGGATACAAACTTTACGGTATTTCCATTATCCCCCTCCTCTTGTGGCTGTTCCGTACGGAGGCAAAAGCTGCGCCGAATGCTATTCCGCCGCTCAATACATCAGCCGCCGTCTCGGCTTCGAGAGCTGGAACTACCGGGACTGCCGCGACGACATGGACGAGCGCAACAGGAGGAACAGGCGCGACAATGACATCCCCGACAGGCGCCGGTGCGGTGAATGTAGCAGCAGCAACTGCATCGGCAGGAAAGGCAGCCGGTATTTCCCTCGGTGTCAAGATTGTGGCTGCTGTAATAGGCGTTACCGTTCTGGGCGGAGGCGCACTGGTTGCATCCATACGGGCAACTACTTCCATTGTGGAAAGAGTAGCCGGAACAGATGTCACTGACAGCACTGACATGGTGCAGGCAGAAAATGAAGATACCGGTACAGAGGTGACAAGTATCGTGGATCGTACGGAAGAGGAATTCTCAGAAACAGAATCACTGGCAGAGGAGATTGCGGCGCCGCTTACCTGGGACAGCTACGACGGTCTTTATAGTGGCTCCAAAGAGGGACAGTATTACTATGTATGGATTGAGATGAATGAAAACGGCGGTTACTCCGATCCTGACGGAACCATCCGCTTGCTATGGCAGGGCGACCGCCCTTATGAGGAAGGGGATGCTTTATTGCCGGATGATCCCCATGATTTCTACGGGGTTGTCACACATGGCTATGAAATCAGACCGGCTTGGGATGGCGAGAATTATAGCATGGTGAATATAGGCGATGGCGCTTATATTAATGACTTTAGTATCCCTATCACCTGCTTCGGTTTTCAGATGGAAAGAGACACGGAATTCGTCTATGACGGTACGACACTGAAAAAAAGATAATTTTTTTCAAAACTCATAAAACCAATCAGCCGCTTCGGTTGTCATATATAGTGAAGGCACTTATAACACACATGTAGCACCAACATAGTTGGAGAAAGAGAGGATATTATGAAAAAGAAACTCACAGCGCTTACGCTGAGCCTTGTGCTCGCGCTCTCGCTCGTTGCTTGCGGGGGAGAAGAAAAGAAAACAGAAACTGCTAAGACAAACGCAACAACAGAGACATCTGCTGCTCCCACGGAAAAAACAAAAGAAGTTGCACCTGTTGCAGAAGAATCTAAACCGGAAGTCGTAGAAGAAACGCCGGAAGAAATCGTTGAAGAAGAAATTCCAACAGATGTCAGAGGAATTGACAGCTACCTCACGAAAAATGGAGAAGTTGGAGACTACATTATTAGTGAAGATGACGTCCTAGTTCTAAAAATAAACGAACACGGATCAACGATAAAATGTCATATTAAGATAATAAATGACAAAATGTACAAAGACTCTGAGCATCAAACGTTACAAGATGCAACAAGAATGATCACATATGACTATTATCTTGACCCAAATCATAAAATTGATTACCATGATCGTTTCTTGGCAATAAAAGATAGACTGGACGAAGGAATACATATCAACGTCAGGGCAGAATACACTGACGATCCAACTCTTATAAAGATGTCATATGTATTCCCTGATGGCACAATGGACTGGATCAAAAACGATGTGGTCCCGATGGACTACAAAGAAAATATTCTCAATTATGAAAAAGGGACCAGAGAATATACATTTGGTAACTGGATATACTTTGGTCCAAATAGTGATCCTAGAAATGCTACAGAACTTGCCGGCGTCCTCATACCAATTGATGAAATACAAAACGATACCGTTACATTTATTGCGTCAAAAGATGACTTCATTAATAATAAATTATCCAATGAAGAATGGTTAACGTCAGACATATTGACAGTAATCACGATCTTATCAAATGTATCCATTGTATTTGATGTACCTACAGACAAAATTGATGCATACAGCAACTACACACTTGTAACAGACTGACGCATCAAAGGTGTACCAACGTGGCAACCAACTCTTTGCATAAGATAAACTACACGATCAGACTCCTGAAAGAACACGGCAACGCCTTTATTGCTGATGGTACAAGGAAAATGCTCGGTGATAAGAACATCATCAAATACCTGTCGCAAGAAACCAGCAAAACCGTCACCATCAGAGAGTGCAGATTCGTAGATTATGGTTGTGTTGCTGAAATGAAATGATCAATTACGGTGAGCAAGCCATCCGGCGTGCTCACCGTAAAATACCAAAACAAGGATACTAAAATGGAAGCAGTAAGAATCGTTGAATCGAAAAACAAAAATCGCATTGTTGCCTTTTGCAACCCAAAGATGATGCAGCAAAATGGCTTCACTGCAACAACAATCCAGGAATCCATCGAATTCTTCAATGCAATCGGGAATGCCACCGCATTTTTCAACAGTTGCATCAATGAGTTCCTGCTCCCATTAAAAAAATTGTATATTATATAATATATAACCGCAGAAAAAAGTAATGAAGAGGTGTTGACTTTTAGTATTTTTGTGATATCATCATCTTAGGTTAGGGCATGCCCGATGCCCCGCTGCACAGCAGTGGACGGTGATTATAGTTAGAACATCACCGATCGCGAAATGAAACCAATAGAATGAAAGCGTGAGGCTCTCCGAATATGCCTCGACCGGGTAGCGGCGCGTATAGCCGTCCGAATCGGATCTGAATCAAGCCTGTGATGGTTTGAAATCAGATATCAGATTCCGGGCGGTTTTTTGTTGCTTGGAGTTGAAAGAAAGGAGGTGGCCTCTGATGAAAAAGCAAATTGGAAAAATCAGACCGGCGAAGAGGCAAGAAGCGGATGTCCAAAGACATCAAGTGCCAAGAGCGAGACGGAATCGGAAGGCTAATATCGCCGGTAGTGTTGCTCAATCGGTGTCGGAAGAAAAGGACACAAATATCCTGACGCATCTGGTCGACGATGCATTAACGTCTGTTGAGAATGTTGGATGTATTTTCGTTGATGGCATTGAGGCGGCATGTGTATCTCTTCTTGGTGGAGAAGGATGTGCAGATGAGTACGAGATTTTTTAACAGAAAGGAGAACTAAACCATGGCAATCGTAAATTCCTATGTCTACACAAGCACAGTATTCTTGTGGGAAAAATTTGAAGAGGCAACAGGCAATAACTACCTTGTTGTTGCAACAAGACCGTATAAAGATAAGAAAGGTGTCTTGCCTGATGGCATCAGTATGACATTGCAGGTTTTGTCAGACAATTACGACTATGGGATTGATAAGCGTACAAATAAACCTCGCGAATCAAACTTATACTGTTGCTTTGATGTCACAGTCCTTAACGATAAACTTCAAGTCAAGAAAGGTGACAGAATCCAACTGCTTCAGTTTGACAAAGAGCATAGTTATGTGATTTCGTTCGACTTGATTCTCAGATTTAGGGATGCAAAGGTATTGCAGTCACCAACACAAGCACAGGGCGTGAACAGGAAATAGTATGAGCATGTGGAGCAGCACAAATCGTTTGAAATACATGACGCCAACCCCGAAGATAGCACTCTTCGGGGTGCTGCTCCTGCTTTTGGCGGGTATTGCAAAAACGATTGAAATCGTGTTATTCGTTGTAAATCAACGATTCCATATACTGCAAATGATTGATTTGTCGTTTGTTGTAAGAATTCTATTCATCGGCTCTGTGTTAGTATTATTAGTTGCTGTTCTGGAATGTAGGTGCCGAAGTGATGTCAGGAATATTAAGCATAGCGTTCGCCAAAGTCTATGTGATCCGGCGTTTGGGAATCCTCTGCATTTAAGAGAGGGGGAAATAGAACCTTCAGTTTTAGTGATGAAGAATGGTCAGGAATACACTGTAAGGATTGAATGCATGTCGGCGGATTTTGAAGCCGTTTCAGATCTCGAGACTGTAATCTCCGGGAGCTTAAAGAATAAGTATAGCGCATATGCTGTTGTAGCAAAAGAGGAAGATATTGCCGGATGCTATGTGGATTATACCATCAAGGACGTGGTTTCTGAATATGGCAAGCAAAGTTTGTATCATACGATTAACGATATTCCTTGCGATGCAACAAAGGTATATGTCAGAGATGATGTTTACATCGATTATAGTCGTGTTTTAAATTCGTCAGCTATTGTATCTGGCCGTAGCCGTTCAGGAAAAACAACGGCAATTATTTCAACATTCCTGTTACCATTTCTGAAAATGGGGCGGGATGGTTTTGGTTCTGAAATGATTATCATAGACCCAAAGTCGGCAGAGCTGAGTCTATGTCCGCATGTACTATCTCCAGACGAAAATGGGAACGTGGAACATATTCTCGATGCTATAAGGAGATTCAATCAGCTTCGCATAATGAGGCAGAGAACAATTAATTCGGCGTGCAAAGAATCAGGAGTGCCACATAAATGGTTTGAGTTGGGAATGCATCCATCAATCCTCTTCATAGACGAGTTCGTTTCGATTCAAGACCTGTTCCCGAAGAAAGCGTCAAAAGAAAAGCCAGACTACAGTCTTTCGGCGTTCCAAGGCCTGCTTCGCCAGATCGCAACACAAGGGGCTTCGGCAGGCTGCTTCTTGATATTGTCGACGGCCGAAGCATCCGTTGGTACCGGTGGACTGGAATCAGCCGTAAACAATGCGTGCGGTATCCGTGTCCTGATGAAGCCGAGCAAAGAGGAAGCGCGGTACCTTTGGAGCGCGGAAAAACTGGAGGTCGTACGTGAGCGCCGGTACAGCGCCGGTGATGCGTGGTTCAGCGCGGATGACGGAATCAATAACAGTGTGCGCTTCGTCAAGTTTCCAAAGCTCGAGTTCGGCGAATATGAAGCCTTGTCCAAACTATTGACGGCATATTACGCCGATGAAGATGATGCGCACAATGCTCGGAGCGCAGCGAACGAGCATTGTGCTGTGCCATCGCCGGATGACGAAGAAAACGCATAATTACAGGCCAGGGAGGGCTTGTTATCCCTGGCCCGCAACAAAAGTGCTGTGCCAATTAAGCGGCACAAACACAATAAAATGAAATGAGGGCAACACAATGGCAACGCAAAACAAGTGCGGGAAGTTCCGCAATATGATGTATGAGCAGCAAGTGTCGTATCTTCCGAACCACATGACGCCGGGAGACATCTATGAGCATGTCCGTCAAAACCTGAATCCGAGGCGCGTGGCGATGATCGTGCACGACAAAGACATGAAGGATGACAATATAACGCCTGCCGAAGCCCACATACACATGATGTTGCAGTTTGAAAATGCACGATCGCTTGATCAGGTGGCAAAAGACATCGGTGATAAGCCGGAGCGGATTCAAATCTGGAAGGGAAACGTCGAGAACGGATTCTCCTATTTGATTCACGCGACGAATAATGCCCGGCATAAGCATCAGTATTCCTGCGATGAAGTGAAGGCGAATTTTGACTATGTTTCCTATATTCAAGGAGTGTCATCGAAAGTCAAAAAGATTGAAGACATATCATCGGCCAATAGAATCAACGGCATGCTTGATCTGATTGCAACAGGTGACATGTCTCTTGCTGACGCGAAGGCACACCTCACCGGCTCACAATATGCAAAAGCCGCTGACAAGATCAAAAAAGCGCATGAGCTGTTTCTTGATCGCCGCGCAGAGAATCTGCATCAGGAAATGCTTAAAAAAAATGAACTTGTTCAAACACATTGGTTTTACGGCGCATCGGAAACAGGAAAGACCTTCATGGCCGAA
Source organism: Lachnospiraceae bacterium (assembly GCA_017443065.1). Taxonomy (GTDB): domain Bacteria; phylum Bacillota; class Clostridia; order Lachnospirales; family Lachnospiraceae; genus Butyrivibrio. The sequence continues at coordinate 45,882 of JAFSPF010000051.1, forward strand.
AAACTCGCCGGTGAATCCGGGGAGTACTATAAGACTACAACAACGAGAGACCCTTTCCAGTTTTATCAAGGGGAATCAACCATCATCCTTGATGAATTGAGACCCGAGGTGATACCATACTCCGAGTTACTGGCATTGCTAAATCCTTTTTCACATGGGCGTGTCGCAGTTTCATCCAGATTCTATAATAAGTCAGTCGGATGCAGAACGATCTATATTACGACACCATACAATCCTCTTAAATTCTATCAGGGTTATCAGCTGGATACGACGGACAATGGAAAACAGCTTTTTAGGCGGTTATCTTCGGTACTGCGTTTTGATATGGAATGGGTATACAGGATGGAATATGATCCTGATCGGCATATGTATGTTGAGGTTGACAAAAAGGAAAACCACTATAGCAAAGAAAAACAGAAACCTTATGCGTTGAAAAACGTATTTGAGACGATCCAATAGACAGAGGTTACAGCCATGAATACTAATAATAACACAATGGAAAACGCCGCCGAAAGCCAGGTTTACACATTGCCGGACATCATGCGGATTTTTCGCTTCGGACGCACAAAGACGTTGCGTCTGTGCAAAGAAGGTGTACTGCCTGTGGTCAAGGTCGGAAAGACATACATATCGAATCAGGCAATGATCGATCGGTGGATGCTTGAGCATGAGGGATCTGAAATCGACATCATATATTAAAACGCACGATTGAAAGGAGCCGCCATCTGTAGTAACATAGAAACAGATGCTGTGTGGCCTTTTCAATCGCGGAGGTATCGCATATGAGAGGCTACAAACACAGAGTACGGCTTCGCGCCGATGGCCGCTATGAGGGACGTTTGATGATCGATGGTCGTCAAGTGTCGATATATGGGAAAAGCGAGCGTGAGGTCAGAAACAATATAGAAGAAATAAGAAAGGGGGTCGACAGGGGCGAAGTAATCGTAAAAAACGAGCGTCTGGAAAACGCGCTGACGGACTACCTGTTTCAGGTCAAACAGTCCAAGGTAAAGCCGTCAACCTTTGATCGGGTTGAATGCACCTTCAATAATCAGATTAAAGGATCACCGCTTGGGCGTATGCCTATGGGCAGTATTGATGGGAAGGACATACAGCGGGTCTTGGACACGCTGTGCGACACATTGAGCTGGTCATCAGTCAAGAAGGTGTATGACCTGTGTGGCGAGTTCTTTCGATATGCGGTAGCCACAAGAAAACTGAACCATAATCCGATGGTGTTTGTAACAATGCCGCATCGATCACGCTTTAAGAAGCAGCCAAAGCCGATGTCTGTATTCACGGCGGATGAGGTCAGGCGTATCATTGAAGCAGCGGAAAGTGTTGATGATAAGGGTACTCCACGATACCGCTACGGAGAAGTGATTGTGCTGTTGCTTTTAACGGGCTTACGATCCGGTGAGGTCAGGGCGATCAGGGCGAGTGATATAGACCTTGACGCTAAAATGCTGTATATCACGCAAAACATCTCTCATTCGAAAGACCGGGAGCATGGCGGCGTGATTGATCAGGTGAGCAGTACAAAAACGAAGCAGTCGAAAAGGGGTGTTCCTCTGAATGAGCGGGCGGTGCTTGCAGTAGAGCGCCTCCTGAAACAGACGTACAACCCCGATAACGGCTATCTTATCACAACACAGAATGGCGGTTTTTTGTCAGCGAGTTATTTTCAGGTACAGTTTGATTTCATCCTGAAACGCGCAGGGGTCGAACACAAAGGGCTGCATACAAACAGGCACTCGTTTGCCACGATACTACTGAAAGATGCTAAGAGCAAGGGACAAATCAAAGAGGTGTCCGAGTTATTGGGACACGCGCAGGTTTCTACAACTTATGATTATTATATCCACACCTTTAACGAGGAAAAGCGGACTTTGGTAAAGTCTCTTGACACGCTTGTAAAAATGGAGTAAATTTTTTTAGGGTCAATATTAGGGTCAAAACCGTTTGGGATGACCCTGAAACCCGCCATACAGGGGATTCATACAACGGCTAGTATGACGGTCTCCAAAACCGTTCATGGGGGTTCGAATCCCTCATCCCCTGCTTTTTGTAAAAGAGCCGAAAGCCTTATATGTTTTAAGGTTTCGGCTTTTTCTATTGAATCCTGCAGGGGGGCCATGCTATAATATGATATACGTGTCAGAAAATGCGGGACACATTTCGGGGGAATTCCATGAGTCAGAAAATCGTAAAGAACACAGTCGAGGATTATCTGGATCGTTATGAAGCTGCGGTGAAGGCACTGGTTAGTTATCTGCCCTGGCTGGAGCAGCATGCGGAGGACGGCGGCGCACAGGATTACAAGGATTCGGAATCGACGATGGCCTTCCCGGTCTATGATTCGACGCTGCTCGCTTTTATTAAACAGGCGCAGCACACGAACATGCTGGACCGGAATTACGCCTATGTCAAGACGCGCCGCAATCTTTACACCTGGCAGGACGAGCTGGAGTTTATCGAAAGGGCGCAGCTGCAGGATATGGATGATCTGTGGGGGCTTCTGTCCGGCTACGTCATGGAGGGCATGACGCGCGGCAGCGTCTGGTCAGACGGCGTGCGCCACCGCATCTTCTACAGCGTCGTCAAAAAAATGGACGACCTGCTGATCATGTGGAGCAAGGAAGCAACAGCGAAAAGGTAACATTGTTCGGGGAGGTTTTGGTGAATGGGTGAAAAGTCGAGCCGCAAGCGGCAGATGATCATTGAACGCGCCCGCGGCGTGTTTGCGAAAAAGGGGTATAAGGCTGTCACGATGAAGGACATCGTGGAGGCCTGCGAAATCAGCCGCGGCGGTCTGTATCTGTATTTCAGCAGCACAAAGGAAATCTTCGAGGCGGTGCTGGCCGCGGAGAACGCGGAGGAGGATGACGAGGATGAGGCCCTCACCCGCGCGATTCGCAAGGATTCTTCCGCCTCCGACATGCTTGCCATTTTTATCAAGGCGCAGAAAAAGGAAGTCTTCCGCAAACGCAACAACTTAACGGTGGCTTCCTATGAATACTTCACGGAGATCACGGGTACCGGCAGCCGTGAGGGAGATTTGAAGAGCCGCTTTGACACGGCGGTGATGATCCTGGAGCGCCTGATCAATGACGGCGTGGAAAGCGGGGAGTTTGTCTGCTATGAGCCGGCCGGCTGGGCCAGGAACCTGATGTACGTGATCGAGGGCATGAAGGTCTCCACGCATACGATGGGCGTGACGGAGGCCATGTTTGACCGTGAGATGCTCTTTTGCCTGAGCAATCTTGTCGCGCCGGATGATGAAACCTACACGGACATGATGCCGGAAGCAGGTGAGGAGGAAGAAGCAGAAGAAAGTCCGGATGCCGCGGACGACGGAGAGAGCACGGACGCGGAGCAGGAAGAGAAAACGAATGCGGGAAAGGAAAGCATCACATTCCTTGATCTGGAAGCGGAGACAGAGACGGACGCGGAGGAAGACGCGACGGCGGATGCAAAGCGTGTCCCGTCGAAATCAAAGAAATCCGAGGGGTAAGACAATGTCTGACGTGCGCAGGGTTTATGTCGAAAAGAAGCCGCCGTTTGCCGTTTCGGCAGCTGCCCTTCTGGAGGAACTCCGGGGCTTCTTACGGATCAGGTCGGCGGAAGAGGTCCGCATCCTGATCCGTTATGATGTGGAGCATGTGCCGGGGGAGGTATTCCGGGAAGCGCTGAACGGTGTTTTTGCGGAGCCGCCCCTGGATGATGTGATATTGGATCGTCTGCCGGAGGAGATGACGGAGGGCGTACTCTGCTTCAGCGTGGAATCGCTTCCGGGGCAATATGACCAGCGCGCGGATTCCTGCGCGCAGGCACTGCGCCTGATTGACGAATCCGTCACGCCGGGCGTTCGTACGGCCGTCACCTATCTGATCAGGGGACATCTGAGCGCGGAGGAAATCTCCGCGATACAGTCTTTTCTGGTGAATCCCGTGGATTCGAGAATCGCTTCGGAGGAAATCCCCGAAAGCCTTGCCATGCAGTATGAGGAGCCGGGGGAGGTGGAGGTCCTGGAGGGCTTTACCGCTTATGATGATGCCGGCCTGGAGCGGTATTACGCATCCCTTTCGCTCGCCATGACCTTCCGGGATTTTCAAATGATCCGCGATTATTTCCGTGACGAGGAAAAACGGAATCCGACCATCACCGAAATCCGTGTCCTGGACACCTACTGGTCCGATCACTGCAGACATACGACCTTTGCGACGGAAATCAAAGACATCCGGATTGAGGAGGGACCGTACGCGGAGGCCTTCCGTTCCTCCCTTCAGGCCTATCTTGACGCGAGGAAAGAGGTTTATGAAACGGAGGAGAAGCAGAAAGAAAAAGCGGTCTGTCTGATGGATGTCGCCACCATGGGGATGAAGCTTCTGAAGAAGCGCGGCATCCTCACGGACATGGAGGAATCGGAAGAAAACAACGCCTGCACCATCATCAGCCCCGTGGAGATCAGGGACGAAAAGGGAGAAACGCGCACGGAGGAGTGGCTGATCTTTTTCAAGAACGAGACGCACAACCACCCGACGGAAATCGAGCCCTTCGGCGGCGCGGCCACCTGTCTCGGCGGCGCGATCCGCGATCCGCTTTCGGGCCGCGGCTACGTCTATCAGGCGATGCGTGTCACGGGGGCCGCGGATCCGACGCAGCCCTCCGATTCGGTGTTGCCCGGGAAGCTTCCGCAAAAAAAGATCGTGAAGGATGCGGCAAAGGGATACTCCTCCTACGGCAATCAGATCGGACTGGCGACGGGACTGGTGGAGGAGATTTATCATCCGGGCTACGTGGCCAAGCGCATGGAGATCGGGGCGGTCCTGGGTGCCGCGCCGAGAAAAGCCGTGCGGCGTCTTTCCCCCGAAGCGGGAGACGCGGTGCTGCTCATCGGCGGACGTACGGGACGGGACGGTATCGGCGGCGCGACGGGCTCCTCCAAGGCGCACACGGAAAGCTCCCTGGAAAGCTGCGGCGCGGAGGTGCAAAAGGGCAATGCCTTGACGGAGCGCAAGATCCAGCGTCTCTTCCGGCGGGAGGAGGTTTCGGAACTCATCAAAAAATGCAATGACTTCGGCGCGGGCGGCGTCTGTGTCGCGATCGGGGAGCTGGCGGACGGTCTTGCGATCGAGCTGGATCTGGTGCCGAAAAAATATGAGGGTCTGGACGGGACGGAGCTGGCGATCAGCGAATCCCAGGAACGGATGGCCGTGGTCTGCGCGGCGGAGGACACGGAACGGTTTTTGTCTTACTGTGCGGAGGAGAATCTGGAGGCGGTGCAGGTGGCGAAGGTCACCGACAGCGCCAGACTGCAGATGCGCTGGCGCGGAAAAATGATTGTCGATCTTTCCCGTGCCTTCTTAAACACGAACGGCGCAAGCCAGGAATGCCGGGCCCTTCTGAAGATGCCGGAAGAAAATACCGTTCTTCCGGGCGGCATACGCTGTGATGCGGTGCGGCAGTCCCTGGATGCGGGAGACGTGCGCGGCGCATGGCTGGCCTCCCTGATGGATCTGAACGTCTGCTCCACGCAGGGACTTGCGGAAATGTTCGATGCCTCCATCGGCACGGGTACGGTGGTGATGCCCTTCGGCGGCAAATACCAGCTGACGCCGGCGCAGGCGATGGTGGCCAAGGTGCCCGTACTGTACGGGGAAACGGATGATGCCACGGTGATGTCCTACGGCTTTGATCCCTTTCTTTCCTCCGGCAGTCCCTTCCACGGCGCCTCCTGCGCGGTATTGCATTCCGTCGCAAAGGCGGTTGCCGCGGGATGTCATCCGGATACGCTGCACTTTACCTTTCAGGAGTATTTCGGACGGATGACGGAGGACCCTGCCCGCTGGGGCATGGTCTTACAGGCCCTGCTCGGCGCGTTTTCGGCGCAGGTCGCGCTGAAGACGGCCGCCATCGGCGGAAAGGATTCCATGTCCGGCACCTTCCGCGACATCGATGTTCCGCCGACCCTGGTGAGCTTTGCGGTGGGGCGTCTGAAGGCGCGGGATGCGGTGACGCCGGAGCTGAAGCGGGAGGGGAATTATGTTGTCCTCTTTGAGGGCGTCCGTGATGACCTGGGCCTTCCCGGATATGAAAAGAATCTGGAATTATATGCGGAGGTCAACCGCCTGATGCGGGAAAAGAAAATCGTTTCCTGTATCGCGCCGGATGCGTACGGCATCGCGCCGGCACTGTCCAAAATGGCCTTCGGCAACGGCCTCGGTCTGCAGCTGGAGGAGACGCTTTCTCCGGAAGAGCTGTTTTCCGACGCCACGGGACATCTGCTGGCGGAGGTGGACGTGCACGCCCTGGCGGAGGTCTTACGGGTGCGCGGCGCATATAAAATCGCCGTCGTGACACAGGAAAAATGCCTGCGTTACCGGAAGGCGGAGATTTATCTTCCGGAGGCGCAGCAGTGCTATATGAGCCGCCTCGAAAAGGTCTTTCCGACGACCTACGTGCCGAAGGAAAAGAAACGCGGCCTGCCGGAGCCGCTGCGAAAGGAAGTGACGGTTTGTACGAACCGCCATGCGAAGCCGCGCGTGCTGATTCCGGTCTTCCCCGGCACCAACTGCGAATATGATCTGACCCGCGCGTTTGAAAGGGCAGGCGCGGAGGTGCACTGCGCCGTGTTTTTGAACCGCAGCGAGGAGGAGATCCGCGAAAGCGTTTTGCGCTTCGAGAAGGAAATCGATCAGTCGCAGATCATCATGTTTCCGGGCGGCTTTTCCGCCGGCGATGAGCCGGACGGCAGCGCCAAGTTTTTTGCCGTGACCTTCCGGAACGAAAGGATCCGCGAGGCAACGCACCGGCTGTTGTATGAACGCGACGGTCTGGCGCTCGGCATCTGCAACGGATTCCAGGCCATGATCAAGCTGGGACTTCTTCCGGACGGGCGGATCAGCGGACAGTCCGCGGATTCTCCGACCCTCACGACAAATCTGATCGGACGGCATGTCTCAAGGATGGCATATCTGAAGGTCATTTCCGCAAATTCCCCATGGCTTGCGCTCACGGATCCGCGTACGGTGTATGCCTCTCCCGTGTCGCACGGGGAAGGGCGTTTTGTCGCCTCGGAGGAGATTGCGCTGCAATTATACGGCAACGGCCAGGTGGCGACCTGTTACTGTGATCCGGAGGGGCATCCGGCCTTTGATCCCGTATGGAATCCGAACGGCTCCGTGATGGCCATCGAGGGAATCCTTTCCCCGGACGGCAGATGCTACGGAAAGATGGCCCATGCGGAGCGCAGGGGGGAACATATCGCGGTCAATACGTACGGAGAACAGGACATGCGTATTTTTGAAGCGGGCGTGCGGTATTTTTCCGGGGAGGCCTTGTCTCACTGAGTTGCGATGAAAGAGAGAAGTGTTTTTTCAACGATGATCGTGCCGTTGCTGCTTCTGGTGGTCTGCGAAGCCGCCATGTTTGCGGTTGTGCTCTTTGTAAGCGGCATGCCTTCCCGCCTGGTGAACAGTGACAAGGTGTTCTTTGACGGACAGGTGCGTGCCCGTGCGCATTTTGTCGAATCCGCGCTGGCCGCGTCCCGGGAGGATGCGTTTCCGATGACGGGCGAGGAGGCCCGCAGCATCCTTCCGGATGAGGAGCTCGGCTACGAAACGGATGCCTTTTATCTGGTCTGTACGGGAGAAGAGGTGCTGCCGGATGATCTCCCGCAGGGAGAGCTGACGGTGCAGATTTCCTCCGGAAGAGGGTACGGTACGGCATCGCCCGCGGCGGGAGAGCGGATTCATCTCAGGCGCGGCGATGACGGCGGAGATCTGCTGCTGGTGGCCGCGGGAGAGCCCTTCCATGTCACGGGAGAGGTGATTCATATCGAAGCGCTTTCCGCAAGAGGACAAAGCGTATGTCTTCTCGGTGCCGTCAAATCGGAAGCCTTGTACCGCTATTCCACACGGATCAAACGGCTGATGACCCTGACGATCCTTTTGATTCTCCTGACGGGTGCACTGGGTGCGGTTCTGATTGCAAGAAAGGTATCCAGGCCGATCGCGGTGCTCTCCGAAGAGATCCTTGTCTCCCGGCATGAAAAAAAGGACATCCCGCGTTTTTCGCGGACGGGGATCACGGAGATTGACCAGTTCGCCGGCACCATCACCGCGATGGCAAGGGACATGGACCGGCAGCGGCTGTTGGAAAAAAAGCGGATCGAGCATGAGCGTGATTATGATTCGCTGACGGGACTGATGAACCAGTCCGCCTTTGTCTTAAGCTGTGCGAGAATTTTCTCCACGCCGGATTTCATCGGTCATGCCGCCGTCCTGATGCTGGACCTGGACGATGTCAAGCTGATCAATGATACCTACGGTCATGCGGCGGGAGATGCCTATATCAGTCTGGCGGCAAAGACCTTTTCGGATTCCGCGCCGCCGAATGCCCTGATTTCCAAGGTGGCGGGGGATGAGTTCTATATCCTGTACTACGGATTTGAAACGGAGGAGGCGCTGGAGGAACAGATCGATGTGCTGCGACGGGCCATTGCCTCGGCCGATGTGTTTCTCCCGGGCGGAGAAAAGGGTGAGCTGAAGATCACGGGCGGCGTCGCAAAATACCCGCAGGACGGCAGAAGCCACACGGAGCTGATGAAGGCCGCGGAGTTCCAGGCCTATCACACGAAGCGCGGTGACAAGGGCCGGATCGTCAATTTCGAGCGGGAGAGCTTCGTGACGAGCGCCGCGGAAATGAAGCGCAGGGAGGACATGCGCGCGATCCTCAAGGACCACCGGCTGGTCGGTTACAGCTTTATGCCGATCTTCTCCGCCAAAACCGGAGAGGTGGTCGCCTATGAGGCGCTGATGCGGGCGAACCGGGAGCATCTGAAGTATCCGGTCGACATTCTGGAGCTGGCAAGGCAGGAAAAGGTTCTTCCGGAGATCGAGCGGATCGTCTGGGAGCGCGGTCTGCAATGCTACAGCGAGCTGCTCCGGGAGGGGAAGGCGGAAGAGCATGCGCTTCTTCTGCTGAACTCCATTGCGAATGTCTGTCTTCCGGAGGAGGAGATGGCGGAAATTGCGGAACAGCACAGGGAGCTGATGGGACGCGTGGTGATCGAGATTACGGAATCGGAGCTGATGGACGAGGAGGCGACAAGGCGCAAACGCATGATTCCCGGTTTTTCCGGACGCTTTGCCCTGGATGATTACGGCAGCGGATATAATTCCGAAAAGACCCTGCTGGAGCTTTCACCGACGTACATCAAGGCGGATCTTTCCATCATCCGCAACATTGATTCCTCTCCGGACAAGCAGCGCATCATTTCCAACATCGTACAATACGCGCATGAAAGGGAGATGTTCATTATCGCGGAGGGCGTGGAATCCCCCTCGGAGATGCAGACGGTCTGCGAACTGGGTGTGGATTATCTGCAGGGATTTTATCTGGCAAGAGACGGGAAGGTGCCTCCGCCCCTGAGCCATGAGGCCAGCGAGTTTCTGGACCGTCGCCACACGGAAGGGTATCATACATGAGCGCGAGGGCAATCGTTGCGGTCGTCGGGAGACCCAACGTCGGAAAATCGACATTGTTCAATGCGCTGGCGGGGGAACGCGTCGCCATCGTAAAGGACACGCCGGGTGTTACGAGAGACCGGCTTTACCGGGAGGTATCCTGGGGAAAGCGTACCTTTCTGCTCTGTGACACCGGCGGGATTGAGCCGGAATCAAAGGACGTGATCTTCTCACAGATGCGGGAGCAGGCGCTCCTTGCCATCGAGACGGCGGACGTGATTCTGTTTATGGCGGACTTAAAAAGCGGTCTGACGGATACGGACCTGGATGTGGCGGATATGGTGCGCAAATCCGGAAGGCCCTGTGTGCTTGCGGTCAACAAGGTGGATGACCATATCCGGCAGATGCCGGAGGTGTACGAGTTTTATAACCTCGGACTCGGCGAGCCGTATCCGGTCAGCGCGGAGGGCAAGCAGGGCATCGGCGATCTGCTGGATGCGGTCTGTGAACTTCTGCCGGAGGATGAAGCGGAGACGGAGGAGGATGATATCAAGGTGGCCGTGATCGGCAGACCCAATGCGGGAAAGAGCTCCGTGATCAACCGGCTGCTCGGGGAGGACCGCCTGATCGTTTCGGACATTGCCGGAACGACAAGGGATGCGGTGGACACGCGGCTGTCCTACGGCGGAAAAACCTATACGCTGATTGATACCGCGGGACTGCGCAGGAAGAACAAGATTAAGGAAGAGCTGGAACGCTACATGATCCTGAGAGCCGTTGCCGCCATCGAACGCGCCGATGTCTGCGTGCTGCTGATTGACGCGGAGGAGGGCGTGACGGAGCAGGACGCGCATATCGCGGGGATCGCGCATGAGCGCGGGAAAGGGATGCTGATTGCCGTCAACAAATGGGACCTGATCGAAAAGGACAACAAAACCGTAAAGGAATACACGGCGAAGATCCGGCAGGTGCTGTCCTTCATGCCCTATGCGGAGATTCTCTTTACCTCCGCAAAGACGGGGCAGCGACTCAAAAAGCTGTATCCGATGATTGACAACATCGCGGATATGCGCGCGCTCCGCATCAAGACCGGTCTTTTGAATGAGGTCTTAAGCGACGCCATGGCCATGCAGCCGCCGCCGACGGACCGCGGCAGGCCCTTAAAGATTTTCTACATGACCCAGGTGTCCGTGAAGCCGCCCACCTTTGTGCTCTTTGTGAACGAAAAGAAGCTGATGCATTATTCCTACACGCGTTACATCGAAAACCGTCTGCGGGATGCCTTTGGTTTTTCCGGCACACCGCTGAAATTTCTGGTCAGGGAAAGGAAGGAAAAATAATATGCGCCCGGAGATCATACGAATCATCTGCCTTGCCGTCGGATACCTCTGCGGTCTGTTCAATACCTCGATCATCATCGGAAAGATTACGGGCAACGATATCCGCAAGCAGGGAAGCGGCAATGCGGGGACGACGAACATGCTCCGTGTCATGGGCCCCGTTTACGGACTCATTGTTCTGCTCGGCGACGCGCTGAAGGCGGTGATCCCGATGCTTGTGATGCACCGGATCTTCGGCTCCGTGACGGCGCCTTACGCCACCGGCTTTGCCTGGCCCTTTCTGGTGCTGCTCTGGACGGGATTCGGCGCCATCCTCGGTCATGATTATCCCTTCTATACCCGGTTCAAAGGCGGCAAGGGGATTGCGACGGGCCTGGGCGTGGCCTTCGCCCTGGACTGGCTGCTCGGCCTTGTCGGGATTGTCAGCTTCCTGATTCCCTTCGTCATCACGCATTACGTCTCCCTCTGTTCCCTGACCATGACGAGCGTGATGTACCTGCTGGTGATCATCGCGGCCGCGGTATATGCCTTTGGTCCCCTGCCGGTGTTCACAACGGCGGATCTTCTGGAGGTTGCCGTCATTTGTATCATCATCATTTTCCTTGCCTTCTTCCGGCACCGTACCAATATCGCAAAGCTCCGGAGGGGGGAAGAGCGGAAGACCTACGTGTTTAAGAAGAATCAGACGACGTAAGCGCACAGACCGTGCGAGTCTTGACATTATCATAAAACAAAAATATAATTTAAAACACCGCCGAAATATGAAAGCGCAGATGCGCAACAATCACCATGCTTAGGGGAGAAATTGTCAAAGCCCTATTATATTTGGTATAATTTATTCCGATAACATCAACGTATGGAAAAAACGTCTTTGCGTCGGTATACGCGAATGACATAAGGGAAGGAGAAGATGCATATGTGGAATCGGGGAAGGACAGTGCTGCTTTCCGTATTGGCCGTAGCGGCGGCCTTTCTTCTGGCGCTATCCGTACGGCCGTTGAAGGCGCAGGCCGCACCGCCGACGGTTTACGGCGGAACGGATTATGCGGAGGTCTATGATTACGAGTATTATGTCAACCGTTACGCGGATCTGAAAAAAGCCTTCGGAAACAATGAGGCCGGTGCGCTGCAGCACTTTGTGAAAAACGGCATGAAGGAAGGACGCCAGGCCAAGGGCAGCTTCCATGTGCAGTCTTACGCGGCGCGTTATGCGGATCTGCAGCGCGCTTTCGGAACCAATCTTCCGTTGTATTACCAGCATTATCTGAAATACGGGATCAAGGAAGGACGCTCGGGCGCGGGCGGCGCCGCTTCGGTTACGCCTTCGCAGACACCGGCGCAGTCGTCTTCGCAAACGCAGGGGAACGGCGTTGTTCCGGTGATTGTGGACGCGGGTACGGATACGACACAGGTACCGAAGACCATGCCGTCGGGATCTTCCGTTCTGTACGGCACGGATTATTCCTCTGTTTTTGACGCTGTGTACTATGCGGACCGTTATGCGGATCTGAAGAAGGCGTTCGGTTATGACGCACAGAAGCTGCTGCAGCACTATATCCGTTACGGTTATCAGGAAGGCCGCATTGCCAAGGCCGGTGTGTCCCGTGACGCGGCTGCGGCCGTGCTGGGCAACCGCTCGCAGGCAAAGGCCAAACTGGACGAGGTCGGCTGGGATTTACGCAAGGCCTTCGACTGGTGTGTGACGATCCATCACAACCGTGAGATCGTGACGCCGGATCTCGGCACGCGCGCCCAGGCGAATATCGGTTTTACCACGGGGCGCGGCAGCTGCTACGTGATGGCGGCCTGCTTCTATGAGATGGCAAAGGAGCTGGGCTATGACGCGCATCAGATTTCCGGCTATGTGCCCCGCAATGACGGCACAAAGTCGCCGCATTCCTGGGTGGAGATCGATCATACGGACGGCGTGACGCGCGTGTATGATATCTCCACATATAAGAATTACAAGATCAATACCTATGCGTTTACCTACGGAACGAAGGGCACCTGGCGTTACATTGATTACTACCGGATGAACTGAAGGAGTAAGCGGACATGACAAACGCAGCCCGTGGCAAGGAAATGAATCCGGAATCCCCCGCAGGGAGATGGTTCATCACCCTGCTGACTGCGGTTGCGCTTGTCACCATGATGGTCATCACGGTCCGCTCGGCAGCGCTGCCCTTATCCACGGCAGCGGCTTCCCTGAAAGGCACACCGCCCGTGATCCGTGAGGGCGGGACGCAGCAGCGGGCAAAGACCGCCGCGAAGACCGAAACGCCTTTTGTGGCGTATGCGGATCCGACCGCGGAGCTGAGACTTGCGGCGGAAATGATTGACACCTATGACGCCATGTCTCTCCGGGTCGCGGAGGCCACGAAGACCCAGGCGCAGGAAAAGCTGGATGAAGTCGGCTGGGATTTGCGCAAGGCCTTTGACTGGTGCCTGACGATCGTGCATAACCGCGAGATCGTGACGCCGGACCTGGGAACCCGTGCGATGGCGGAGATCGGCTTTAACACGGGAAACGGCAGCTGTTACGTGATGAGCGCCTGCTTTTATGAAATGGCAAAAGAGCTGGGCTATGACGCGCATCAGGTTTCGGGCTACGTGCCGCGTAATGACGGTTCGAAGGCGCCGCATTCCTGGGTGGAGATCGATATCGACGGCGTGACCTATGCCTACGATATTTCGACCATGAGAAACTATCACCTGAACACCTATCAGTTCACCTACGGTTCACCGGGAACCTGGAGATACGATGATTACTACCGGATGAACTGAAGCGTTTACGGATTTGAAGGAGTACATTGCAGGGGATTATTTCACAGGAGGTTGTCCCATGAATGAGGAACAGAACAGTCAATCACATCTGATCAGAAATATCACCGTGCTGTTTACCCTGATTGCGCTGGTGATTGCCGCGGTGATCGTGTTACGCGGCGCAGACAGGGGAAGCGTTACGGCCAGCCTTGTCAACGCGGAGCAGGAGAAGGTGCAGACCGTGACGGCTGCCCCCGCCATGGACGCGCCGCTGACAAAGTCCCAGGAGACACTGGAGCGTCAGCTGCCGCCGGAGATTCCTTACGAGGATCCGACCGCGGAACCGAAACAGCTGGCGGAAGAAATCAATGAGATGGATGTACGGCTTGCCGTCGAAGCGACCGCGCAGGAGCAGACCATGACACCCGTACAGGAGCCGGTACCTGCTGCCGCCCCTGCACCGGCACAACAGCCTGCACCGCAGCCGGCACCTGCACCGCAGCCGGCACCTGCGCCCGCACCCGCGCCGGTGATTTCGGAGGAAGCGGAAGAGTTCTGCATTACGGACGGCGTCACTTACTGAGTATATGGATCTGACTTCCAATGCATTACTGATACTTGTCAGCGCGGCCCTGATCGTTTTCTATCTGGTGCCGCGCAAGTTTCGGTGGACGGTGCTGTTGCTCGCGAGTATCGTCTATTATGCGGGTTACGGGATCACCGCGATCAGCGCGCTTATCTTCTCGGCATTCCTGACCTTTCTCTGTGCGTATCTGATGCCGGTTCCGAAGGAGGGCGAAGAAACAAAAAAAACGGACGCGCTGTTTTATCTGATCGTCGGGCTGTCCCTGAATCTGGCGATGCTCCTGTATCTGAAATATACCGGATTTCTGTTTGATTCGCTCAACCGCTTCTTTTCGATGCAGCTGACGATCCCGGACCTGCTGCTTCCGGCCGGGATTTCCTATTACACGCTGCAGACCTGCGGCTATCTGGTTGATGTTTACCGCGGCAGCTGTGAGAAAGCCACCAACCCGTTTCAATACCTGCTCTTTGTATTATATTTCCCGCAGATTGCGCAGGGACCGATCGCGCGCTTTCCGCATCTGTATCCGCAGCTGATCGAGCCGAAGCCCTTCCGTTTCGGACGTTTCAAATCCGGCATTGTGCGCATCGCCTACGGTCTCTTCAAGAAGATGCTGCTCGCGGACTGGCTGACGGTGTTCCGTACGGCGATCTTTGAGGAGCCTGAAGCGTATGCCGGGATCACGATCTTCGGCGTGGTGCTTTACAGCCTGGAGCTCTACGGAAACTTCTCCGGCGGCATCGACATGATGCGCGGCGTTTCGGAGCTCTTCGGCGTGATCATGGATGAAAACTTTGAGCAGCCCTATCTGGCCACCTCCACCGCTAACTTCTGGCGCAGATGGCATATGTCGCTCGGGCGCTTTTTCCGGAGCTATGTCTATATTCCGCTCGGCGGCAACCGGAAGGGCACCTTCCGGACGGCAGTCAATACCTTTATCGTCTTTTTCTTAAGCGGCATCTGGCACGGCGCCTCCTGGGCCTATGTGGTCTGGGGAAGCTTTCACGGTGTGATCTGTGCGCTCGGCATTCTCCTTGCCGGCCTCTTTGCAAAGATGCGCACGGCATTGCACATGACGGAGGAGAACATGTTCTGGCGTCTGTTCCGGATGGCAAGAACCTTCGGCATCATCAGCTTCGGCTGGTACTTTTTCTGTGTGACGACCTTTGAGGAGTTTGCGCTGGTGCTGCGATGCTCCGTAAGCTCCTTTAATCCTTCGCTGTTTTTGGAGATCCCGGCGGGGAGTCTCGGAACGGCCTATACGCCGTATGCGCTGATGACGGCGGCCGTCGCGCTGACGGTGGTGATCGTTGTCAGCGTCCTGCGTGAGCACGGGATCCGCCTGTCCTTCCGGATTTCGAAGCTTCCGCTGACGGTGCAGTTTCTGATTCTTCTGGTGATGGTGCTGCCGGTGCCGCTGCTTGCGCCGACCGGCATTGCGAAAGGCTTTATCTATGCGGCGTTTTAAGGGAAGACGAAGTGTCTGGCAAATCGTCCTCATGGTGCTTGCATTCTGGCTTGTCTGCAGGTTTCTTGATTTTGCGCTCTATCCCTGCACCTACATGCGCAATGACGTGCACAGCGTGACAACGGAGCATCATGACGTTGTCTTCCTCGGCACCAGTGACGGGAAGATGGGAATCGATCCGGATACGGTGCTGGAGGGAACCGGACTCACCGGTCATAACTTATGCAACGGCAACCAGTATCCGGTGGACAGCTATTACCTCCTGCGGCTTTTGGTGGAAAAGCAGAAGCCCTCCACCGTGGTCTATGAAGTGGACATGAACTATCTGATTTCGGAGAAGGAGAGGGGCAATAACTATCTGCTCTTTTACCATGAGTTTCCCTTTTCCCAGGCAAAGCTGTCCTACTTTTTCGACACGATCCTGACCTCGGATTTCCGCGCCTGGCTCTTTCCCTTTTACGAGTATCCGCTGACGACGGAGCTTTCCCGCATGGGAGAGACGATGCGCATCAAGTGGAACAATGATTACGGCACGGAGCACCTTGCCGGAGAAACGGCCTTTTATCATGAGAACGGTTACATGGAACGCTATCCCGTGGCGGCGGAGGATTTCCCGGCGATCAGCAGCCGCTCGTTTACGCCGGAGATGGTGAAGGCCGAAAACATCGAATACATGGAAAAAATGATCGCGCTCTGTAAGGAGAAGGGAATCCGTCTTGTGACAATCGTGACACCGCAGACGGATACGGTGGTTGCAACCTTCCCCGAGGCCTATGCCACCGCCTGGGAGTACATCGAAACATTTTTTGCGGAGCGCGGCATCGAATGCTTTAATTTCAATACGGACTATTATGAACGCTTCCCGCATGACACCTCCGTCTTCGTGGATTACAACGGACACATGAACGGCGACGGCGCGAGAGCCTTTTCCGCGGTGCTCAGGGAGCTGCTGTTTCAAAAGAATAAGACCGCTGTCAATTGACATGCGGTCTTTTGTCTTTCGTAGCTCGTAGGGGAATCGAACCCCTGTTTCCGCCGTGAGAGGGCGGCGTCTTAGCCGCTTGACCAACGAGCCCTGCGAAACGATTCCGTTCGCGACAACTCATAGTATACTGAATCCCGCATAAAAAAGCAAGACTTTTTACAAACGTTGTGATATGATAATTATGTATGTTTAACCGTTTTCTTTTTCCGGATGCGGGAGGAAGGAAAAGTCAAATGAAGACAGTGAAAAACAGGATGCTTCCGCTACTGATGGCGGGGATACTGCTGCTTTCCGGTTGTGCGTCTTTACCGGAGATGTCCGAACAGCAGCATGAGAGGGTGGTCAACTATGCCTCCGGCATACTGATCCGTTACATGAAGGATTCGCCGGACAAGCTGACCTACCTGGATCCGGCCTATACGCCTTCCCATCTCGTTGACGCCGGGACGATCACGCCCCCCGTACCGGAAACCCCCGTGACACCGGAAACACCCGAAACGCCGGAGACGCCCGTGACACCGGAAACACCGGAGACTCCCGAGACGCCGGAGACGCCGGAAACACCGGAAACGCCGGAGGGGCCGGAGCAGGGCGGGGAAGAACCGCCCGCGGATCCGCCACAAGAGGGACAGGGAGAGGAACAGACAGATCCCGCGGAGGGCGGAACGGAAGGGCAGGAGGACAATACGGAGCCGGAGCCTGCGGTCCTGGAGAATGTGGTTCCGCTGGAATCATCCAATCTGCAGACGGTGGTCGGCGGGCTTCCTGTGGAGTACAACGGTTATTCCATCCGCAACGCCTATCCGGATACCACCGCGCAGGGCGCCGTGATTGCGATGCCGGGTGACAAGCTGCTGACCGTGGATTTTCGCGTGCGCAACAATACGGACCAGACGGTCACGGTGAATACCGCGCATTTCGGTCCGCAGTATAAGCTTGTGATTAACGGAGACGTGCAGGGCTTCACGCTGGTCACCATGATTGAAAATGACTTAAGCTCCCTGTATACGACCATCTCGCCGGGAGAAGTCTTTGATGCCGTACTGCTGATGGAGCTGCCGGAGGCACTGGCAAAATCCGTGGACCAGCTGGCGCTGATCATCCGTATGAACGGAGAGGACCAGACCATAGAACTTGAGTAAGAAGGAGGAGGAGAATGTTTTCGATTTTATCCGACAGACAACTTGCGCCCGGCATTTTTGAAATGATCGTGGAGGCGCCTTATGTGGCCCGTGCCTGTGAACCGGGCCAGTTTTTGATTGTAAGGGCGGATCAGGAGGGAGAGCGCGTGCCGCTCACGATCTGTGATTTTGACCGTGAAAAGGGAACGGTACAGATCGTGTTTCAGGTGGTCGGCGCGGAATCCTTTAAGATGTCAAAGCTGCACGCCGGGGATTCCTTTGCGGATATCGTGGGACCGCTCGGAAAGCCCTCCGATCTTTTGGAAGAGAGCGAAGAGGAGCTGAAGAAGAAAAAGATTCTCTTCATCGCGGGCGGTGTCGGCACGGCGCCGGTCTATCCGCAGCTGAAATGGCTGAAGGAACACGGCGTCACCGCGGACTGCATTCTCGGCGCAAAGAATAAGGAATTCGTGATTCTGGAGGAGATGATTTCCGCCGTTTCCAATCTGTATATCACGACGGATGACGGCTCCTACGGCCGTCACGGCATGGTGACGAAATGCCTCGAGGATCTCTGGGCGGAGGGGAAGCGCTATGATCACTGCGTTTCCATCGGTCCGATGATCATGATGAAGTTTGTCTGCCAGCTGACGGAAAAGCTCGGGATCCCGACGGTTGTCAGCATGAACCCTGTGATGGTGGACGGTACCGGCATGTGCGGCGCCTGCCGCCTGACGGTGGACGGCGAGGTGAAGTTCGCCTGCGTGGACGGTCCGGAGTTTGACGGACATAAGGTGGATTTTGACCAGGCCATGGCGCGCTCACGTCAGTATAAGCAACAGGAAGAGCTTCTGTACGAACGTGCAAAGAGCGCATAAGAGCGCGGATACGGCGAAGGCATAACGCAGTTCCGATAAAGGAGGAAGCATGGATCCGAACGTAAGAGTTCCGGTACGGGAACAGGAAGCAAAGGTACGGGCCGCCAATTTTGAGGAGGTCTGTTACGGTTATAATGAAGAAGAGGCGAGGGAAGAGGCCGCACGCTGCTTAAACTGCAAGTCCCCCCGCTGTGTGGGCGGCTGTCCCGTCTCCATCGATATTCCGCGTTTCATTATGCAGATCAAGGAAGGGGACATCAAAGGCGCTTATCAGACCCTTTCCCTTTCGAGCGCACTGCCCGCCGTCTGCGGCAGGGTCTGTCCGCAGGAGACGCAGTGCGAGGGTGTGTGCGTCAGGGGCATCAAGGGAGAGCCGGTCGCCATCGGCAAGCTGGAACGCTTTGCGGCGGACACGGCAATCGCCATGGGCGAAAAGCCGTCGGTTACCGCGGAGAAGAAAGCGCAGAAGGTGGCCGTGATCGGCGCGGGTCCGGCGGGTCTCACCTGTGCCGGAGACCTTGCGAAGATGGGATATGCCGTGACCGTTTACGAAGCCCTGCATGAAGCGGGAGGCGTTCTGACCTACGGCATTCCGGAATTCCGCCTGCCGAAGGAGGGCGTGGTGGCAAAGGACATTGACAATATCCGTGCGCTCGGTGTTTCGTTCGTGACGGATGTCGTGATCGGCAAATCCTTTACGATCGAAACGCTGATGAAGGAAGAGGGATATGACGCGGTGTTTATCGGCTCCGGCGCGGGCTTGCCGATGTTCATGCATATCCCGGGAGAGCAGGCGCTCGGCGTCTTTTCCGCAAACGAGTTTCTGACGCGCAACAACCTGATGAAATCCTTCCGTGAGGATTCCGCAACGCCCATCATGCGTCCGAAGAAATGCGTGGTCGTCGGCGGCGGCAATGTCGCGATGGACGCGGCAAGAACGGCGCTGCGCCTGGGAAGTGAAGTTCACATTGTTTACCGCAGGAGTGATGAGGAGCTGCCCGCGCGCCGTGAGGAGATCGAGCACGCAAAGGAAGAGGGCGTGGTCTTTGATCTGCTGACGAATCCCGTGGAGATTTTACAGGATGAAAACGGCTGGGTCAGGGGCTGTAAGTGCATCCGCATGGAGCTCGGAGAGCCGGACGAAAGCGGCAGAAGAAGGCCGGTGGAGATGCCCGGCAGCGAATTTGAAATCGAATGCGATGCGGTGATTATGTCCCTCGGAACCAGTCCGAATCCGCTGATCGCTTCCACGACAAGCGGATTAAAAGTGAACCGTAAGGGTTGCATCGAGACCGATGAAGAAAGCGGCGCAACCTCCATCCCCGGTGTCTTTGCGGGAGGGGACGCCTCCTCGGGTGCCGCGACCGTCATCCTCGCGATGGGTGCGGGGCGGAAGGCGGCGAAGGGGATTGATACCTGGCTGCAAAATAAGGCTTAAGCGTCAATCAGGAAGTGCAACATTTGCAGATGATACTCCGTTTGTGCCGCCACATCCACCTTTTCGGCATTGCAGGCCTCTTCCAGCATGGCCTTGAAGCCGCAGACGATGAGGCGGTTCACCTGCTCCAGGTTTTCTTTTGTAACGCGGCTGCCCTGAAGGTCGCATAAGGGCGTCAGAACCCGGAGGCTCCGTTCCGTGATGTTTTTTCCGAAATACATGACATGATGCGCTTCTGCGGCGCTTTCTCTCTTTTCCGGATAAATCTCATAATACAGGTTGAACATATCCGTTAAGTCCGCGCCGTATTTACCGAAGAAGATGTGCCAGAAGACGAGGGGATTGGAAAAGGTTTTTTCGCAGAACAGCTTCATGATCCTGTAATATCGCTCCATGGGAGGAAGCTCCGCGGAGCGGAGGTTGCCGTATCCGGTGGCATACTCCTCGAAATATTTGACACAGGCGAGGAAGATCAGCTCGTCCGCGTCCCGGAAATACAGATAGATGGTGGAATTATGAAAGCCGGCCTTGTCCGCGATTTTGCGGATGGAGAGCCGGTCAAAGCCCTCCGATTCAATCAGGGCATAGGTGCATTCTATAAAAATTGCAGCATTTGCGCGCCGCAAGGGATCACTGTAAACATTGCTTTTGCTTTTCTCCATATACCTCTGCCTCCCCCTGTGGAATCATCGTATCATAAATCCGGCGAAGCATGGAGCAGTATTTTTCATAAGCGCGCTTGTAATTTGCGTGGCGGATGGCTTGATAGAAAGCGGAGATATAGGCTACAATAGAATGCGGCGCCTGCGCAGACAGGCAGCAGCCGCGGTTTTACCGCGAAAAAGGGAAGGAGATACAAGCAATGCCGGAAGCGCTGCGCCTGACACAATATGCAAAAACGAGCGGCTGTGCCGCAAAGATCGGACCGGAACCGCTGAAGCGGATCCTGGGCGGCATGCCTGTTTTTTCCGAAGAAAACCTGCTGGTCGGCTTCGAAACAAACGATGACGCGGCCGTTTACCGCCTGGATGAGGCGCATGCCATCATCCAGACCCTGGATTTCTTTCCGCCCGTCGCGGATGATCCCTATATCTTCGGGCAGATCGCGGCGGCGAATGCCTTAAGCGATGTTTACGCCATGGGCGGTGTGCCGCAGCTGGCATTGAACATCGTCTGTTTTCCGAACTGTCTGCCGGTGGAGATTCTCGGTGAGATCTTAAAGGGCGGTGCGGACAAGGTAAAGGAAGCGGGCGCCGTTCTCTGCGGCGGCCATTCCATTCAGGACGATGAGCCGAAGTACGGCCTCAGCGTGACGGGCCTGGTCGAAACAAAGCGGATTTTAAAAAACGTCGGCGCAAAGCCGGGAGATGTGCTGATTCTGACAAAACCCGTCGGCTCCGGTCTTGTGAATACGGCGGCAAAGGCGGACATGGTTTCAAAGGAAGCACTGGAGGAAGCGCTGTTTGTGATGCGCACGCTCAACCGGAAAGCCGCGGAGGCAATGCTTCCGTTTACCGTCCATGCCTGCACGGACGTGACGGGCTTCGGCCTTTTCGGACATCTTTCGGAGATGGCGGAGGGGAGCGGCGTGACCGTGGAAGTGCGCCTTTCCGATGTGCCGCTGATGCGGGAGGCAAGGGAATACGCGGAGACGGGCCTGGTGCCGGAGGGCTCCTACACGAACCGGAAAATGACCCTGGACCGCGTGGATTTTGCGGATGCGGAGGAGGTCTGGGCGGACCTGATGTATGATCCGCAGACCTCCGGAGGTCTCTTGTTCAGCATCCCGGAGGAAGAGGCGGAAGCCGCACTGCAGGCGCTTTCGGAGAACGGCGTGGAGACGCCCTTTGCCCTGATCGGGAGGGTGAAGGAGCGTCAGGGAGCGTTGCTGATCCGGACCGTTTGAACGAAGGGAAAAAGCATGAAAGTAAGGATTTACACGGACGGCGCGGCCAGGGGAAATCCGGAGGGGCCGGGCGGCTACGGTGCCGTTTCGGTCTATGTGGACGGGAAGGGCATCACCCATACAAGAGAATATGCAGCGGGCTATGACAAAACGACGAACAACCGCATGGAGCTGATGGCAGTGATCACGGCGCTGGAGGCCCTGAAGCGCCCCTGTGCGGTGGAGGTCTTTGCGGATTCCAAATATATCGTGGATGCCTTTAATGAGGGATGGATCATCAACTGGCAGCGGAACGGATGGCGGACAAAGGGCAAGGATCCGGTCAAGAACCGCGCCCTCTGGGAACGGCTCCTTACGGCCGCGGCACCCCATGAAATCCGCTGGCACTGGGTCAAGGGGCATGCCGGGCATGAAATGAACGAACGCTGTGACAGGCTCGCAACCGCCGCCGCGGATGCGGATCCCGAAACATTACTTCATGACGACGGCTCCGATCTGCGCTGAGATAGGATAACATGATATAATAAAATCTGTACGGAACGAAGAAAGGAAGCGGACATATGTGGGCATATGAGAGTGTGATTTACCAGATTTATCCCCTTGGCTTTTGCGGGGCGCCGTTTGAAAACGACGGGAAGGAAGAGCACCGGATTCTGAAGGTGAAGGACTGGATCGATCATCTGACGAATCTGGAGATCGATGCGGTGCTGTTCAATCCGGTCTTCGAATCGGATACGCACGGCTACAACACGAGGGATTACAAAATGATCGACTGCCGCCTCGGGACGAATGAGGACTTCAAGGAGGTTTGTGACGCCCTGCATGAGGCCGGCATCCGCGTGATCCTGGACGGCGTGTTCAACCACATGGGACGGGGCAGCGCACAGTTTCAGGATGTCGTGAAGAACCGGGAGAACTCGCCGTACAAAGACTGGTTTCATATCAGCTTCGAGGGCAATTCGGGTTACAATGACGGCCTCTGGTACGAGGGCTGGGAAGGCAACTTTGATCTTGTAAAGCTGAACCTGCGCAATCCCGCCGTTACAGATTATCTGATCGACTGCGTAAAGTTCTGGCTGGATACCTTCGGGATCGACGGCATCCGTCTGGATGTGGCCTACTGCCTGGAGCAGGATTTCATCCGCAGACTGCGTTCCGAATGCGATGCTTACGCCGCGGAAAAGAAGCGGGATGAGATCTTCCTCGTCGGGGAAATGATCGGCGGGGATTATCACCGCATCATGGGAGAGGGCTTATGCCACGCGGCGACGAATTACGAATGCTACAAGGGTCTGTACTCCGCCTTCAACAGCCGCAATCTCTTCGAGATCATTCACTCCCTGTCAAGGCAGTTCGGTCCCGAAAACTGGACCCTGTACCGCGGGGAGCATCTGTTGAGCTTTGCGGACAATCATGACGTGACAAGGCTCTTTACCATTCTCGAAAAGCCGCAGTACTTAAAGCCGCTCTACGGCCTGATGTACGCGATGCCGGGCATTCCCTGCCTTTACTACGGCTCGGAATGGGGGGTGGCTGGGGATAAAAAGAACGGCGATCCCTCGCTGCGTCCCTGCTTTGAAGCGCCGGAGCAGAACGACCTCACGGATTTTCTCTCCGCTTTGGGTGAGGGCTATCATCAGTCCAAGGCGCTCTGGTACGGAGACTTCAAATCCCTTGTGCTGCAGAATACGCACTGCGTCTTCACGCGCACATGGGAGGAGGAGCGCATCCTCTGCGCCGTGAACATCGATGACATGGAGGTCACGGTACACGCGGACTTTCAGGCGGGGCGCGCGCGTGACTTAATCTCCGGTGAGACGATCGACTTCGGCGGTGGCCTGCGCATCCCGCCCTACACGACCTACATTCTGCAACCGTATTAAAAGGAATCCGACATGCAGCAAACAATCAGAATCAAGTATTTACATGACAAAATCGAAAAGCTGAAATACATCGAGGGAAAATCCGACTGGATTGACCTTCGGGCCGCGGAGGACGTGGATCTGAAGGCGGGCGAAATGAAGCTGATTCCCCTGGGGGTGGCCATGCAGCTGCCGGAGGGCTATGAGGCGCATGTCGTGCCGCGTTCTTCCACCTTTAAGAACTTCGGCGTCATCCAGGCGAATCACATGGGCGTGATCGACTGCTCTTACTCAGGGGATGAGGACTGGTGGTTCTGGCCGGCGCTCGCGATGCGCGATACGCACATTGCGATGAACGACCGCATCTGCCAGTTCCGCATCATGGAGAACCAGCCGGAGATTCTCTTTGAGGAGACGGAGAAACTCGGCGGCGAAAACCGCGGCGGCTTCGGCTCCACCGGCGTAAAGTAAGGATAGCGGCAAGAGGGAAAAGAGTACTTATCTTGATCGAGGTATCACATCTTTCAAAAGCATACGGAACGCGTCAGGCGCTTGCGGATGTAAGCTTTACCCTGGAGAAGGGGAAGGTGTACGGCTTTCTCGGCGTGAACGGCGCCGGAAAATCCACCACGATGAACATCATGACGGGATGTCTGTCACCGACGTCGGGTACGGTGACGGTGAACGGGATTTCCATGGCGGAGGAGCCGGAGAAGGCAAAGCGCTTCATCGGTTATCTGCCGGAGCTGCCGCCGGTCTATCCCGATATGACGGTGGAGGAGTATCTGTTCTTTGTGGCGGAGCTGAAAGGCATCCCGAAGGGGATGCGAAAAGCGGAAGTGGAACGGGTGGCGGAGGAAACGCATCTGACGGCCGTGCGGGAGCGCCTCATCCGCAATCTTTCCAAGGGCTATCAGCAGCGCACGGGACTGGCGCAGGCCATATTGAATCATCCTGAGATCATGATTCTGGACGAGCCGACCGTCGGCATGGATCCGCAGCAGATTCTGGAGGTGCGCCGGCTGATCGCAGGTCTGCGCGCAGAGCATATCGTCATTTTGAGCAGCCATATCTTATCCGAGATCAGCGCCGTCTGCGATGAGATTCTCATTCTTGCCAACGGAAGGCTGGTGGCGCGGGGGAGTGAAGAGGAGCTGACCGCCGGCGACGGCAGCGGGGAATTGCACATTACCCTGCATGCAAAAGACGGCGTGACGGAGGAGAAGATCGGCAGACTTCTGGCGGACGCGGGGATCACCGTGACGGACATGCACCGGAAAAAGGAGACGCTGGAGGAGGTCTTTTTGCGCGTGACAGGCGGGATGCGGAACGACGGGGAGGAGACTGCCGTATGATCGCCGTGTTCAAAAAAGAGTTCCGCTCCATGCTGTCGAATCTGATCGCGCCGCTCTTAACCGGCGGGATTCTCGCGGTCATGTTTCTCTATTTCTTTTTCAATAACCTGATCGCCTGGAGCGCCGATCTTGGCGTGCCGATGAATGCGACCGCGTCCCTGGCCCTGACCTTTGCCGTGCCCTTCCTGACGATGCGGCTTTTTGCGGAGGAACGTGCGAAAAAAACGGAACAACTTCTGCTGTCGGCGCCGGTTTCGCCCGTACGGATCGTGTTCGGTAAGTTTCTTGCCGTGGCGGCATTGCTTTCCTTTCCGGCCTTCATCGCCTGCCTTCTGCCTTTGATTTTACGGCCCTACGGGGAGGTGCAGTACGCGGCCTCCTATACGGCAATCCTCGGCTTTTACCTGTATGCGCTGATGATCACGGCGATCGGCATGTTCGTTTCCGCCCTGACGCAGAACATGTTCGGCGCGGGGATCATGACCTTCCTGCTGCTTCTGCTCGGCGTGATGATGTCGGGGACCTATGACCGCATCGGCTCCCCCCTGCTGCAGACGCTGCTCAGGGAATGCTTTGACTTCGGCACAAGGATTTCCCGCATGATGGGCGGGCTCTTTGATCTGACGAGTGTCATTTATTTTCTTTCGGTCTGTGCGCTCTTTCTGTTCCTGACGGTGCAGGTCTTTTACAAGCGGCGTTATGACCTGCACGGCGAGGGCAGGAGGGCTGCGCTGATGATCCTCGGCGCTTCGCTGCTCGCCGTCCTGACCTGCCTCTTTGTCAATCTGGGAGCGGCGCATCTTCCCGGACGGATCCGTACCGTTGACGTGACCTCCAACGGCCTGTATTCCGTCACGGAGCCCTCGAAGGAGGTCGTGCGCGGTCTGACGGATCCGTACAGGATCTATTATCTTGCCGCAGAGGACGATGCGGAAAAGGATGAAAATATCGAACGGATCCTGAAGGCCTATCTGCAGGAAAACGAGCTGCTCACGCTGGAATATGTCAATCCGGTGCTACGGCCTTCCTTTTACGAGGCCTATTCCGACACGGCGCTGTCGGCGGATTCCGTCGTGATCGTGAACGAGCGGACGGGACGCTTCCGTGCGCTGGAATACCGCGACATGGTGCAGACGCAGCTGAACCTGTCGAGCTTCACGGAATATGTCACGGGCTATGACGTGGAGGGGCAGATCACAAACGCCTTTGCGCGCCTGTCCGTCCCCGCGGACGCATTGCAAAAAGCATATCTGCTCACGGGACACGGGGAGCGCAGCTTTGACACGCTCTTTACGGAACGGATTTCCCGTACCGGACTGGAAAGCGAAGAGCTGACGCTTCAGATGAAGGAACAGCTGCCGGAGGATTGCGCGCTGCTCATTCTCAACGCACCCGCGCAGGATCTGACGGAGGCTGAGGCGGACAGGATCCTGCGGTATCTTTCGGAGGGCGGAAATCTGCTGATGATATGGGATGCGGCACAGACGAAGGAAATGCCGAACCTTGCAAGGATCGCAGACTTTTACGGCGTCAGCCTCCTTTCCGGCATCGTTGCGGAAACGGATCCGGAGGGCTATCTGCCGGAGGCGGGGGAGATCGGCCCCTATTACCTTCTGCCGCTGATGGTGCAGGATGCCGTGACGGAGCCGCTGCTGCAGGCCAGGAACGGAACCGTGTTCTGTCCCTTGTCCGGCGCCCTTGCTTATGAAGAAGAGACGGAGGGATGCGTCACCGCACCGCTTCTGGTGACGTCGGAGGAAGCCCTTCTTACCGATCCGGCCGGACAGACGGCGGAAGCAACCGGTGAAGCGGGCCGCTTCACGATCGCGCTCCGCAGCGAAAAAGAAGTTTCGGGCGAACGGTATTCCACGGCCTTCTTTTATGCCTGCGCGGAGATGTTCACGAAGGAGGCGGATGAGGAAGTCGCCCTCGGAAAAAACAGCATGTTATTCGGAAACACGCTGAACGAATTGCTGCCGGAGGATCTGCATGCGGTGAGCATTCCGGTCAAGAGCTATTACAACACCCTGTCCATGAGCGCCAATGCCTCGCGGGCGTTCATGATTATCCTGGGACTCTTTGTGCCCTTCCTCTGGGTGATGGGCTTTGCGCTGTGGTGGATGCGGAGGAGACTGTAGGAGGTGCGCGGGCACATCCGTAAAGGAGAAGCGAAGGAACTGTGAAGGCGCTGAAGAAACAATTATATATTCTTTTTGCCTTATGCGGGCTGGCCCTGCTGTTCTTTGTGCTGCTCTTTGTGTCGGACTATCGCGCGCAGGAGGCCGCGTCCGCGTCCGGTGAGATTGTGTTCAACTGCAATCCCGGACTGGTCACGGATTTGCAGATCGTGACGGAAAAAGAAAGCTTTGCCTTTGTGCATGATACGGGAAACGACAGCTGGACCTTTGCGGATACGGAAGAGGCGGCGAATGCCCTCCGCCTTGCGCAGATGCTTGCGGAGCTTAGGGAGATCCGCTCGGATACCGTGACGGAGGCGGTGACGGATCTTGCCCCCTATGGCCTGGATACGCCGTCCGTGAAGATTTCCTTCTCTTATGGCGACGCCTCACATACACTCGAAATCGGCGATTACTCCGCAAACGCCCACCGCTATTACGCGCGTGCGAACGGGGAAAGCAGGGTGTTCCTGATTTCCACGGCCGTGAAGACGGCGTTTGACGTGACGGAGGCGGAACTGATGAACAACTGATGCACCTTACGGATTGCTTCCGCTCAGATCCTGTCCCCTCTGCGCACATACCCCGGATAGGAGGCGTCGCCGACAATCTTTTTGATGTTGTCGATGCGGACATGCTTGTCCACGACATGGTTTTCGATCAGCGTGTTTCTGCCGACGCGGGTGGAGCCTAAGATGATACAGTTCTTGATCTTGGCGCCGCGCTCGATCACACAGTTTCTGCCGATGATGGAATTCTCCACCGTTCCCTCGATCACACTGCCGTTGGAGACGATGGAATTGGTTACGATCGCCGTCTCCAGATATCTTGTCGGCGGGGAGTCATTCGTGCGGGTGTAGATCGTCCAGCCGGGCTTGAAGAGATCCTGCGCCGCATCGTAATTGATCAGCCGCATGTTCGCCTCATAATAATCCAGGAAATCATTGATGGAGGCAAGGTAACCCCTGTGCGGCACCCCGCGGACATCCAGGCTGTTCAGGGAATCCGCGACAATATTGGCGAGAGAATAGAGAGAACTCGTCTTCAGGGCGCGTTCAATCAGCACAAGGAACATTGTCTTTTTCATGATATAGGTATCCATGAAAATGTTTCGCGATTTCGCTGCGCCGTTGTTGGGCTCAAAGGAGGTGACGCGACGGTCCTTGTCCGTTGTCAGCGTGTAATTTGTCAGGAATTCCTCACGGGCCGTGTCCACCGCCTGATAGAGCATGGTGATGTCCGCGCAGCTCTCCACATGCGTCTGTAAGAGCTCCGCGTAATCCGCGGTATAGACCATGTAGCTCGGGGCGATCACGACATATTCCTGCGGCATCTGCTCGATGACATCAATGTTATCCTTGTAAGAGGTGATGCCGGTATTGTAAAGATTATAGGCGTAGGCATGCTTCGAAAAGAGAATATGCAGATGCCCGCGCTTGGAGTTGATGTTATACTGCCTTCCGCTTCCCACATGCTCCGTGATCGGCAGGGGGTTGGAGCCGGTGAAGACCTTGATCTGGTCAATGCCGGAATTGCTCATGTTGGAGATCATGAAGTCGATGACACGGTATCTGCCGATAAAGGAAAAGGCACCGACGGGACGGTAGTCTTCGAGACCCTCCACGCGGCTGACGCGGTCGGATGCGCTGATCACGCCGAATGCGGTAATCATTTCTTTGCGCTCCTTTCTTCTTTGACACTCACGCTTTCCTTTGCGGGGCGGACATCTTTAGCGGATTTGTTATCTTTGCTGTCTTTGCCGTCTTTCACGGATTCCTTTGCGCTCTCCTTCGGCGTTTCCTTCGGCTCCTCTTTGATGTCCGAAGCGACCAGCGTAATGTGCTCGCTGCCGGCCTTTCCGGCCACCGTGTTTTTTGCAATGCGGACGCCGTCCGCAACGAGGGCCCGCGTGATGACGGCGCCTTCCTCGATCACGACGCCCGGCATCAGGACGGAATCAATGATTTTGGCGCCCTTGCCGACCTTCACGCCGGTGAAGAGGATGCTGCCCGTGACCTCCCCCTCCACGACACAGCCCTGCGTGATATAGGCCTTTTTGATGACGGCCTCGGGTCCCATGTACTGCGGAAGATCATTCGTGTCCTCCGTATAGATCTTCCAGGTCTCGTCATTTAAGTTGAGCTCCGTCTGCGGATCCAGCAGGTCCATGTTGGCCTCCCAGAGGGAATCGATCGTCCCGACATCCTTCCAGTAGCCCTTGAATTTGTAAGCGTGCAGGATGCGGTTGTCCTTTAACATCTGCGGAATCAGATCCTTGCCGAAGTCATGGGAGCTCTTGTTGTTTTTGTCATCCGCGATCAGCAGCTTGCGTAACAGCTTCCAGTTGAAGATGTATATGCCCATGGAAGCGAGGGTGGATTTCGGATGCGCGGGCTTTTCCTCAAATTCCAGGATGCGCCCCGTGGCATCGGCATTCATGATGCCGAAGCGGGAGGCCTCCTGCTTCGGAACGTCGATCACGGCGATCGAAGCGTCCGCAAAGGAGGAGATGTGCTCGCGCAGCATTTTGTCGTAATTCATTTTGTAAATATGATCTCCGGAGAGGATCAGCACAAAGTCGGGATTTTCATTGTCAATGAAATCAATGTTCTGCGTGATCGCGTCCGCGGTGCCGCGGTAGATGTTCAGGTTTTCACCGGCCTTTTCCCGCGGCGGCAGGACGTAGATACCGGCGTCATTGGAATCCAGGCCCCAGCGGCTGTCCACGGTGACATAGCTGTTGAGAAAGATGGATTCATACTGTGTCAGCACGCCGATGACATCGATGCCGGAGTTGGCACAGTTGCTTAAAGGAAAATCGATGATGCGGTATTTGCCGCCGTAGCTGACGGCGGGCTTGGCGAGCTTGTTCGTCAGATCGTAGAGCCTCGAACCTCTTCCGCCCGCAAGAATCATGGCGATCATATTATTTCTCTTCATAATGTTACCGGCTCCTGTTCCCGTGAAAGAATGTGCAAACTGATGCATACGCAACAGTGACCAAAAAATTAAACTTTATTATAACAATAGTACAAACGATTTTCAATAGAAAACTGTTATTGTAGCGACAATTTTCACCGTTTTTCTCATAAAAAAAACGCATAAGAGGTAATGATAAAAATTAAATAAACAAACACTTTACAAAGCATAAATCCTGTGATAGGATAATAACAACCGTCCGGAAGACGGCGGAAACACAAAGAACAAACAGGAGTGGAGCAATGAAAATCAGAACCAGATACGCACCGTCACCGACGGGCAGAATGCATGTGGGAAACCTTCGCACCGCGCTTTATGCCTACCTGATCGCGAGACATGAAGGCGGCGATTTCCTTCTCCGGATCGAGGATACGGATCAGGAACGCTACGTGGAGGGCGCCACGGAGATCATTTATCAGACCTTAAAGGACGCGGGTCTCAACCATGACGAGGGTCCGGACAAGGACGGCGGCTGCGGTCCGTATGTGCAGTCGGAGCGCGTGAAGGCCGGGATCTATACGAAGTACGCAAAGGAACTGATTGACAAGGGCGAGGCCTATTACTGTTTTTGTACGCCGGAGCGTCTGCAGTCCCTGACGCAGACCGTCGGCGGTACGTCTCCGTCCGCAGAGGACGGGGAAGAGGACGAGGGGGAGAACGCGAAATCGATCCGCGTCTATGACAAGCACTGTCTGTCCCTGTCCGAGGAGGAGGTCAAAGAGAACCTGGCAAAGGGCATGCCGCATGTGATCCGTCAGAACAATCCGACGGAGGGCACAACCACCTTCCATGACGAGCTGTACGGTGACGTGACCGTGGACAACAGCGAGCTGGATGACATGATCCTCATCAAATCGGACGGCTATCCCACCTATAACTTCGCAAACGTCGTGGATGACCATCTGATGGGGATCACGCATGTCGTCAGGGGCAACGAATACATCTCCTCCACACCGAAGTACAACCGCCTTTATGAGGCCTTCGGCTGGGAGATTCCGGCCTACATTCACTGTCCGCTGATCACGGATGAGGAGCATCACAAGCTTTCCAAGCGCAGCGGTCATTCCTCCTTTGAAGACCTTCTGGAACAGGGCTTTCTGCCGGAGGCGGTCGTGAACTTTGTGGCGCTGCTCGGCTGGTCGCCGGAGAACAATGCGGAGGTCATGTCTTTGTCCGAGATGATCGCCGGATTCGATTACCGCAGGATTTCGAAATCCCCGGCCGTTTTTGACTTCACCAAACTGAAATGGATGAACGGCGAATACTTCAAGGCCATGGAGGAGGAGGTGTTTTTTGCGAAGGCACGGGACATCCTGAAGCAGGCCCTTCCCGCGATTGCGGAAAGCCCGGACGGGGAGGCCCGCTTAAAAAAGATTGCCGCGATGGTGAAGACGCGCATCGAGGTGTTCCCGGATATCGCGCCGATGGTGGAGTTCTTCCGGGAAATGCCCGCCTTTGACAATGCGCTCTATACGCACAAAAAGATGAAGACGGACGCGGAAAGCGCAAAGACCGTGCTTTCGGAACTGCTGCCGGTGCTGAAGGAACAGGAGGATTACTCCAATGACGCGCTCTTTGCGAGACTGAAGGCGTTTGTGGAGGAGAAGGGCTATAAAAACGGCTATGTGCTCTGGCCCCTGCGCATTGCGGTGACCGGAAAGGAAATGACCCCCTGCGGTGCGACGGAGGCCATGGAAGTCCTCGGAAAGGACGAAACGCTTTCCCGTCTGGAAGCCTCTCTGGAAAAACTCTGATACTCTTTGGAACGGTCTCTCATACAAGAGAACACCCGATGAATTACAATCATGAACAGCTCCTGGCGATCCGCCATCACGAAGGCCCCTGCCTCGTGGTGGCGGGTCCCGGCAGCGGCAAGACGGCCGTGATCACGGCGCGCGCCAAAAACCTGATCGAAACAAAAGGAGAGAGGGCGGCCTCCCTTCTGACACTGACCTTTTCCAGGGCGGCTGCCGTGGAAATGGCGGCACGCTTTACGGAAATGACGGCCTCCGCTTTTCCGCAGGCGGTGTTCGGCACCTTTCACTCCGTTTTTTTCCGGATCCTCCGGGAGGGGACAGAGGGCGGAGAAGTAAAGATCCTGAACGGGGCGGAGCGGAGCCGGCTGATGGAGGAGGTGATGAAGGGGCTCGGGCTTTATCCGACAAAGGAATCCGCCGCCGCGCTGCTCCGCGCCGTTTCCAACCGTAAGAACAGCGGAAAGAAGACGGCGCCGGAGGGAAGCCTGCCCCATGCGGAACGGTTTGAAGAGATTTTCCTGCGTTACGAAGCGATGCGGCAGGAACTTCGGCTGACGGATTATGATGACATTGCGCCGGACTGTCTGCGCCTGCTGCAGCGGCGGCAGGACCTGCTACGGGGCTGGCAGGAGCGCTTTGCGCATTTCCAGGTGGATGAGTACCAGGACATCGGCCCCGTACAGGAGGAGCTGCTGCACCTTCTTGCCGCACGAAGGGGGAATCTGTTTGCGGTCGGGGACGATGACCAGTCCATCTACGGCTTTCGCGGCGCGGATCCCTGCGTCATGCGGCGCTTTCTGACGCGGTATCCGTCTGCGGAGCAAATCTGTCTTCCCCTCAACTACCGTTCGGAGAAGGAGATCATTGAGGCGGCGGAGAAGGTGATCCGCAGAAACCGCGGCCGGCTTCCGAAGGGGCCCATGCGAAGCGCCCTTAAAAGGGAGGGCGGAAGCGCGGGGACGTTCCGGATCAGCGAATGCCGGGATACGGAGGAGGAGCTGAACGGAATCTGCGCAAGAATCCTGGAAGAAACAAAGGAAGAGAAGGAAGCCGCGGATTTCAGCAACACGGCCATCATTGTCCGCACACATGCCTGTGCGGCAAAGGCGGCGGAGATTCTTGCCAGAAACAGGATCCGCTTTGACATGAAGGAGGATGTGAAAAGCCTGTATGAGGAGAACGCCGCCTGCGATATACTCTCGTATTTGCGTTTTGCCCATGACGGACAGAAGCGGGCGGATTTTCTCAGGATCATGAACAAACCCCTGCGGTATTTTTCGAGAAGCTGCGCGGAGCATGCCGTCGTGGAGGAAGCGGCTCTGCTTCGGTATTACCGGAATATGCCGCAGATGCAGGAGCGCGTCCGTGTCTTTTTCCGGGAAATAAAGCTCATTTCCGCCATGCGCCCGAGAACGGCCATCGGATATCTCCGGCGTGCCGTCGGATACGAGCGTTTCCTGAAGGCGGAAAACGACAGGGCGGGCGTTCTCTATGCCTTGAATGTGCTCGACCGGATGGAAGAGGATGCCGCGGACCATTCGGCAGGCAGTTTTTTTGCGCATGTCAAAGAGGCGCTTTCGGATGCGGAGGCGGCAAGAAGAACAAACGCGGATACCGGCGCAAAGGGGCGCGGCGTGAAGCTGATGACGATGCATGCCTCCAAGGGGCTGGAGTTCGATCATGTGTATCTACCGATGTGCAACGCGGGCGTGATTCCTCATGCGCAGGCGCAGAGCGAGGAGGCGCTGGAAGAGGAACGCAGAATGCTGTATGTGGCCATGACCAGGGCGAGGAAAACCCTGCAGGTCAGCTATGCCCTTGCCTCCCGTCGGGGGTCGCTTTTGCCTTCTCCGTTTTTGTGATAAAATAT